>JADKHK010000013.1:912500-1251541 GCA_016721845.1 Lysobacterales bacterium
CAGGAGCGTCTCAGCGGCCGCGGAATTGCCTTGCGCGAGAGCGCTCTCCAAAGCCGTGGGCCCACCATCCCCATCAGTGAACTCCAACGCCGCACCATGCTGCACGAGCAGCTCGATCAGGCGGGGCGAGCCGTGATCGATGACCACTCCATCATGGCCGGGGACTTGTCGGGCCCAGCTCAAAGAAGGATTATCGGAATCCTGGATTTATAACTTTCGGAATCCTTGAATCCATAATTTGACGCAGCGACCTCCAGAGGGAACCCACCCGAACGCGTACGGACGTTGGGAGATGCCCCCTGCTCCAACAGCCATGCGGCTAGTGCTTCGTCCCGGAACGAGCAAGCCGAATACAGCGCTGTGTGCCCCAGGTCATCGACCTGATCGATCGAAACACCGCACATCAGCAACCGTTCCACGCCATCGCGCGAGTAGATCATCTCGATGCAGTCGTCCGGTAGGGTCACATGGGCGCCAGCGTCTAAAAGCTGACGTATGACCTCGCGCGGCGCGTTCATCAACGCGCGCCTCAGCGCTGAGTCGCCAGCCTCGGTACGGGCATGGAGGTCGATCCCGCGACTCAATAGCCATCCAATGCATTTGCGGGGCGCAGGACTTGAAGACGGCATACAGGAAACCGCCTCGTGCAGGGCGGTAGCCCCGTCCTGGCTTCGCCATGCCAGCCCATTCCAGCGCTCCAACCATTGCTTCAGCGCCCTGACATTGTCCTCGGCCAGCACAAGCGACAACTCAAACTGCGGATCTGGGGGAGAGAGAGTCACTCCATCCTCTATCATCTCAACACAGAGGCGAGTTAGACCTAGGCGTGCAGCGTCTACCAAGAGTTCTGGACCACGATTTGCTTTGTTAAGGCAACTACGCCACTTCGCTTCAACCATGGCACATTGAATAACACATAGCGTCGAGGGGTCGCCGCTCATCCTTGCGCGAATTTCGGCGTCGTCAACGCTATATCCATCATCGCTCACGTCATCATCGACATATTTGACGTAAAGAACATCAGCACCTAGTTCAATGAGCCTGGTGCACATGTCAGCGTAGCCACGATAGGCTGCAACCATCAGCGCTGTCGTTTTGCGCGAGTCCAGCATGTTTACACTCACGGGAATCGACAGCAGCCGCCAAGCTTCGGCAATATCCTCAGCACGAAGGGCTTGGATGAGATCGCTGCTGCCAGCTAGACGATCGGACATGTCTATCCTTTCCGTGAGGATGCGGGATCCTCGATCCGCGCAGTCGGCGCGATTGTACAAACTTCATTGCAGCCAGCGCGCTGCCCGTTGTCACTCGCCTCTCCGCGATTCCGGCCACAAGCTCACAACTTGAGCACGTGGCCGTTCGCACAATTTCCTGGCCGACTTCAACGTAGACTCGGGTCTGAATTTTGCAGAGGTGCCGCCGTGGCATGGAAGACGGTCGTTGGATGGTTGTGGAGTGGAACCAAACTTACCGCCAGGGGAGCGACAGGGCTGGCCTATCAGGCCAAAAAGGTGGTGGTAGAAAACAAGGACCCCATCGCAACCGTGGTGGATGTCGGAGTAAGCATCGCCGGGCATGCCACAAAAGCGGGCGGAAAGGTAATCAGATCTGCCGCCGGGGCCACCGCTGGCTATGCGCATGCGGGCTGCTCGTTCAAAATTAGCCCACTCAGGAAGGCTACCTCACGGCGCCTTTGCTGATGATCGTTCGGTTTCGACTTGTGCTGGGTGATGGCCTCGCGTGCGTGATTGGGATGAAGCGAGCGCAGCATTCTCCATAAATGCAGGGAGTCTCCCACTCACGTTTGGAATTTCATCGCAGCGCCTGTCCCCACTGAGCCACGTCCCGTTCCCATGGCGCGCACGACGCCAGCGCCGGAGAAAAGGAGGCCGACGACCAAGGCCGCTCCGGTGACCACATTGAGTCCGGGTATGGAAAGCGCCAAGGTCAGCAGTGCTAGCTTGCCGGCTTTCAATCCGGTGGCGCGCGCGAGCAATTGCTTGAAGCGCTGCAAGCTGATGTCACCGTGCCTGTAGCGCTGCCAGAGTCCCCAAGTCACCAAGGCAATCGATGCTGCAGTGAGCGCCGGAAAGTAGTTCCACAAGCTGTCTTCATCGGTCGCTTCAATCAGCCTGTCGACGACGTCTTCGGTCTTCGCCGTCAACGCCTCGTTGTCCAGGCCCGAAGTTCGCACGCCCATCGCACTAGCCAGCTCATCGGTGACCACGATGTCGCCATCGGGATGCGCGTCCATCCAACTGCGAACATAGGCTTCGTTGTCAGTCGCCTTCAACTGGGCCTCCCAGCGCGCGCCCGTTTCCGTATCAACGAATTGCACGTCATAGCTGGGGTGATTGGTGTCCGTGAAAAGCGAGGCGTAAACGGCATCGCCGTCCTCGTTCTCCAGGCGTACGAACTCCATCTCGTGCAGAACACCCTTTGTGTTGCTCACGACGCCTTGAATCTGCCCATCATCCATCCGGGCCAGCCACTCGCCCAACCCGTGGGGCGAGTCTCCCGCTTGCGGATGGGCCCGCATCATCGCTGCGATGGTGGCCTGCTCCGATTCGGAAAAACTGGGATCCACCTCGAACGCGAGCTTGGAGGCCACCGCCAGAATGGCTGCCTCATCGAAGTTGCGGCGAACGTATTGGACGGCAGGTGCCGCTCGGCCATTACTTGCCATGGTGATCCTTGATTTCGCTCGTCCTGGCCTTGCCTTGGCGTTCACCCTCCTTCTTCGCCTCTGACCATGCTCGCTTGAGTTCGTCGGGCGACAGCTTTCGTCCCTGGACTTGATGGATGAAGTAGAGATCCATGACCTTGCCTATGGCGAATGTCAGTCCGAAGACGACGGGAATGGTCGCCACTCCTCCGAAAATGGGGAAGAAGATCTTGGCCGCGGCGATGCCCAATTGCTGGGCAATCATGCCCGCCCCTACGACGCCCATGATCTCCTTGATAATCGCGGAAGCCTCTTTCTCACTGAGTCGCAGGCCACGGATCGCCGAGATGCGCGTTCCCATGAATGCTTGTAGCGGCGTCAGGATGAAGATGTCAGCGAATGGAATTGGCTGCACCGCCACGCCGGCACAGACGGTCGAAAAGATGACGATGATCTGCGAGACCTTTTGATCGTTGGTTAGATCAGTGCGGTTCTCGATATCCATCACCTCGCGCTGGAGGCGAGCTTTGGCCGTTGCGAAAAAGCCATTGTCGGAGGTCACTGCAGCTTCTCCTCAATAGCTTCATGGCCTGTTCGAAGCGTACCAGCGGAAACCAACAGCGCTGCCGATCGAGAATTCGCGCTTGGGCGGCAGCTTCTCAAGGCGCACGCTCCCATTGTGGAGCGCAGGCAACTATGTCACATCGAGCGTCTCGAGCCGGCCTTAACGGCTATGAAAAGCGCACTGGTTCTGCTCGCTGACGCCATGCTTCTTGGCTACCTCCGGAACAGGGTGCTTGTGCGCTTCGCGGCAAAACGTGACCATCTGTTCTTCAGGGGATCGGGACTTTCGCACACGCGCCTCGTTTGAGGCGGGCGCTGTCCTCTCAACTTTCAACCGGCCGGGGGATCGGCCAGCCGGTCACGCGGTCGGCACCTGCTCATGCTTCGTCGATTGCAGGAAGCTCCAAAAGTGGGGAGCAGATGCGTGAGGACGCCTCACGCAAGACCGCTTCGGCTCGGGGCCAACGAACAAGACTGATCGTCCGCAGCAATCCACACATGTCCGAACCCTTGAAGTATCGGCCCTCGTCCTCTCCCTGCTGCTTGTGCCCGGTGATCTCTCGCCGCAGCACTTGCGGCGCGTCAGCGCGAATCAGTGCTGTTACCACCGAGTGTCGAAGAGAGTGGAACACCACATCTTTCGCTCCGAGTCGTAGCTCACGCCGATATCGACAGAATTTCTTCGTGATGGTTTGACCAAACTTTCCGTCTGCGCCCGATGGAGAAAGTTCGGAGAACACCAACGCGTCACGGTTCTGCGAAGGATTTCCGAGCCAGTCAAGAAAACCGATCTCAGCAACGAACGGATGCACAGGCACCTGACGCCGGGACTTCTCGTTCTTAAGCTGGCACCGCCGCGCAAACCACGCCTGCACCGCACCCGCGCCCCGACTACCGCGCAGTTGACTCACCTGGCTGACACGATCGCGAATCGCGTGTGCCGGCATCTGGCGCGCAAAGGCTGGCTCCAAGGCGAGGAGGAGTCCGTCTTCCTGACCGACAACGCTGGCGGCGACGACAGCATGGACGCGCTGCGGATGAGTTCGATCACCTACCGCATCGCCACCGGCGCGCAGACCGGACGCAAAGTCGTCACCCTGCAAACACTGCCCGGCGACGCCAGTCTGCTGGAAGGCGGTGCCGGCCAGGTCGGCGGATTCTCGCTGCATGCCGGCGTTGCTGCCGAAGCGCACGAGAGCCAGAAGTTGGAAAAGCTGTGTCGGTACATCAAGCGCCTTAGCTTCGGGCGCGATAGTCACCAGCCTCAGGCGCATCGAATGTCTGCTTTATGGATCCAATTCGTCGAGAGCCATGACTGACCGTTATTGGCCGAGGCTGTGTGAAAACTCCCCCCGGAAATTGCGGCTGATCAAGAAGTGATCAAAACGGCCCGCGTACGCGAGTTCCAGGGCGCTCAGACCAAGTGACCGGTCTAGAAATTCACGTATGAGGCGATACTCACTAAGCGTCTGGAGTTTTCACCCAGCCTCGGCCGAAAACGGACATGGATCCCGCGCGCGATCAGCACCGCCGCCAGGATCACCGCAAATGGTCAAGACGGCCCGATTTTTCACCCCCGAAGGCAAGGCGCGTAGGCCAACCACCAGCGCAATTCCAAAGGAAACTCGGCGAATTTTTTTTGGGTGCCGGGCGATTAGGGATGCTTATCGGGGGTAGGGCAGACGTGCGCTGCTCCATTCTGCCGACGGTTGAAGCCGCTTAGACTTCGGTGCGTGTCGCACTAACTTGTACTGGCCAGCGCCTCTCGCCAGTGTGGTTCGGAGACGATGCGCAACGGCACACCGGCCTCACGTAGCTCCACCGCAGCTTCAATCTTTCGGCCGTAAGAGGAATGTCGCCAAGCCTGCGATCCGATCTCGCCGATCACCAGAAAGTTAACCTTTTTGGACACGCTGCTAGCGGCACTCGCTTGCCGGGATTCGAGTGCATCGATCACTTGGCGTCGATTGCCGAACGCAAACGTCCCGGTCACCACGAAGACTGATCCTGCGAAATGGATCGCTGGCGTCGGCTGACACAATGGCAACGCCGACGCCAGGCTGGGCGATGCATGGGCGAAGTCCCTTTGTTCGCCCCCCACCAGATTGACCAACGTCGAGAGCAAGTCTTGTTCTTCGTGTTCGTCGAAAACACCATCGGCCAGTGCACTTTGGAGCTGTCGATAGACGATATCGAACGGAAACGCGTTGGCATGAATGGCGTTGCGCTCAATCCAATCTTTGAGGAACTGAGCTTCCATGGCGCTGACCACACCATCGGACAACATCCCCCGACACAGCCCCACCAATTCGTCCGCGGCGCGGTCTTGCTGCTGCTTCAATGTGAAGCGGCTCGGCGGGTCTTGTCGTACCCGTTCCTCTGGAGCGATTCGTCCGGTTTTGTTGAACATGGCGTTCTCCGCAGCTGCTGCTGATTCAGTGACACCTCAGTACTACCTCCAACGACGTCGACGGCGCACTAAAGGTCGCGCCGCCGTCTCGGCCGATTCCTTGTCCTTGCATGGCATACATACGCGGCCGTGGCCCCCTTCGCCGGATTTCAGCCCCGGATCGAAGAAGGCGTCTAATCGCTGGATTTTGCCGCAACGACTACACGCCTTGAGCTCTCTGCTCGCGAGCCCCGCCGCTTGTTCGAGCACCTGGTTGACCGCTTTCGACGTGGGCTCACCCGCGGCAACTTCAATTAGGGCAGTGAGTCGATCAGACAACGTCGTCACTGGGTCCTTGCCGAGATTGAAGCGGTTGACCCGCAAGAAACGATAACCGTAGCTCTCCAATGTCAGTTGCCGCTCGATGTCGGCCTCGACCAAATAGCGTTGATGGTTGCCGATATGGACCTGCTTGCCTTTCTGGAAGTGATGCTCAAAGCCGTCGTATTCGATGACCACATGGACCGGGCCCTTGGTGGACTGGAAGGTCAGCAAGAAGTCGACGCGCCAATCCGGATGAACATACGTGGGGTCGAGTTGACGCAGATACTCACCTACCGGGAACTGGGGCAAGATCTCGACTTCCTCGGGATGCATCTGAACAAACTCGGTGTTTTGCAGCCACCCCAGAAGTTTCGCTTCCATCGGACTGGCAGGGTCCGTCTGATCGGCACGCACATCCTTCGAGCGGAGCACGTTGAGATAGTGATTCAGGGCTTGGCCAATGGCGCCCTTGTATGTGGAAATGGGCATCGAGTGGACGAACCAGATCATTTCCTGGGCGCGACTGAAGCCGACGTTGAGGCGCTGTACCTTCAGCTTTTCCTCGACCGACTGGGCAGGGTCGGTGAGTGAAACCGGGAAGATGTAGTTGAGCGCGTCGTTGCCCGGCGTGGCCACCAACGAATAGAAGATGATGCTTCGCTCTTCGCCCTGGCAGGAGTCAAAGGTCATGATCTTCAGCCGCAACTTGTCTTCGAAATCCCGACCGCGGGTGTGGTTGAAGAGCAGCTTCGTCAGCAGTGTTTGTTGCTCTCGAAAGGGCGTGATGACACCCACTGTCGGCGGACGTGTCTCATCAACCAATTCCAACAACCGCTCAAGAACAAAATCAGCCTCGGCCGCGTTACTGGTTCGGCTGGTTGCGCGATCGCCGACGGCCACTTGGTCGAAGCAGATGACTTCGTTCAGCGGCACACTGCGAATCTTGATGGCTTGAAGTTGGTGGTTGTAGAACGTCGACGACGAGTAGCCAATGAGCTCGGGATAAGATCGAAAGTGCTTGCGCAGCGTGACCGAGTACGACGCGGCCATGCTGCAAAATTCGAGGATCGATCGTTTGACGTCGAACATTGCCAGACGTTGCAGCGCAGCGGCCTGTCGGGTGACGTTCTGTTCAAAGTATTGAACAAGGTCTGCCCGATATTTGTCGTTGAGCTCGTTGCTGGCATTGGATGATTTGACGTTCGAGAATTGTTTGCTATCGCCAAGCACGACGATGGTCTTGGCTCGCAGCAGCGCCGGGAGCGCTTGGGCGACGGAGACTTGGGACGCTTCGTCGATGATCACCACGTCGAACAAGTCCGGCGCTAGCGGCATGAATTCACCGAATTCGCGGATGCTCGCAATGATTACGGGGAATGAAGTTCGGATGTTCTCGAATTTCTCTTCCGGAAATTTTTGGCGCCGACTGATGACCGCGGCGAGTGCCTTGGCATCTGCACGATGGTTGTCCATAAAGTCGACCAGGCGCCTGTCAACGTGAGCGTTCATCACGGACGTGTTCAGGCGTTCTAGGTGAGTCTTGCTTCCCACGTAGTCGTACTTTGGCGCTTGGTCGAACACCCTACGGGTTGAAAGCCAGCGCCGAAGAAACTGGATGGACAGCGTCCACAATCGCGCGTCGTCCTTCGACTCTTGCAACAGGGCGGCAACGATTTCGGGATCGAGGCGCCGTAGCAGTGTGAGCGCTTTCAGCGCGGCGCACGCAGCTCCACTGGCTACCCGTCGCTGGGCCAGTACGGCATACGCCTCGGAGAACGTCGGACCGACGCCCGCTGTTTCGAGACTCGTGCGCAGAACGTTGGCTGACTCAACCAGCGCACTCAGCAACGCGCCATGCTGTTTCAAAAATGCCGGAGAGGTCGCCGGCAGCGCGTTGAGTTGTTGGTCCAAGACACGGACTGCGCCACCTCGGAATAGGTAGCCGATCACGGGCATCCGCAGCTGTTCAAAACTAACCAGGAGACCGGAGAGGTGGAGCACCTGGGATGCGTCCAATCGCTCAAACTTGGAGAACGCGCTCGTGTCGCGGCCTTCGGAAAACTCATATAGACACGCGTCCCGGCGTACGCGCGTCCATAGCGATTCCGGCGTAAAGTCGGCCGTCTCGAACAGACCGGCCAAGTATACTTCGAGCGCCTCCAGGTCTCCCGCCAGCGCATCGAGTTGCGGCAGAAAGCTGGTATCCGCATGCCGTTGCACACAAGCCATCACGGCAGGGGACAGACTCCCCAAGGTCATCTCGTCGTGGTGCATGGCCTGCAAGTCGACAAGGGCCAAACTGCCGAGAGTCGCAACGGTGCCCTCGATGGCTTGCTTGAGGTGGTCTTTGGTGTCCTGACGTTCGGCTTGGAGTACGGGATCTCCAGCTTTCATCGCACGGGCATAGGCGCTGATCTGGCTCACCGCCTGATTCGATGTGAGGCGCTTGAAATTGGCATTCTGCTGACCGAGGCGGAGAATCGGATTGGGGAAGTCGCGTTCATGCCGGACTCGGCTCATGGCTTCCGACAACTTGGATTGAACGACATCCAACGCCTCGGTCTTGTCGGAAAGCACGAGGCAAGAACGTTGGTTGAAAGCGCAGTCTGCCGCCACAGCAACGATTGTGTGGGACTTTCCGGTGCCAGGCGGGCCCTCCACAACGATTATGCGGCCTTGCGGATTCTTTGTCGCGAGCAAGATCTTGCGCTGCTCTTCGTTAAGCGGAATCGGTGAGTCGAAAACGACTCGATCGACCAGCGGCATTTCCTCCCACGCCGCGGCCACCGACGCTCCAATGCTCACGGGGTTGTCAGTCAAGATTCCGCCGACCAATTTGTGAAAGAGATCGACAATCGCCGATCCGCCGGTCTTTGCCTGATTGATGATCTCTTCGTAGTCGTTGATCAAAGACTCGTCGGATCGCTCGTACGCCGCAAGGTACAACGCACTCGACATGGTCACCCGCGCGGTCGAGGCATCCGGAGAATTCGTAGAGAGCTCGATCTTCCCTGGAAGGTCGACGGCGTTAGCGACTAATCGAAACAGACCACGCGCCACTTCGAACAGGCTTTGTTCGGGTGTGAGGTAGGTAATGCGTTCCCGAATGGGCGCGACCCATGAGCGCTCTTGGGCGGTCGCCAGCTCTTGAAGTACGAAATCAATCGCAGGGCGATTCGCAAACAGCGGGCTTGGCAACAACTTCAACACGTACCCGACCCCTTCGGGAGAGCGTTGTACTTCGACGGGAAGGAAGAACAGCGGATACGTCGCGTTGGCGAATTTCAACGAGCCGACATACAAATAAAGTTGCAGACCGTCAGACGTCGCAACGTAGGTCTCCAGGTCACGGAATTCCTGAAAGGCATCGGCAGCGACGAAACCTTCAAAAAAGGACAAGAGGGCAGCGCGAACCGATTCAAGCGTCAGGAACTCCGTCGACGCTTGACGAACCGGTCCAGGGTCTTGCGTTGCCAAGTACCGTGCCAAGACTTCAGGCAACACGCGATCCAAGCCATCAGCGACGCGCGCAACTAGGTCCGACTCTGCGGCGTACAGCGTGTCCATCACTGAGTACGATTGCTGCGTGAGCGGCCCATCTAGATGGGCGATTAGCGGGCGCACCAACAGTTCGCCGATATCGGAGGCCAGATCGGCGCGAAGGGCGTCTACCCACTTCTCGGGGTTTGTCACCGCCTTCGCAAATGTGGCGGTAGCGCGGTCGATCAGCCCTTGTCGTACAGCGAAGACGCTCGACTCTGGAATCACCGCCACTTGCTCTTCGATGACTCGCTTCAACGTGGGGCTGATTGGTCGTGTGTATCGTCGAGGCTGCATGGCCAGCGACAAGTCGCTTGAGGTCGGCTTACTCAGCAGCTTCCAGATCTCCTTTTGAAGTTCGGGATAACTCCCGACGCGCATGCCTGCCCGGAACCCCGAGTCCGATTGAAGGACGACCCGGCGTCGCGGTGACTGCTGGCGTTTGAAGTCCGATTCAAGGAAGTCGCGGAAATACTGAGAGACGCGAAGCGCGATTTCGCGGAGCGTTGTGGCCTCCATAGGTCAGCCCCACTCCCGCTGGCACGTAGTGGGTGGCCAAGCGGAGGAGCGATTGTGCATGGACGATTCGCGACAGCGGGATATCACTGGTTTCCGAACTCCTCGAAAATGCCCGGTGGTTCTATGAGCGTGGGCAGAATGCTAGAGAACATCCCAATCCGCGCCCGCTCCTGTGGCTCCCGAAACGACTCTGCATCCGTCGCTTTACTTCGAGGCATCTACTGTACTGGCTTCGTCGACCGAGGGCAGAAGCAAGGCCCTCCAGGTCAATTTTCAGCGAGCGTCAACAAGCCGGTGCGAAGTTTCGACAATGCGTCGCTCACGGACTGCTCCAACCGTCGCCTGGCACCCGACGCCGAAGCGTTCACCGACGGCCTCGGCTGCTTCCGCCGCTTCGCCGACACCGGACACGCGCACAACGTCAGCGAGACCGCAGGCGGCCGCGCTGCGACCGAGGTGAAGGGGGCGCGCTGGGTCAATATCGTGCTCGCGGACGTAAAACGATCGATCGGCGGCAGCTACCACGCGTTCAAGCAAGCCAAGTAGGCACGCAGCTATCTCGGCGAAGCCGCCTACCGATTCAACCGCCGCTTTCGACTGCCCGAACTCGGGCCTTGATTGCTGCATGCCATGATCGTCTGCAATCCATGTCCAGAGCGGCTTCTGCGTCAGGCAAGCAACTTTTCTGGTTGAGGGATGGCGCTGATCAGGAAATATTTTCGCCGACTGATCATTAAGTTCCACAGTCTGCTGAAACTATTACAACTCTTGTTGCTTCATTGCCATTGTTATAATGATAAATGTGTTCAAATTTTACTCCGTTTTTCATGAGTGCCGCTAACACTGGCGAAGAGCAGGATTTCTGTTTGACAGTGGGGTATAGGTCTGAACGTAACTCATCGGCACTAAAAGCCGATCCGGAGTGACTCAGAATAACGTAGTAAAATATTAGCCTTTTCCCCGCCCCAATAAACGTCTTGTCGAGCCTGGTCACACTGTCAACCATCATAGGAAGTTGCTTATTGAGCAAATCGGAAGTTTGAGCTAGCGCTTTCTCAATTTCATCGTCGGTTATGTTGACTTGCGCACTGTGAGGCGCAGAATTCATGAGTTTAAGAACACTGAGTGCCGCAATGGCCAATAAGAAAAGGACAATAGATAGCAATTTGCTCATATCAGCACATCCCCGCGGCCATGATACCAACTGTGTAATTTTCAATATGAAATCATTGTTGGTGCTTCCACTTACTATGAATAACAATGCTGTTAGCCATTTGCTGAAACAACGGAAAATATGCTTTGTACCAAACTTGCAATTCTTCAACTGGTTTTCTTGCGCTTTCGCCGACACTGCAACTAAAAAATATCAATTTATTGTCGAAATATGTGATGTATGTAATTTCAATGCTCCGAATTCTAATTCCTGCTGTATCTATTTCGTGGAAAAAGTTAACCCAGGCCGCCGGTTGTCCATCGATAGTAGTCTTTGCGCCCGAAATGAACTTGCCGCCATCTGGGGTGAAATCTCTCAGGCCAAGCGGATCAAAGAGTTCATCTACATCTTGTGGGGTTACGGTCGTGCCGACGGGAATACCTTTGATGACCAAATTGCATAGCTCGAACCCCCTGCCACCTTCACTCGTGACTTGGTAGAGAGTATTCGGCCGCTTTCCATCGGCACCGCCCCAGCTAGCTGGGTAATCGAAGCTGACCTCAACTCCGACTGCCTTCGGATTACCAACCGATGTGTAGGAAGCACGTTTTTCGCTCATAAACTCTTTCCAAGAAACTGGCTGAGCGAATGCGCTATAGGAAACAACTATGCTCATCAAGGCAGCGAGGTTACATAGTTTCATTTGCTATTCTTCCGTAAGTAATCGATCAACCATCGAGCAACATGGGCGGGCAAATTCAACAGTGAAGTGCGCAAACTCAACGACTCGAGTGAGTTGCTTCTCATTCCATTGGAACGGAGCGGATGCTGCGGCACTTGGCACACTCTCATGACCTCGTTAGTCGTTGTACTTCAGAGTTGAACCAGCGGCCTTCCCTCCGCGAACCATGACATGGTCGTCTTTGGTCCCAGTACCAAAGCTAAGCCGTATTGATACTGAAAAATGCGTGAGTCAACCGAAGCAGATGTGAAAGCGCTTACTCGGCTTTTAGCTAGGTCAATTCCTGAAGAATCTCGCTTCAGCTCTATCACGAGCAAGTTGTCTTCTGGCATAAGAAGGCCTCGGCGATGAATCGTGATGTCAGGCCGTACTTTGCCCGACTCAGCATCCATCGTCTTGGAGTCTTCTGATCCACCCTGCCTGTTGTACTCGCAGTCGACGTTCCAGTTCGGAAACGATTGTTCAAAGTAGACCGCCAAACGATGTGCCATCGACCATTCCGAAGCGCCAAGCACCACAAGCGCTCGATCACGGGCATGAAACCGATCGACCGCGTCCCAAACAGCCGCCTCAACCACTGAAAAATCAACTCGTCTCGCCATGGCCGGATACTCAAGGTAGGCAGTGCAACGATATTGCAGGTTTGTGCTCCGTCAAGTAAAGACGTCCCCAGCCCCCGAGATTAGCCACTCTTATTTCTTCTCCTGCTTCACCACGCGCACATGCAGTTCCTGGAGCTGGTTCTGGGCGACGAAGGAGGGGGCGCTGGCGGTTTTCGGGAAGGCGATGACGTCGCGGATCGAATCGGTGCCGACCATCAGGGCGGCGATGCGGTCGAGGCCGAAGGCGATGCCGCCGTGCGGCGGGGCGCCGAACTTGAGGGCGTCGAGCAGGAAACCGAACTTCAGTTCCGCTTCCTCCGCGCTGATGCCGAGCAGATCGACCACCGCGCTCTGCATGTCCGGGCGGTGGATACGGATGGAACCGCCGCCGATCTCGTTGCCGTTGAGCACGCAGTCGTGGCCACGCGACACCGAGTCGGCCGCGTTCGGTTTCAGGTCGGCGACGTCGTCGATCTTCGGCGCGGTGAACGTGTGATGCCGCGCGACGTAGCGCTAGTCGTCGGCGTCGTATTCGAACATCGGGAAGTCTTTGACCCACAACGGCGCCCAACGATTCGCGACCAGGCCCATCTCCTTCGCGACCGACGAATCTTCTGAAGAGTGTGGCGGCACAGAACAGTTGCGTTGACGCATCCTCGACACTCCACTTTGAAGCGGCGCGTGTCGCTCTCTTCACCGCCTTGTTGTGGATCCGGCTGTCTGTTCCAGCGCCCGATCAGATTGTGCTTTCTACGAGCGATCAACTTATCCTTTTCGCCACACGACCGCCGGCTCGTCGCAAGGTCAAGTCTTCGTAACTGCACCAAACCAGTGCCTAACGGCTACTTGAGCAAGCGCGCTGCAGGATTGTCTTCCGCCGCGCCCGATTGGAAATAGCCGATCACGCTCGCTACCGATCGGTGCTCCGTCATCGCCATCACGGCAGCCAAAGCGACTCCTTGTTTGCCGGCCTCTGTAACGAATCCAGACCGCAAGCTGTGACCACCAAAATCACCTTCGAGCCCGGCGAGCAGCGCCCGCCGCTGCACGATGCGCGCAACCGCCGCTGGCGCGAGGGCAGGGCCCAATCGATTTTTCCAAACCCGCCGAAAGATCGCCCCCTCCTTGATACCCGATGCGTCTAGCCATGCGGTCAGTGCATTCGCACTCCGTCCAATCACCGGCTTGTCGGGCGTAGATGTCGCGCTGACGCCGGCCTGCTGTGTCTTGCTGTGTTCCAGGCGATACACGTAGCTGTCTGGCGCGGTTCGTCGCAAGTCCTGCATATCCGCTGCCGCAATCTCGCTTCGACGGCGTCCGCCGCTTGCGAATCCAAAGCACAGCAACGCGCGATCGCGCACGCCCTCGAGCGACTCGTCGCACGTTGCCAGCATCGCTTCGAGACCGGTGCGCGCTATGGCCGTTTTCTTGGCAGGGCGTTCGCCGCGTTTGACTGAAGCACGACGCGCTCGACTGAGAACGGTTCGCACCGTCGGCAGCTCGCATGGATTCGGCAGGCGCTTGAGACGATGCGCCGTCGAGAGCACAACGATTCGATGAGACACAGTCGAGAGCTTTAGTGGACCGAGTTTTGCCTTGAGGCCAGCGGCCACGAGTGCTGCGTCGACGTCAGCGGGAAGCTCCCAGGTCAATCCCGCTTTGCCGCGACGCACGATGTGGTCGACGAGGAACTGGATCACCGCAGCCTCTGAAAGGGGCAGGGCGAGATCGACGCCGTAGCGCGCTTGGTGCCATCCCGCCCAGTAGCGCAGCGCGCTGCCGTAGCTACGCGTCGTATTTGCGGCGGCTGCCTCCGCGAGCAGTTCGCGCACAGCGGTCGCCGCCTGGTGCGCCAGTTGCGTCGGCAGCAACACGTGGACCGCGGGCAGGGCATCGGTGGAAGTGTTCTGTTTTCGTTTCATACTATGTAGTATTTACTACGTAATAGGGCAGATACCCGCGATAATCATCCATTATCGTCGGTACGAAGTCCATAGGGCAGGGCGCTCGCAAGGAGACGAAAAATGGCCAGAACTGGCGTCACGCAAGAACAGATCAACGCCACTGCTGACGCACTGCTGCGCGCCGGCGAACGACCGACGATCGAGCGCGTTCGCGCCGAGCTCGGCACAGGCTCCCCAAACACGCTGATTCGCATGCTGGATGTGTATTGGAGCGAACTCGGCACGCGACTCGCCCGCGTCGAAAGCAAGCTGGCGCTACCGGACGCGCCGGCCGACGTGGCCGCTGCCGCGTCGAAACTCTGGGAGCTCGCGCTGGCGGCCGCCGAGGCACAAGCCAAAACGCATCTGGCCGAATCATCAGAGCAACTCGAACAGGCTCGGGCTGACCTCGACGCCGATCGTGCCGCCTTCGCTGCCCACCAGCAGCGCCTGGAAGCGAGTGGCCGCCGACGCGGCGCACGCTTTGACCCTGGCTGAAGCTCGACTCGCGGAGCATCAGACGCTGGTGGAAAACCAGCGTTTGTATCTAACCGACCTCACGCGCCAGCGCGATGACCTGACCGAGCGCGTGCTAGCGCTCACGCAATCGAATGCGGAGGCGCTGACCCGTTTGAACCAACAAGAGCTGGCGGCTTCGGCCGAGCGTGACGTCGCGACCGCCCACATCAGGGCGACTGAAGATCGAGCCTACTCGGAGGTGGATCGTGCGCGTGAGGAAGCCAAGGCGCTGCGCACACAGGTCGGACACCTGCAGCGCGAACATACCCAAATGGGCACCCAGCTCGCGCGCCAGAAGGAAGAATCCGTGGCGGCCAAGCACCAGCTAGAGCGCGCTTTGGCCAGGCTGCAGGCGCGCAACGAAGTGCTCGAAGAACAACTAAAGCGGGGCACTCAAGAACCGTCGTCCAAGCCGCGGACTACACCGAAGCACACGGCCGCTTCGAAGCCTCGCGCTGCAACGAAAAAACGCTCGTCCTGACGCAACGTGCATCCAGATAGGCGGTGTGAGACCCGCGGGTGTCGCTTCAGCCGCCAGCGCGCGCGATGAGCTGCAGCGAGTGCCAGCCGTTCAATAGCAGCTGCACGAATCTCCGGGGAGAGTTCCGCAGGCAGTCCCGCACCCGATTGGATTCTAGAGCCGGCGCGAGCTCTGCCCGACCATTTTTCTGTTGATCGTGCCTGCGACGGCACTGCCGAGAAATGTCTGCGGTGAACACGCGTTGCCGTCAACGGTGCGCTCGCCGAGCAACGCGTGTTTACGCTGAACAAATTGGCCTGAACACGTTGAATCCGTTGGGTGAGGCGAGAGACCATCGGCGTAAGAGCATGATTGGATGCTCTTAGCGTGACCGCCTAGGACGCAACAAGAATGGGCTTTTCGATTGGAGGGCACGGTGCCAAACGAGCTTGAACGACTACTCGACCTGGCATGCCGGGAACCGGGTTACGCACCGGATTTTTATCGGTGCGTCCTGGCCAGCGAGATCTACGCGCTCATTCCGACCGTGGGCCACGGCATGGACGAAGGCAAACTGCGCTTCGTGATGTGGCGCGGAGCGGATGGCCACGACGTCATTCCGTATTTCACATCTGAAGCGGCAGTGACGCGTGCGATCAAGCCAGGCTGGCAAGCGATCAAACTCAGAGGTCAGAAGCTCTTCGAAGCGACGCGCGGGGCGACTGTCGTGCTGAATCCCAACGAATCGGCGAGCTGCAGGTTGTCGCCAGGCGAGGTCGCCTTGTTGCTGGATACGGGGGCGATTTCCTCTCCGGAGCGAGAGACGTCGACGGGCGATCGCGTGCGCGCATTTCACGCAGTGGCGACTCCACCGACCGCAACGCTCCAGTCCCTGTCGATTCTCTTTTCTCGGCACCCGTCGGTGCATCGAGCGTATTTGGCCTACTGTTTTCCGCCAGACGATCCAGATGCGTGCTGCTATCTAATTGTCGTCCGAATGGACGATCGGGACACGGAGCGATTGGTTCGAGAAAGCGCGCAAGTCATGCAGGACGTGCCGCCGGACCTAGGCATGGATCTGATCACGTGCTTCGACGACGCCAGCGATCTGCTGCGACTGTTCGCAACCTTCGGACCGCCGTTCTACGACCAGGGCTGGGGCAGCCGCATCGTCGCGCCAGAGAGTGCGCGCCCGATTTGAGGCACTTCGCAATGTACGTGCGTAAGACCGTGCGGTAGCCAGTCGTTCTCTATTGCGCAGACCATTGGCACCGCGGAGACCCTTCAAATTGCCGGCAGCTTGTCGGCACCATGACTGAATCAGGGCAGTTTTTCTGGCGAGATTCGAATTCCGGGCGATTGTTGGAGTCAGAAAAGGTGTTTCTTGTCTGCGGCAGGGGCGATTGCTCGTAGGCAGACAACAAAGTGGACTTGGTCGGCCCATAAGGATGGAGTGTCTGAATGCCTTCTGTTGCGAGGTATGGATACAGGATCGGGTTCCTTGATGGTTGTGTATTACGCCGACGACTAGGCCCCCAGAACTCCGGTGCGGGAATAAATTAACGGCGGCGCGATAAATTATCGCCGGCGCGATAATTGGCGATAATTCAGCAAGTCATTGATTATACGTCTGATGACGATCGCTCCGTGGCTCTCCAATTTCGCCATTCTTGGCGCCTGACCGGTTCAATGAGCCATTTGGGCGGGAAAGCGGCAGGTTGGGATCAGCATCGGATCCGCGAGACATGAAATTGGCTAATGCGCCAGGAACTGCCGCATTCAGTTCGGGAGAAGCGACGAATTCACTTCGGAGCGCTCATCAGTGGCAGAGATGGTCCGCAATCCGTGCGGGATGACACGGGGCCTTGAACTCGTCAGTTCGGGAACGCGAGCCGAAGTGCGCGACGTGAATTCGTCAGTTGGTGGCTCCGCGCTCCGAACTGACGCAATTGCTTCCAGGGAAGTGACGGATTCACTTCGGAGCACTCAGTTGCCCAGAACTCGTGCTTCGGACTGTTCAATCATGCCCAGACTCGTCCCCATTGCGTTCACGCCAGCTCAGAATCATCTACCGGCGTTGAACGGTGCGCAAACTGGTCCGCATCAGTTGCGCAGACTATCCGCCGGCATTGCCCAGAGTTGTCTGCGGTGAACACCTCCTGTTGACGGCTGAAAGTGATCAGGGCACCTTATTGATCATGGCCACGAGCAAGGTCGAACTGCCAGAACCGATCCAACGCCTGGTTCGAGGTTTGGCCGACCGTTGGGACCTCAACCCGCGGCTACTCGCGGCAGAACTTGTCGCTGACCCAGATCCGGATGAGGTCGAGCGTCGAATCGAGGTTCTGGGCACTCTGGCAATCCGTTCCTATGCGATTGATCACGCGTTGGGGACCACTGATACCGCGCGGCAAGTCTGGGCCGACGCCTCACCAGATTGGTCGACTGAGTCTCTGAAGTCTCTCCTCGGAACCGGTCATTCGGAAAGCGTGTTGGACAGCGCTGACGACTTTCTGTTCGAAATGAGTGAGTGGATCGAGGGCATTCGATTACCTGGGATTCCGATTGAGCAATCGCTGGAAGCGTTTGTTGCTCGCGTTTTTCCCGCGCCGCCAAGCAACGACTCTTGAAATGCGGGGCATTGAATTTCCCCGTTGATCCCGCGAATTGGTCAGGTAGGGACGTGAAGAGGACAACGGAGGACATCGCGCCGCCAACTGGAACCGGTGCCAAAACTTTGGCCGGTGAACGTAACGGGCAGATTGTTCTCGGACCAAGCGCTTCGATTGCTCGGGATGGCGCGGCTATTTTGGCGATCAGTCACTCATGGAACGTAAGACTTGGCGACCGAACCCCATGGCCCGGCATTTCTGGCGTGGATGGCCCGCATTCTCGGCAGAGTTGGCCCGGATGACCTGACGGACGGCAACCATTGAAGCGCGTCCGCGATGGACCGTGTTGACGCGGATCATCTGCGCCGCCTTCTAAAACGGTGAGAATGTATATTATGTCTATTCAAAGAAGGCTAAGTCCGGGTCTTTGCATCAGCTACGATCTCCCGCAGCCTTGTCTTTGGGGTTCAAGGCGACATTCCGATCATCCATGCCCGCGTGCCGTGCATTGGGCCGCTCGTCGGTCCGACCGGGTTCGAAGGCCGTTTCTGTCTTTGGGGGACATATGCAAGATGCACGCGTGCAGATCGACGGTTCGTCGGATCACTTGATTCGTCCATTGGCGAGCAGCCGATTGACCCAACTCGCGCGCCGCGCAACCTGCATGGTCGCGACCTTGCTGTTCGCCACGGCGGCCTCCGCCCAGGTCAACGTCATCGCCACGGGCGGCACCGGGGCGGCGTCGTACACGACGATCAAGGGCGCGTTCGATGCCATCAATGCCGGCACGCACTCCGGCACGATCGCCATCGGCCTGTCCGGCGACACCACCGAAACCGCACCAGCGGTCCTGAACGCCAGTGGCGCCGGCGCGGCGTCCTACGCGACGATCAGCATCTCGCCCAGCGGCGGCGCGGCACGCACCATCAGTGGTGCCATCGCCGCCGGCAGTCCGCTGATCGACTTCAACGGCGCCGACAACGTCACCATCGACGGCCTGAACACCGGCGGCAATTCGCTGACCCTCGCCAACACCACGGTTTCGGCAACCAGCGGCACGTCCACGATCCGCTTCATCGGCGGCGCAACCAACAATGTCGTCACCAACGCCAACATCCAGGGCTCTGCCAGCGCTTCGGTCGCGACCAACGGCGCCACGATCTTCTTCAGCACCGATGCGGTGACCGCGAACGGCAACGACAACAACACGATCTCGAACAACAACATCGGCCCTGCGGGCGCCAACCTGCCGAGCAAGGCCATCCTGGGCAACGGCTCGACCACGACCACGGCGATCGGCAACAGTGGCATTGTCATCAGCAACAACAACATCTTCGATTACTTCGGCGCGGCCGTCACCAGTTCCGGCATCGCGACCAACGGCGGCTGCAACACCTGGTCGATCACGAACAATCGCCTGTACCAGACCGGCACGCGAACCTGGACCACGGGCGCGCTGCACGCGGGCATCGATATTCGCAGCGCCACAGCAACCAGCGGTGCGCAAGGCTTCACGATCACCGGCAACACCATCGGATTCGCCTCGAACACCCAGACCGGCACCTACACGCTGACCGGTGCCGGCACCGGCGCGAAGTTCCTCGGCATCCTGTTCAACGGCAGCGTCGCCGGCGCCACGACCAACGTGAACAACAACACGGTGGCCGCCGTCAGCATGACCGGCGTCACCGGTTTGGGCACCACCACGGCCAGTCCGTTTACCGGCATTCTGCTGCAGGAAGGCAACATCATCTCCAACGGCAACACCATCGGCAGCCAGTCGCTGGCGGGTTCCCTCACCTTCTCGACCACGACGACTTCGGGGACGGAGATCTACGGCATCCACAACTTCACGTCGAACGCGTGGACGTCGAACAACAATACGGTCGGCGGCATCTCGGTCACCAACCTCGGCGCTTCGGGCACCGTCCTGCTGATCGGCATCCGCGCGTTCACCGGCACGACCGTCACCTGGAACGCCACCGGCAACACGGTCGGCGGCAGCGTCGCGAACTCGATGCAGCTGAACGCGACCGGCGCCGCCTCGCAGGTGCTGGGCATGTTCACCAGCAACGCCCCCGCGGTGCTGACCTCGAACACCGTGCGCAACCTGACCAACAACATCGGCACCGGCACAACCACCACGGCGTCGGTGATCGGCATTTCGATCACCAGCGGCACGCCGAATTCCACGCTCACGCAGAACACCATCTCGAACCTGACCAATACCAACGCTGCGGCAGCCGCGGTCGTCACCGGCATCCAGTTCAACGGCGCCACTGCGAACCTGGTCGCGCGCAACCAGATCTACGGCATTTCCGCAGCGACAAGCAGCGCGGCCGCCGAGATCAACGGCATCCGCATCGCCGGCGGCACCACCACCTACCGCAACAACATGATCGCGATCGGTGCCGGCACCAACAACGCCATCGGCACCGGCTCCACCACCGGCGGCGTCAACGGCATCTTCGAAGCCGGTGGCACCAATGCCATCGTGCACAACAGCGTCTACATCGGTGGTGCACCGACGGCCGGCGTCGGTCCGTCCTACGCCTTCGCCAGCACGCAGACGGCCGTGACGCGCAGCCTGCGTGACAACATCCTGTTCAACGCGCGCAGCAACGCCGGCGCCACCGGCAAGAACTACGTCGTGCGTGTCGCGGGCACGGCGCCAAACCCGGCTGGCCTGACCAGCAACAACAACCTCCTGCTCGCCAACGGTACGGGCAGCGTCTTCGGTTTCTTCAATTCGCTGGACGTCGCCAACCTCGTCGACTGGCGCGGCGTGACCGGCCAGGACCTGGCCAGTTTCGCGCTCGATCCGCAGTTCGTCGCGCCCGCAGCGGCCACGCCCGACCTGCACATCCATCCGACCAACCCGACTCCGGCCGAAGCCAATGGCTTCGACGTCGGCGTGACCGACGACTTCGATGGCCAGACGCGCGCCGGCCTGACACCGACCGACATCGGCGCCGACGCCGGCAACTTCAACGGGGTCGACCTGGCCGCGCCGGTCATCGCCTACACGCCGTTCGGCAACACCACGCTGACCACGAATCGCACGCTGTCGGTCACGCTGACCGATGTCGGCGGCGTCGCCACCGGCGGACTCGCGCCGCGGATCTACTATCGCAAGAACGCCGGTGCCTACAGTTCGCAGGCCTGCAGCCTGGCCAGCGGCACGGTCAACAACGGCACCTGGAATTGCGTCATCAACAACGCCGATCTCGGCGGCGTCGTCACGACCGATTCGGTGTCGTACTACGTGGTGGCGCAGGACCTCAACGGCAACCTCGCCTCCAACCCGGGCGGCGTGGTCGCCAGCGACGTCAACACGATCACGACGCCACCGGCATCGCCGAACACCTATCTCATCGCGCCGTCCGTGTCGGGCACGATTCCGGTCGGCACCGGCGAGACGATTACCTCGTTGACCAATGCCGGCGGCCTGTTCCAGACGCTGAATGGCTCGGTCGCCACCGGCAACATCGTGGTCGACATCACCAGTGACCTGACGCTCGAAACCGGCACCCATGCGCTGAACAGCCTGAGCGAGGACGGTGTCGGCAACTACACGATCACAATCCGCCCGACAGGCGCGGCGCGCGTCATCTCGGGCTCGTTCAACGGCGCGCTGATCCGCTTCAACGGCGCCAACCGCGTGACGGTCGACGGCTCGATCGGCGGCGCCGGCACCGACCGCAGCCTGACCTTCCAGAACAACAGCGTCACCTCGCCTTCCGTTGTCCTGTTCGGCTCGGTCGGCGCGACGCCGATCACCGACGGCGTGCTGAAGAACAGCATCGTCATCAACGGCGCGAATACCAGCAGTGCCGTCGTGATCTCCGACGCCACGACGCTCGGCAACGCCGGACGGTTCTCGAACATCACGATCCAGAACAACGACATTCGGCGCGCGTTCGTCGGCGTATTCGCCACCGGCGGCACGACGCCGCAAGGCGGCGCCAATCTCACGTACACCCAGAACACCCTCAACAGCACCGGGGCGAACGCGATCCGCGACGTCGGCCTGTACATGCAAGGCGTCAATGGCGCGACGATCTCGCAGAACACCGTCGCCAACATCGACAAGGTCAACGACGAAAACGATACCGGCATCTGGCTGGCCACCGGCACGGCGAACGCCACCGTGTCGGCGAACACCGTCAGCGGCATCGGCTATACCGGCACGGGTGCGTTCGGCGCGATCGGCATCAATGTCACCTCCAGCGTGGCCAGTGCCAATGTCGTGGTCACCGACAACATCGTGTCCGACATCTCCAGCAACGGCGGCTCTACCGGTTCGCTGGCGCGCGGCATCGGGGTCGGCGGCGCAACCTCCGACCTGACGATCGAGAAGAACGACGTGCAGGGCATCATCAACACCAGCACGGGCACCTTCCCCGCCTACGGCATCGACGTCGCTGGCGGCAACAACATCACGGTGCGCAACAACTTCGTCGGCAATGTCAGCTTCAACATGACCGGCGGCGCCGCATTCTCGACCCAGTTCGGCGTGTTCGGCATCCGCGTTGCGGCGGGCACCGGTCATCGCATCTACAACAACTCGGTGAATCTGTACGGCGCCCTGCCCGGCACCGCGGCAAACAGCCTGCTGACCGCAGCGTTCGGGCTGGTCGCGACGACGTCGACCGGCGTTGACGTGCGCGACAACCTCTTTGCCAACAACATCACCGGCGGCGGGACCTCGATCGCGCACGTGGCGGTGTATCTGCCGACAGGTGGCACTTCGGCCATGAACCTGACCTGGAACAACAACGCCTACTTCTCCGGCACCGATGTCGCGCGACAGGGCGTGGGCCAGGCAGGCACCACGGCAGGGACCAACTTCTTCACCACCCTCCCCGCCCTGGCGGCCTACACCGGCACACTGTCCGCTGCCGGCACCAACGACAATGCCTCGCAGGCCGCGACGGCTGCCGTGCCTTTCGTCAGCGCGACCGACCTGCATCTGCAGTCGAGCAGTCCGCTGGCCACGGCGGGTGTCCCGCTGCCGGGCGTGACCATCGACATCGACGACGAGGTGCGCTCCGCGACGGCTCCCTCGATTGGTGCCGATGAAGTCGTCACCGACCTCGGCATCACCAAGACCGACGGCGTGACCACGGCGACGCCGGGTGGCAGCGTCACCTACACCATCACCGCGAGCAACGCCGGTCCGGGCAGCACGACGGCAACGGTCGCGGATACTTTCCCGGCCACGCTGACCTGCACCTGGACCTGCGTCGGTGCCGGCGGCGGCACCTGCACCGCGTCGGGCTCGGGCAACATCAACGACCCGGTCAACCTGCCGGTGGGCGGGAGCGTGACCTACACCGCGTCCTGCACGATTTCCGCAGCGGCCACCGGCTCGCTGGCGAACACCGCCACGGTCACCGGCGCGATCGGCGATCCGAACACGGCGAACAACTCGGCCACGGACACCGACACGCTGTCGGCACAAGCCGACCTCGGCATCACCAAGACCGACGGCGTGACCACGGCGACGCCGGGCGGCAGTGTGACCTACACGATCACGGCGTCGAACGCCGGTCCGAGCAATGCGCCCGGCAGCACCGTCGCCGACACCTTCCCGGCCGCGCTGACCTGCACCTGGACTTGCGTGGGCGCCGGCGGCGGTACCTGCACGGCGTCGGGCTCGGGCAACCTCAACGACACCGTGAATCTGCCTGCGGGCGGCAGCGTGACCTACACGGCGAGCTGCGCGATCTCGGCCGCAGCGACGGGTTCGCTGAGCAACACCGCGACGGTCGCGACGGCCGGCGGCGTGACCGATCCGACGCCAGGCAACAACTCGGCGACGGACACCGACACGCTGACGGCACAGGCGAACGTCGGCATCACCAAGACCGACGGCGTCACCACGGTGACCGCGGGCGGCTCGACCACGTACACGATCAGCGCCTCGAATGCCGGCCCGAGCAACACGCTCGCGACCGTCGCCGACACCTTCCCGGCCGCGCTGACCTGCACCTGGACCTGCGCCGGTGCCGGTGGCGGCAGCTGCACGGCCTCGGGCGCAGGGAACATCAACGACGCGGTGACCCTGCCAACGGGCGGCAGCGTGACCTACACCGCCAGTTGCGCGATCTCGGCGGCAGCGGCGGGCACGCTCAGCAACACCGCGACGGTCACCTCCGCAGCCGTCGACCCGGTGCCTGGCAACAATTCGGCCACTGACGTCGACACGTTGAGCCAGAGCGCCGACCTCGGCATTACCAAGACCGACGGTGTGACCACGGCGACGCCAGGCGGCAGCGTGACCTACACCATCACCGCCTCGAATGCCGGCCCGAGCAACGCCCCGGGCAGCACCGTCGCCGATACGTTCCCGGCCTCGCTGACCTGCACCTGGACCTGCGTGGGCGCCGGCGGCGGCACCTGCACCGCGTCGGGTTCGGGCAATCTCAACGACACCGTGAATCTGCCCGTGGGCGCCAGCGTGACCTACACGGCGAGCTGCAGCATCTCGGCGAGCGCGACGGGTTCACTGAGCAACACCGCGACGGTCGCGACGGCCGGCGGTGTCACGGATCCGACGCCAGGCAATAACTCGGCCACGGACACCGACACACTGGGCGCCAGCGCCGATCTGTCGATCACCAAGACCGACGGCGTGACCACAGCGACCCCGGGCGGCAACGTGACCTACACGATCACGGCGTCGAATGCCGGCCCAAGCACGGCGACGGGCGCGACCGTCGCGGATACGTTCCCGGCCTCGCTGACCTGTACCTGGACCTGCGTCGGCGCCGGCGGCGGCACCTGCACGGCCTCGGGCTCGGGCAATCTCAGCGACACCGTGAACCTGCCCGTGGGCGGCAGCGTGACCTACACCGCGAGCTGCGCCATCTCCGCAGCGGCGTCGGGATCGCTGAGCAACACGGCCACCGTGGCCGAACCTGCCGGTGTGACGGACTCGAATCCGGCGAACAACTCGGCCACCGACACCGACACCCTGACCGGCAGCGCCGATCTGTCGATCACCAAGACCGACGGCGTGACCACAGCGACACCGGGCGGCAACGTGACCTACACGATCACGGCGTCGAATGCCGGCCCAAGCACGGCGACGGGCGGACCGTCGGGATACGTTCCCGGCCTCGCTGACCTTCGACCTGCGTGGGCGCCGGCGGCGCACCTGCACTCGGGCTCGGGCAACCTCAGCGACACCGTGAACCTGCCGGCGGGCGGCAGCGTGACCTACACGGCGACCTGCGGCATCTCGGCTGCGGCGTCGGGATCGCTCAGCAACACGGCCACCGTGGCCGCTCCGGCGGGCGTTTCGGATCCGAACCCGGCGAACAACTCGGCCACCGACACCGACACCCTGACCGGCAGCGCCGATCTGTCGATCACCAAGACCGACGGTGTGGCGACGGTGACGGCAGGCGGCACGACCACGTACACGATCACGGCCAGCAACGCCGGACCCAGCAACGTCATCGGTGCCACCGTCGCAGATGCTTATCCGGCCACATTGACGTGCACCTGGACCTGCGTGGGCGCTGGCGGTGCCACCTGCACGGCTTCGGGCTCGGGCAACCTCGGCGACACCGTGAACCTGCCGGCGGGCGGCAGCGTGACCTACACCGCGACCTGCGGCATCTCGGCAGCGGCGTCGGGATCGCTCAGCAACACGGCCACCGTGGCCGCACCGGCCGGTGTGACGGACTCGAATCCGGCGAACAACTCGGCCACCGACAGCGACACCGTGCAACCGGGTGCGAGCGTGAGTGCCAGCAAGACGGTCGCCGGAACGTTCGCAGCGGGCGGCTCGGTCAGCTACACGATCGTGCTCACCAACACTGGCATCGGCACGCAGGCCGACAACGCCGGTCCCGAGTTCACCGACGTGCTGCCGACCGGCCTCACGCTGAGCTCGGCCACGGCGACCTCGGGCACGGCGGTCGCGACCCTCGCCACCAATACCGTGACCTGGAACGGCAGCATCGCCGCCGGCGCCAGCGTCACGATCACGATCGACGCGACCATCGACACCAACGCGACCGGCACCATCGTCAACCAGGGCACGATCGCCTTCGACGGCAACGGCGACAACACCAACGAAAGCACCGGCGTCACCGACGATCCTTCGATCGGCGGTACGGGTGACGGGACGGGCTTCGCCGTGGTCGCCGCACTCGACGACAACGTGCCGGTTCCGACCCTCGGTCGCTTCGGCCTGCTGCTGCTCGCGCTCGGCATGATCGTCCTGGTCGGCTGGCGCACCCGCGGCCACCGATTCGGCTGAAGCGCAGGACCCAAGAATCAAGGGCGGCGATGACCTCGCCGCCCTTCTTTTTGCCATCGCCGCGACTGTCAGCGCTCGCCGCGTTCGCGCACCTTGCGGCGCTCGGCCGCTTGCTCGTCGCGGTCCTCGTCCTTGTCGTTCGCGTCGTCGTCATCGTCGCGCGCATCCTTCCGGGATTCGGCCGGCGTTTCGCGCGGCGCCGGATCGGCGCGACGGGTGTTGCGCTCGAGTTGTTCGGCGGCATTCGAACGGGGTCGCTCGGCAGGTTGTTCCTCGACCGGGCGCCGTTCGATGCGCTGGCGCTCGATCCGGTCCGCATCGTCGCGACGCTGTTGCTCGATCCGGTCCGATGCTTCGCGCCGCTGCTGCTCCAGACGTTCCTGCTCGTCCCGACGCTGCTGCTCCAGTCGACGCTGTGATTCAGTGCGCTCACGGTCGATGCGGTCCGTTTCCGGTTGCTGGACGTCGACCTGCGACGCCTCGTCGCGGCCTCGCGCTCGATCGGCACGGCGGTCGCGGGCCGGCGGGCGTTCCGGTTCGATCGACGGCGCTGTCGTCGGCGCTGGTGCCGGCGTCGACATCGGCGCGGTGCGGTCCAGCGGCGGCAAGGATGCCGGACGGCCGGCGCCGCCCTCTTGCGCGCGCCGCGTAGCCGCATCGCGGGCGTTCACCACCCGCCCCTGCTCACCGATGACGCGGACATTGCGCGCGTTGTGCGTGTCGCGTGACGGCGACGGTGCCACCACCGCGGGCGCCGGCACGACGCCGGGGGATCGCTGCAACACACGTTCGCGGCTGCTGAAGGGCTGGACCACCGGCGGAGGCGCCTCGCGCACGAACACCTCGCGCTGGAACACGTCACGCTGCGGTTGCTTGCGCGCGGCCGTGTCGCTGCCGAGCACGCTGCGCAAGTTCGGCGTGACCGCCGCGAGTTGCGACAACTGGGCACGTGCCGAGGCCGTACGATCGATACGCAGATGCGCATCGCGCACCGATCGCGCGTTGCCGAACACATCTCCCGGCACCACGGTGAAGGCGTCGTCGACGTTGCGGTGGGCATAGTTCAGACCGCTGAAATCGACGCGACCGCGGTCATAACTGTCGTAGACGCGATTCAGGATGGCGCGTTCGATCGCGGTGTTGTGGTCGTTCACGCGACGGAAATAGTCGCGACTGGCCCGGTACGGCGGCACATAGACATCGCGCGGACCCAGCGGGAACCAGCCGACCGGGGAACTGCTGCCACGCGAGAACGACAGGCTCCAGTCGCGGCCACCGAGGAACACGACCAGCGCCGGCGCATACACCGGGCGTACCTGGCGCGGACCCGGGATCCAGCCCCAGCGATTCGAGATCAGCACCCATCGCCCATAATGCGACGGGGCGAATCCCCACGGCGCATCGTCGATCCAGGTCCAGCCCCAGGGTTCCATCCACACCCAATGACCATCGCGATAGGGTGCCCAGCCACGCGCCACGCGCGTCGGGAACCAGACATTGCCGTACTGGCGCACCGAGCTCCAGCGGCCATGCTCGTCGAGGTCGAGAAAGCCGATCATGTCGTCATCGACGTAGCGCAGCGATGCCGACCGTTCGATGCGGCGATCGCGCTCCTGGCAATACGCGTCGAAATCGTCCATGCGCGGCAGGCCGAACAGTTCGTAGTCGCGCAGGCGGCTGTCGTGGAAACGCACGGTATCGCCGCTGCGGAGCGGAAACGATGCACGATCGCCATAGGCGTCGCCCGCCCCCCGCCAGACCACGATGGTGGTGCTGCCGCGGCGCTCGTCGACGTCGATGCGATAACGGCCGGCCTCAGTGATCGTGAACGCGAGCAGCGGCGTCGCCACTTCGATCAGTTCGTCGCGATACAGGCGTCGCACATTGAGGTTGATGGCGCCCTGCGACAACCGGATCTGCGTAAAGTCGTCCCCGAGATCGAGCAATTCGATCCCGGTGAATTCGTCGATACGAACAGCGGCGCTGCCGACTTGCAACTCGGCCCGGGCACGCCCGTCGGCCCACAGGCGATCGCCCCGCGACAGGGGTCGGTTGCGCTCGACGTACAACCAGCGGTCTTCTCCGGCCGGAGCGAAGCTGACCTCGCCCTCGGCATCACTGAGTCGGGCAACGCGCCCGGGCGGATCGAAGTCGTAGGCATGCGCGAACGGCACGAGGCCGATCAGCAGCAACCAGGATCCGAGGATGAACAGCCAACGCGATGGGTTCGACATGAGCAGCTCCCTGATGACTTGCCCGAGCGGCCCGGCGTCCGGATGAACGTCGGCGCTTCGATTTCAGAGTATCGGTGCCGCGATGAATCGGACCTGTGACGCGATGACCAGAAGGATGGCGGCTCAAGCAGCGTTCAGGCTGATCACCTCGATCCGCCATCGAAGCGGTGACCGTGCAGGCTGCGCGGCCAAGCGCGACGAGCATGTAGCGCATCGGCATGGCCCGATTTTCCGGCGCCTTGCGTAATCCGGTACATCGATCCCAACGCCGAGGCCATGAATGTCTCCGAATATCCGCCGTGTTGTCGCTCGCTTCGGCGCAGCGCTCGCCTTCGGCGCGCCGCTCGCCGTCTTGGCCGCCGACCACGGCGTCCTGTTCCGCTTCGAATCCGGCCTGTCGCCCAAACAGATGGGCGCGCAAACGCGGCACGCCGTCTCGGTCAGCCGAGCGCACGCGTCGAATGCGATCGGGCCGGGGCTCGGGATCGAGGTGCCGATGCCGGACGGTCGATCCCGACATTTCGAATACCGCCATCACGAAGCCGCGATCGACGGCAACTGGACGTGGTTCGGACGCTCCGACGAGGGCCTGGATACCGTGCTCACGTTCGGTGAGCGCGCGGTATTCGGACGAATCGATCGCGGCGACCGCGAAGCGTTGCAACTGACCACCGACCACGGTCGCGTCTGGCTGGTCGAGACCGATCCGGCGCGACATGCCCCGGACCAGACGCTGCGTCTCGACGACGACGTGCAGATCCCACCCGGGCACGGCGAGCGCGAAGTGACGGCCTGGACGGCGCTCGAGTCTCCAGCCGAGACCTCGGCAAAGGGGACGGCGCTGGTCGATGTGGTGATCGGCTTCACGGCGGGTCTGGCGACCAAATATGGCGGCCCCTCGGAGGCGACGACCCGCCTGGTGAATCTGGTGGCCTTGAGCAATGCCGGACTGGGCAACAGCCTGGTGAATTCGCGCCTGCGCCTGGTGCATGCCCTGCAGGTCTACTACACCGACGACAACAGCAACCTGCAGGCACTGGAGGCTTTGACGGGGGTCAGCTGCAATCCGACTTGCACGCCGCAATCGGTGCCGGCCGCCCTGCTTCCATTGCGCTCGGCGCGCGACACCTACGGCGGTGATCTGGTGGCGCTGGTACGCCCGAACCGAGCGCCGCAACAGCAGAATTGTGGCCGCGCCTGGTTGCTGGGCGGCGGCGGTTTCAGCATCGACAACAGCGACTCGCCCTATGCCTATGCCGTCGTCAGCGATGGCGTCGACTTGAATGAAAACAGCGGGTTCAGCGAGCTCTGCAACGACCACGCGCTGGCCCACGAACTCGGGCACACGCTCGGCCAGCAGCACAACGTCAACGACAGCGGTGGCAACTCGGGAACGCATGCCTACAGCTATGGGTATCGCGAAGCGAGTTCGACCGGCTTCTACACGATCATGGCCTATCGACTCGCCAACAGCAGCCAGTTCTCGATCAATCACTTCGGCAGCCCGAACGTCAGCTATTCCGGCCGGCCCACCGGTACCGCCGGCGCGGACAACGCACGCAGCCTGAACCTGACGATGCCGCTGGTCGCCCAGTTCCGGGCCAGCGTCGTATCGGAAATCGACCTGTTCGCCGACGGCTTCGAAACCCCGCCCTGAACGACGGTGGCTTGTGCAATGTGTGCCCCGGGCCGGACTCGAACCGGCATGGCTTGTGGCCGAGGGATTTTAAGTCCCTTGCGTCTACCGGTTTCGCCACCGGGGCATGTCGGGAACATTGTCGCGGCGATTGCGCCCACAAAAAAGCCCGCCATTGCGGGCGGGCTTCATGTTGGAGGCCTGGGTCGGAATCGAACCGGCGTACGCGGCTTTGCAGGCCGCTACATGACCACTCTGCCACCAGGCCGGCGGCTCCGGTGCAGGCATTGCTGCACGCACCGGCCCTCTAAACAACAAAACCCCGGTTGCCCGAGGTTTCGCTTGGATCTGGAGCGGGAAACGAGACTCGAACTCGCGACCCCGACCTTGGCAAGGTCGTGCTCTACCAACTGAGCTATTCCCGCTGGGAAGCCGCGCATCTTAACGGCAAAAATTTCGCTGTCAACACCCGATCAATCGTCGCGCGCGCGAATCACCGGCCATGCCGCGCGCATGTAGATCGCCGCCGACCAGATGGTGAGAATCGCCGCTGCAAACAGCAGCCATTGCCCGATTTCGTAGATTGCGATGCCGAGAATCGGTTCGCGCCACAACAGGAACGAGATCGCGACCATCTGCACAATGGTCTTGAACTTGCCGATGCCGGCCACGCTCACGTGCTTGCGCTCGCCGATCTCGGCCATCCATTCGCGCAATGCCGATATCGTGATCTCGCGGCCGACGATGACCGCACAGACGATGGCCATCAGCGGGCTCGGATCGGCCTGCACGATCAGGAACAGGGTGACGGTGACCGTGAGCTTGTCGGCGACCGGATCGAGGAAGGCGCCGAAGGCCGACATCTGCCCGAAACGGCGCGCGATCCAGCCATCCAGCCAGTCGGTGATCGCACCTACCGCGAACATCAACGCAGCGATGATGTGCGCACCCTTGAAGTCGAGATAGAAGGTGCCGACCAGAATCGGCACCAGCGCGATGCGGAACAAGGTCAGCAGATTGGGAATGGTCAGCTTCATGCCGTCCGGCCACAGTTCATGTCATCGATGCAGGTGCGCATAAATCCGTTCCGCGAGTGCACTGTCTATCCCCTTCACTTGCATCAATTCTTCCACACCGGCGCCGGCAATACCCTGCAAGCCGCCAAATTGTTTGAGCAAGGCACTGCGCCGGCGCGCGCCGATGCCTTCGATCTCGTCGAGCACGCTGCCGGTGCGCGCCTTTTCGCGGCGGCCGCGATGACCGCTGATTGCGAACCGATGCGCTTCGTCGCGCACGGCTTGCAAGGCCAGCAAGCCACCGTTGTCGGCGCGTGGCTGCAAGATGCGGCCGGAATCGGCCAACACCAGCTCCTCGAATCCGGGCTTGCGATCCGGACCTTTCGAAATGCCGACGACATTGACGCCTTCGATGCCGAGTTCACGCAGGGCTTCAAGCGCCTTGCCAACCTGCCCGGCGCCGCCATCGATCAGCAACAGGTCGGGCAGATCGGTCTGTTCGTCGACCAGACGCTGGAAGCGTCGCGAGATCGCCTGGTGCATCGCGGCGTAGTCGTCGCCCGGGGTCACGTCGCGGATGTTGAAGCGCCGGTACAGGGATTTCTGCGCGCCGGCCTCGGTGGCGACCACGCAGGAAGCGACCGTGCCCTCGCCCATCGTGTGACTGATGTCGAAACATTCGATGCGTCCCGGCGCTTCCGCGAGACCCAGCAAGGGCACCAGCGCCTGCCAGCGCTCGCGCTGCATGGCATCGGATCCGAGGCGTGTACCCAGCGCGATGTCGGCGTTGCGCAACGCCAGTTCGACCAGTTTGACGCGTTCGCCGCGTTGCGGTCGCAGCAACTCGATCTTGCGCCCCGCCCTGGCCGAGAGCGCGTCGACGATCAGGTCGGCCTGGTCGATGTCATGGCTGAGGATCAGCGTCCGCGGTGCCGGTAGTTCGGCATAGTGCTGCGACACGAAGGCTTCGAGCACCTCGGCGGGACCGGCGTTTTCGCTGGCACGCAACATCCAGTGGCGACTGCCGAGACTGGTGCCGTCGCGGAAAAACAGCGCCTGCACGCAGGCCTGGCCATCGCGCACGACGCAGGCGACCACGTCCGCGTCCTGTTCGTTGCCGGTCACGAACTGCTTGGCCTGCATTTGGCGCAGGCGCGCGATCTCGTCGCGCAATTCGGCGGCGCGCTCGAAGGCGAGATCGGCACTCGCCTGCTCCATCGATTTCACCAACTCGTCGATCACGTCGGTCGAGCGACCTTCCAGGAACATCACCGCGTGGCGCACGTCGCGGGCGTAATCGGCCGGCGACACCAGACCGACGCAGGGACCGGTGCAGCGCTTGATCTGGTATTGCAGGCAGGGCCGCGAACGATTCTGGAAGAAGCTGTCGACACAGTTGCGGAGGCGGAACAGCTTCTGCAAACGGTTGATGCTGTCGCGCACGGCGACCGTACTCGGATACGGGCCGAAGTAGCGCCCACGGGCCTTGCGCGCGCCGCGGTGAAAGGCGATGCGAGGAAATTCCTGACCGCTGATGAAGATCGAGGGATAGCCCTTGCTGTCCTTCAGCATCACGTTGTAGCGCGGGTTCAGCGACTTGATCAGCTCGTTTTCGAGGATCAGCGCCTCGGACTCGGTGCGCACCACGGTCACTTCGATCGCTGCGATCTGCGCCACCATCGCCGCGATCCGCGGTTCCAGCTGCGGTCGCGCGAAATAGCTGCCGACACGCTTCTTCAGGCTCTTGGCCTTGCCGACATACAGCAAGGCACCGCCGGCATCGAGCATCCGGTAGACCCCCGGCGCGGCGGTCAGCTCGCGCGCAAAGGCGCGGCCGTCGAAGCCCGACTGCGCCAGCGTCATCGATTCACTCGCCGATCGGCAAACGCGTCACCTGACCGTTGCTGGTGTCGATGCGCACGACTTCGTGGGCAGCCGTATTGGCCACGAACAGCTTGCCGGGCAGACTGGCGATGCCGGACGGCTGGTGGAACTTGTAGGCCAGATTGATCGACTTCACGCCGCCACCGCGCAACGACACCCGCCTTGAGCTTGTCGTTGTAGGTATCGACCAGCCACAGGATCTGGCCATTGGCATCGGCCGCGATGTCCATCGGATATTGCAGGCGGACCTGGGCCGGTGCCCCATCGACATCGCCGAATTCGTAGAGGCCGGCGCCAACCAGAGTCTGGACGCGACCATCGCTGCGCACGGCCCGGATCGCCGAACCATCGGCATCGACGACGTACAACACCTGGTTCACGTAGGCGAGCCCGGTCGGCTTGGCAAAGGTCGCGAACATGCCGTCGCCGTCATCGCGACCGATCTTGCCGGTGCCGCTATAGAGATTCAGGCGCTTGCGGTTCAAGTCCAGCGCCCAGATCTGGTGCTGGCCGGCCATTGCGATCAACAGCTTTTCGCCGGCCGCGACCAGATCCCAAGGCGAATTCAAGGCGACCTGGCGCGGCTCGTTGTATTCCTGGGTCGCGGGATGGCCATGGACACCGGTCCCGGCCACGGTATCCACTTCACCGGTGATCATGTGCACGCGCCGCACACAATGGTTGCCGCGGTCGGCGACGTACAGCATGTCCTTGATCAGGGCCATGCCTTGCGGATCGTTGAATGCAGAGTCACCGAACTTGCCGTCCAGATAGCCGGTGGTACCGGTCCCGATCTGGCGGATGACGCGGCCATCGTGATTGCATTCGAGGATCCGGTTGTGCCCGGAATCGGCGACGAACAGGGCCGATTCCGTCAGCAACAACTTGCTCGGGAAATTGAGCGCGGTGCGCGGCTCCGGGCGGCTCACCGGCTGCATCGGTTCGTAGAAGCGGATGTCCCGGTTCGCGGCGTCGTCGAGCAGGCTGCTGACCAGGGACTCGAGTTGTGGTCGATGCCCCTCGCCGGCCACGATGCCGGCAACGCGACCCTCAGCATCGAGCACGGCCACCGAAGGCCAGGCCTGGATGCCGAATTGTCGCCACGCCACCCAGTCGGCGTCGTTCGCGACCGGATGACGGATGTACAAGCGGTTCACCGCCTTGAGCACGTTCGCCGCCTGCCGCTCGTGGTCGTATTTCGGCGTGTGGATGCCGATCACGCTCAGGCCATCGTGATGCTTGGCTTCGACCGCACGCAGTTCCTGCAGCATGTGCAGGGAATTCACGTTCGCGGCGTTGAAGAAATGCAGCAAGACCACGCGCCCGCGCAACTTGTCGAGCGCGGGCGCCTGCTGCACGTTCAGCCATTGCAGGGTCGGCGGCAGCTCGGGGGCGATCGGGTTGGCGGCCATGGGCTACTCCGGGAACGTCAGATCGGATTATGCAGGTGCTGGAGCTGTTTGGTCAGTCCCGCGACGCCTTCACGGATCAAGGCAAAGCTGCGTTCGAAGTCGGCGCGGCCGCCGGTGTAGGGATCGGGCACTTCGCCCTGGACCTGACCCGCAAACGACATCAGCAGGCGCACCCGGCCCCAGGCATGGGCCGGCGCAAACTGGCGCAAGTCGGCGATGTTGCGACGGTCCATGGCAATGACCAGCTCCGCGCCATCGATGTCGGCGCGGGTCACTTGGCGGGCACGATGCGCGCCGAGGTCCAGTCCGAAATCGGCAGCCAGGGCGATCGAACGGGCATCGGCCGGGCGACCGGCATGGAAGTCGAGCGTGCCGGCCGAGTCGATCCGCACCCGCTGCGCCAGACCCGCTTCCGCAAAGGCGCGTTCGGCTTCGATCGCCGCCAAGGGCGATCGGCAGATGTTTCCCATGCAGACAAATAGTATTTTAATCATCAAGTTGAATAGATAATTTAATGTTCTTTCTCTTGCCGGAGCAAGGCTTCGACCCGGGCCAGGTCAGCCTCGGTATCGACGCCTGCCGGGAACGCCTCCGGCGCCAGCGCGACCGCGATGCGCTCGCCGGCTTCCAGCACGCGCAGTTGCTCCAGCGACTCGATCCGCTCGAGCACGCCGGTCGGCATCGCGACATAACGACGCAGGAAACCGGCCCGGTAACCGTAGATGCCGATATGCCGCAGGAAGACGACACCCACCGGCAAGCGAGCGCGCTCGACGGCAAAGGCATCGCGGGCCCAAGGCATCGGCGCGCGGCTGAAATACAGCGCATCGCCATTCGTGGCCCGTACCAGCTTCACGCAATTCGGCGAAAACAGCTCATCGACGTCGAGCACCGGTGTCGCCAGGGTCGCCATCGGCGCCGTGCTCGTTGCCAGGGTCTCGGCGACGGCGCGGATGCCGCTGACCGGCGCCAGCGGCTCATCCCCTTGCAGATTCACGACGATGTGCTGGTCCGGCCAGCGCAATTGCTGCGCGACTTCAGCCAGGCGGTCGGTCCCGGACGGGTGCTCGGCGCGGGTCATGCACACGATGGCACCGCTGCCCTGCACGGCTGCCGCGATGCGCGCATCGTCGGTCGCCACCACCACCTCGGCCGCCCCGGCGGCGAGCGCCCGGTCCACCACATGCGCGATCATCGGCCGCCCGTTCAACAATCGCAGCGGCTTGCCCGGCAGGCGACTGGCGCCAAAGCGGGCGGGAATGGCGACGGAGAACGCGATGGTCATGCAGGCGCCTTGAATGCGTGAAGTCGGCGATGGATCAGATCAGCGAATTCGGGCGGCAGTTCGACGTCGATCGGTACCCCCAGATGCGGCCGTCGGCGTGCGGCGCACATTTGCCGGCGTCCTTCTCGGTGATGAACACCGGCCGATCATCGTCGAACCGGAGTTCGCTGCCGTCGAAGGGGTGGTGGTCAGGATATGGATGCGCATCGACCGACAGACCGTGGCTGCGCAACAAGTCGAAGAATCGGCGCGGATTGCCGATGCCGGCGACGGCGTGCACGTGCTGCCCGGCAAACGCGGACAGCGGCTTGGCGTGGGCGAGGTCGCGCAGTGACAGCACGCGTTCGGCGCGCACTTGCATCGCATAGGCACCCTCGCGCTGACCGCCATTCATGACCACGGCATCGACCCGCTGCAACCGCTCGACCGGTTCGCGCAGTGGCCCGGCCGGCAACAGCCGGCCATTGCCGAAGCCGCGCTGACCGTCGATCAGTGCGATCTCGAAATCGCGGGCCAGCGACCAGTGCTGCAGGCCGTCGTCGCTGATCAGCACATCGACGCCGTCGCGCTCGATCAACAGGCGCGCCGCGACGGCACGGCGTCGACCGATCGCGACCGGGCAGCCGGTGGCATGCGCCAACCAGACGGGTTCGTCGCCGAATTCGGCGGGTTCGGCACCCGGCGGCAGTCGCTGCGCATTGCTGGCCGCGGCGCCGTAACCACGGGTGATGATCCCGGGCTGCCAGCCGCGCTGACGCAATTCATTGGCCAGCCAAGCCACCAGCGGCGTCTTGCCGGTGCCGCCAGCCGTGAGATTGCCGACGATGATGACCGGAACGGCCAGGCGAGTGGATCGACGCACTCCGAGCGAATAGGCCCAGCGCCGCAGCCCGAAGACAGTGCGATACAGCCGCTCGCCGAATTCAGCCCACCAAGGCACCGCCACGCCCTCGTACCAGATGCCATTCAGGCGCGCCTCGACGCGCGCACGCAGGCTCATCCCGCGTCCTCGCTGTCGCGGAATTGCAGGCGATGCAGACGCGCGTAGGCGCCGTCGCGGGCGATCAGTTCGGTGTGCGTACCGGCCTCCTGCACGCGTCCGCCATCCAGCACGATCACCTGGTCGGCATGCTCGATGGTCGACAGGCGGTGCGCGATGACGATGGCGGTGCGTTCGGCGAGGATGCGGTCGAGCGCTTCCTGGATCAGGCGCTCGCTTTCCGAATCCAGCGCCGAGGTGGCTTCGTCGAGGATCAGGATCGGCGCGTTCTTCAGGATCGCGCGGGCGATCGCGATGCGCTGGCGCTGGCCGCCGGACAGCAGCACGCCGCGGTCACCGATGCGGGTGTCGAAGCCGTCCGGCAGCGTGTCGATGAATTCGAGCGCGTTCGCGGCACGAGCGGCGGCGATGATGTCGTCGCGGCTGGCGCCGGCGAGTGCACCGAACGCGATGTTCGCGGCAATGCTGTCGTCGAACAGCACGACATTCTGGCTGACCACGGCGATCTGGCGGCGCAATTCATCCAGCCGGTAATCGGCCAATGCGACGCCATCGAGCAGGATCCGTCCGGACTGTGCTTCGTAGAATCGCGGCAGCAATTTCGCCAGGGTGCTCTTGCCGCTGCCGGACCGGCCGACGATGGCCGTGGTGGTGCCGGGCGCGACGCGAAAACTGACGCCGTCCAGCGCACGCCCCTTGCCGCCGGCATATTCGAACGTGACCTGATCGAACACCAGCTCGCCGCGCGCGCGCGCGATGCGGTGCGTCCCGCGATCGACTTCGGCCTCGGCGTCAAGCACGGCGAACACTGACTCGGCGGCCGCAATGCCGCGCTGGATCATGCTTTGCACGTTGGTGATCTTCTTCAACGACGGCAGCATCGCCATCATCGCGCTGATCAGGGCCATGAAGCTGCCGGCGGTCATGCCGTCGCGCACGGCCTCGCGACTCGCGACAAAGACGATCGCGGCCAATGCGCAGGCCGCGAGCAACTGCACCAGCGACGAACTCATGGCCTGGGTCGCAATGACCTTCAGGTTCAGGCGGTAATTGCGCTGCGCCAGTTCGGCGATGCGGGCGCGCTCGACCGGTTGCGCGCCATAGATCTTGATCGCCTCCTGCCCCGCCAAGGCCTGTTCGGCACGATGCGAGAACTGGGCGAAGGCGTCCTGGAGTGTCGTGTTGATGCGCCGGTAGCGCTTGCCGACGGTGGCGACGATCAGCGCGATCAGGGGCACCATGAAGAACATCGTCACTGTCAGCTTGACGCTGTTGTGCAGCATCACGCCGAGCAGGAACAGGATCGTCAGGGCATCGGTCAGCACGATCTTCACCGCTTCGGCGGCGGCGTAGGCGAGCTGCTCGGTGTTGTAGGTCAGACGCGAAATCTGCGCGGCCGGCGCCTCGCGGTCGAACCAGCTGGACGGCATCCGCAGCGACTTCTCGATCAGGTGATCGCGCATGTCGCGGACCACGCCGCGGCCGATACGGGCCATCGCGACATCGGCGGTGAAAGTCGCAAGGCCGCGGACGAGGAAGATCGCGACGATCACGCCCGGCAGCCAGCGCACCACCTTCAGATCGTGGTTCACGAAGGTGCCGTCGATCAACGGCTGCATCAGCCAGGTGAATGCCCCCGCCGCAGCCGCTTCGAACAGCATGCCGATCAACGCGATCAGCGCGATCGGCCAGTACGCCTTCGAGAAACCGAGCAGCCGGCGATACAGCGCCGCGGTGCTCAGACGCGCAGGCGGGATGGCGGGGTCCATGGCTTACTTGGCTTCGGCTTTCGCGGGCACGGTCGCGATCGACAGGCGCGCGAAACCGAGTTGCCCGAGCGCATCCATCGCGGTGACCACGGCCTGATGCGGCGTGCGGCCATCGGCCCGGAGCGTGACCGGGCGTTCACGGTCTTCACCGGCCTCCTGAACGATCGCGTCCTTCAGCGTCGCCAGGCTCGGATTGATCACCTCGTTGGCCCCGATGAAGAAGCGCCCCTCGCGGTCGACCAGGATCTCCAGGGCCTTTTGCGCGGCGGTGGTTTCCTTGCTGCCGGCTTCGGGCAGCGCGACCTTCATCAGCGAACGATGCTCGAAGGTCGCGGTCATCACGAAGAACATCAGCAGCGTCAGCATCACGTCGATCAGCGAGATCACGTTGATCTCGAACTCGTCGTTGGCCGATGCGGAACGCGCGATCCTCACTTCGCGGCTCTCCGTGCCGCTGCGACCTGCACCGGCACCTCGGCCTCGATCACGTCGATCAGCGCCACCACTTCCTTTTCCAGCGCGATGCCGAGCCCGGCGACTTTCGCGCGCAAATGGCGATGGAAGACATAGGCCGGAATCGCGACGCAGAGACCGGCTGCGGTGCAGACCAGGGCCTCGCCGATGCCGCCGGCCATCTGGTTGGCATCGCCGATCCCCGAATTCAGGATCGAGAGAAACATGCGGATCAGGCCGATCACCGTGCCGAGCAGGCCGAGCAGCGGCGAGATCAGCGCAATCGTGCCGAGCGTATTCAGGAATTTCTCCATGTCGTGCATGACATGGCGACCGGCGTCCTCAACGCGTTCCTTGATCGCCTCGCGACCGAGATGGCGTGCGCGCAGCGCTGCGGCGAAAACGCTGCCGAGCGGCGAGGTATCCGCCAGGGCCTTCAGATGTTCGTCATCGAGGCGACGATGCTGGGCCCAGTTGCGCACTTCACCCGGCAGGTTCGGCGGCAGGATTTCCTTGCGACGCAGCGACCAGAACCGTTCCAGCACGATGGCCAGGGTCAATACCGCCGCGATTCCGATCGGAATCATCGCCTTGCCACCCGCAACCAGAAGCTCCCACACGCGCCCTACTCCCGAAGTCCAAAAAACCGGTGGATTCTAACAGCGTGCAGCGTGATTACCGCGATCCCGGCAAGGATTGATCGCTGCCCCGCTCCCGCCAAAACACATCGCTGTCGTCGCGGGCCGCACGGATGAGGTGGCCATCGCGATCGAAGCGGACCGTGACGGCGCCGTCGATCGCGGTGTCGGCGACACGCGTCCCTGCGGCCGTCCAGCGTGCACTGACGTCGGGCGCAGGATGTCCGAAACGATTGCGCCAGCCGCGCGAAAACACGACCGTCTCGGCCGATGTTGCGGCGACGAATTCGGGCGACGACGAGTGCTTGCTGCCATGGTGGGCAGCGATCACGACATCGACATCGATGGCCAGCGGCTGATCGCGCGCCAGACGCTGCTCGATCACCGCGCCGATATCGCCCGGCAGCAATGCGCTGCCGCTATCGGAGGCGACCCGCAGCACGCAGGAATTGTCGTTGTCGAGATCAGGAAAATACGGCGGCGGATGCAAGACCTCGAAGCGCACGCCGTCCCAGGTCCAGTGCTGGCCGGCTTCGCAACGCGGTGCCGGGTCGGCCTCGTTGCCGATGCTTTCGAGCGCATCGGGAAATGCCTGCTTCACCGACTCGCGGCCGCCGGCATGGTCGTCGTCGAGGTGGCTGATCATCAGCCGATCCAGTTCGCGTACCGCAAGCGCGTGCAGGCTGGGAACGACCACGGCGTCACCGAGGTCGAAGTCCGCCGACACTCGCGCACCGGCGTCGTAGAGCAATGCGTGTTCACGCGTCCGCACCAGGGTCGACAAGCCCTGGCCGACATCGAAGACGACCAGCTCGAATTCGCCGTCGGCCAGTTCATCGCGCTGCGGCCACAGCAAGGGCAGCATCAGCAGCACCCCGGCCCAGCGCAAGGGCACACCGCGCGGCAACAAGGCCCAGGCCGCGCCGATCACGGCCAGCACCATCGCCCACCATCCGAACTGGGCGAACTGCCATTGCGCCCACGGCGATGTGGCGGCCGCACCGAGACCCAACCACAGCGGTTCCAGCAAGGCCGCAGCCACGGCATAGAGGCCGCTCCAGCCGCTGATCGCGTCGAGCAGCATCGCCAGCAGGAGCAGGGGCACGATCACGAAGGTGATCCACGGCACGGCGACCAGATTCGCCGCGAAGCCGATGACGCTGGTCTGCGCGAACCACCATGCCCCGATCGGCAACAAGCCGACGCTCATCGCGACCTGGGCACGCCAGAGCCCGCCGAACGAGGCCTCGGACCCGCTCATCGCCCAGATCAGGAAAGCGACACCGACGAAGCTCAACCAGAATCCGGCGCCGAGCAGACTCAACGGATCGATCGCGACGATCACGAAGGCCGCGATCAGAACCGCATCGACGCTGCGGATCCGGCGTCGCAACAGAGTGGCGGACAGCGCTACCGCGATCATCAGCAAGGTTCGCACGACCGGCACGCCGAAGCCGGCCAACAGTGCATAGGCGGTCGCGGTGATCAGCGCACCCACCGCCATCGCCTGGGGTCGCGGCCAACGCAGGCCTAGCCGCGGAAACAGCCGATACAGCAACGCGAACCACCAGGCCCCGAACGCGGCGACGAGACCGACATGCAGGCCCGAGATCGCGACCAGATGACCGGTTCCGGTAGCACGCAGCACGTCCCAGTCGTCGTCGCGCAATCCCCGCACGTCGCCGATCGCCAGCGCACGCAACAGTGACGCGATGGTCGGATCCGCGACTCGGGCATCGATCCGTTCGGCGATGCGCCCGCGCAGTCGATCGAGCCCGCCCACGCGCGACGAGACCACCTCGCCGGTCCGCACGTAGCCCACCGCCGCAATGCGTTCGGTCAGCGCGTGCCGCTCGGAGTCGAAGCCGCCGGGATTGACCAGACCGCGCGGGTGCCGTGGTCGCACGGTGGCCTCGATGAGGTCGCCAGGATTCAGATCCGGTGCGGGCGCATACCAGTTCAGGCGCAGGTTCGCCCCGACGTGCAGGACGTCGGAGCGGACGACCCGGGCCTCGAAGCGAATCTGGCGCTCGCGTTGTTCCGGCAGCCCGATCACTTCGATTTGCATTGGCACGTCGCGACCATCGTGGGCGGCAGGCAGCCGCTGCTGCAAGGCCGCGTCCGCATTGATCCACAACCATGCGCCACCGAACAGGGCCGCCGCGACCGGCACGAGCCATCGCACGCGAAGCACCAGCGCAAGGCAGGCCACGCCGCCGAGCGCGAGCGCCCATGCCATCGAAGGCAACGCCGGCACGACACAGGCCACGACCGCACCGATCAGGAAGCCGGGCGCGATTCGCGACAGGTTCAACATCGATCGCTCAGCGCGAGACCAGCTGGCCGCCGCGCAGTTCGAGCACGCGGTCCATGCGTGACGCCAGTTCTTGCGAATGCGTGACGATGACAATGGCGGTGCCGAGGTCGCGCTTCAGTTCCAGCAACATGCCGCAGATCGCATCGGCGTTGCCGGCATCGAGATTGCCGGTCGGCTCGTCGGCCAGCACGCATTTCGGCGTCGTCACCAGGGCACGTGCGATCGCGGCACGCTGGCGTTCGCCGCCCGACAATTCGCCCGGCTTGTGCTCGACGCGCGCGCCCAGACCGACCCGGTCGAGAATCTGTTGCGCCGCCGCGCGCGCCGCCGCCACCGCGACACCGCGGATCAGCAGCGGCATCGCGACATTCTCGAGTGCGGTGAATTCCGGCAAGAGGTGATGGAACTGGTAGACGAATCCCAGCGCTTCATTGCGCAGGCGACCGCGTGCCGAGTCGTTGAGAGCATTCATGCGCTGGCCGGCAACGGTGATCTCGCCGCGATCCGGCACATCCAGGCCGCCGAGCAGGTGCAGCAAGGTGCTCTTGCCCGCACCGGAAGCACCCATGATGGCGATGGCTTCGCCGGCACGCACGGCGAAATCGATATCGGCGAACACCGGCGTTTCGACGCGGGTTTCGCGATATGTCTTGGCGACGCCGCGGGCGGCGAGCACGATGTCGTTGGACGCGTTCATTCGTAGCGCAGGGCCTCGACCGGATGCGTGCGCGCGGCCCGCCAGGCGGGATACAGGGTGGCGATCAGGCAAAGCACGAAGGCCAGGCCGACGATGCTGCCGACATCGTCCCAGCGCAGGTCGGACGGCAGGTCGCTGATGTAATAGATATCCGCCGGCATCAACTCGAAACCGAAGATCGATTCGAGGAAACGCATCACCCGGGTGACATTGTCGGCCAGCAGCACGCCACCGATCGTGCCGAGCGCGATGCCGACCAGTCCGATGATCGTGCCCTGCACCACGAACACGCCCATCACCGAACGCGGACTCAGCCCCAGCGTGCGCAGGATCGCGATGTCGCTTTGCTTGTCGGTCACCAGCATGACCAGGGACGAGACCAGGTTGAAGGCCGCCACCGCGACGATCAACGACAGAATGATGAACATCACGGTCTTCTCGGTCTGCACGGCGCGGAAAAAATTCGCGTGCTCGCGGGTCCAGTCGCGTACCCGGTAAAAGCCGCCGAGCTGGTCGGCGAGATCGGCCGCGACCGCCTTCGCCTTGAACATGTCGTCGAGCTTGAGCCGCACCCCGGTGACCTTGTCGCCCATCCGGAACAACTTGGCGGCGTCAGCCATATGGATCACCGCCATGCCGCGATCGTATTCCTGCATGCCGGCCTCGAAAATGCCGACGACCTTGAAACGACGCATCTGCGGCAACACGCCCGCCGGCGTCGCCCGCACTTGCGGTGCATAGACGAGCACGTCGCCGCCGAGTTCGGCACCCGCCCAGAGCGCCAGTTCACGTCCGAGCACGATGCCGTATTCGCCCGGCTTCAACGCGTCCCAGGACCCTTCGACGACACGATCGGCAATCTCGCTGACCTCGCGCTCCCGGGTCGGATCGACACCGCGCAGGATCGCGCCACTGACACGTCCGCCCTGCAGCATCGCCTCGCGTTCGATGTAGGGCGCCGCACCGATCACATGCGGCACGGTTTTCGCCTTGGCCAGCGCGGCTTCCCATTCGTCCAGCCCGTCGCCGACACCGGCCACGGTCGCATGCGACACCATGCCGAGAATGCGCGCCCGCAATTCGCCTTCGAACCCGTTCATCACCGAAATCACCGTGATCAACGCCGTCACCCCAAGTGCAATGCCCAGCATCGACACCATCGAGATGAAGGAAATGAAGTGATTCCGGCGTTTGGCGCGCGTGTAGCGCAGGCCGATGAACAGCTCTAGGGGTCGGAACATGCAGGGACTTCGTGGCAGGCCGGCAGTGTAGCGGTGCGGTGTGAACGCTCAATAGCCGCGCGCTGTTCAGTGCGACACGCCGGTTCGAGCCAGCCACACCCGCAATTGCCGGCGCGTCTCGGGTGAGATCGAATCCGGCCAGAGCGCGACGTCGATGCGCTGGCCGGATTCGCTTCGGAAATGCAGCGCGATCACGAAACCGAGGTCATGGCTGCTGTTCAGGGCTACGCGATGCTCGGTCGCACCGAGGCGAACCAGCCAATGGCCGTCGGCCAGGCGCGTGCAGCGTGGTGTCGGGGCCGTGGTCAGCGTGCGCAAAGTCATCGCCGTCGCGATCGCCATCCCTGTGGCGAGTCCGATTTTTGGGCCATACGGCATGCCGCTGGACGCGACCGCTCCCACTGCAAGCACGCCGATCACGAACGCAAGGGTCCGCGCGTGACGCGACGGTCGCGGCTCAAACGAGAGGCTTGGCGCGGATTTCATCGACCAGCGCCTTCAGATCGGTCCGTTCGCAGTCGTAGTAGCCGAGGATCCAGCGCTGCAGTTCGCGATCTTCGCAGGCGAGCACGGCCTCGAATCGGTCCAATGCGGCTTCGTCGGCGGTGCCGGCATGCTCGTCCAGCCAGCGTTCGAGCAGACGATCAAGTTCACGCGTGCCGCGCCGGCAATGCCAGCGCATGCGTTTGAGACGAATCGGATCGACCACGATGGCCAGGTCAGAGCGTGCGGCGCGCGACCATCAGCTTCTTGATCTCCGCGATCGCCTTGGCCGGGTTCAGTCCCTTCGGGCAAGTTTTCGCGCAGTTCATGATGGTATGGCAGCGATACAGCCGGAACGGGTCTTCGAGATTGTCGAGACGGTCACCGGTGTCTTCGTCCCGCGAGTCGATGATCCAGCGGTAGGCCTGCAGCAGCACCGCCGGGCCAAGATAGCGGTCGCCGTTCCACCAGTAACTCGGACACGAGGTCGAGCAGCAGGCGCAGAGGATGCATTCGTACAGGCCGTCGAGTCGGGCGCGGTCGTCCTTCGACTGCAGGCGCTCCTTGTCCGGCGGCGGCGCGCTCTGGGTGCGAATCCAGGGGCGGATAGACGCATACTGGGCATAGAAGTGGGTCAGGTCCGGCACCAGATCCTTGATCACCGGCATGTGCGGCAGCGGATAGATCTTGACCTCGCCGGAGCCGCATTCGTCGATCGACTTCGTGCAGGCGAGCGTGTTGGTGCCGTCGATGTTCATCGCGCAGGAACCGCAGATGCCTTCGCGACAGGAACGACGGAAGGTCAGCGTCGGGTCGATCTCGTTCTTGATCTTGATCAGCGCGTCGAGCACCATCGGGCCACAGTTGCCCACGTCGACATCGTAGGTATCGGTGCGCGGGTTGGCCCCGTCATCCGGACTCCAGCGATAGACCTTGAACTTGCGCACCTGCTTGGCACCCGCCTTCGCGGCATGGTGCTTGCCAGCCGTGACCTTGGAATTCTTGGGAAGCGTAAATTCGGCCATGACGGACCTCAATGCTGATCAGGGTGCTGGCCGGCGAGATTGCGCGCCCAGCCACCGGTGAAGACGAAACGGGGGAAAGTGACGAACTGCTCGGTGAAGATGCGGCCGATCACGTCGAGCGGACCATCGAACGGAATCGGCGCCTCGGCTTCACGCCTGTGGACGATTCCCTGCAGGAGAAACGCAACCGCCGAGACGCCGAGCATCACGGCGGCCTGCACGAACAGCCCGAGCGAGAGCAGACGCAGCGACGACAGCACGCCGGCGATGAAGGCCGGCACCGTGAGGAAATGCACGACGAGACTCAAACGATCGCGGTGGTTGCGCTCGTAGGTCGCCCATTGCCATGCGATGAGTCCGCCGGGACGAGACATCGCGACCTCAGTACTTGCGTTCTTTCGGCGGGATCGGATCGACGCCGCCGAGCGTGTTCATGTGCACCGGTCGATAGTCGAACGAGCAATCACCGCGTTCGCTGACGTTGACGAGCGTGTGCTTCATCCAGTTCACGTCGTCGCGGGTCGCGAAATCTTCGCGGGCATGCGCACCTCGACTTTCGGTGCGGTGTTCGGCCGAGTAGATCGTCGCGACCGCCTGGCCCAGCAAATTCTGCAGTTCCAGCGTCTCGACCAGATCCGAGTTCCAGACCATCGAACGATCCGAAACCTTGACGTCAGCGAACGAGGCGAACACCTCACTCATCCTGGTGCAGCCGTTCTTCAGCGATTCACCGGTGCGAAACACCGCGGCATCGCGCTGCATGGTGCGCTGCATGGCCATGCGGATATCGGCGGTGCTGGTGCCGCCGTTCGCATGGCGCAGGCGATCAAAGTTCGACAACGATGCGTCGAGCGAGTCGCCCGGCAATTCCTTGTGGGTGGCTCCGGCGGTCACGACGTCGCCGCAGCGATTCGCGACGGCACGGCCGAACACGACCAGGTCGAGCAGCGAATTCGAACCGAGGCGGTTCGCGCCATGCACCGACACGCAAGCGGCTTCGCCGATCGCGAACAGGCCAGGCACGACTGCGTCCGGGTTGCCGCCCTGCTTGGTCACGACTTCGCCGTGATAGTTGGTCGGGATGCCGCCCATGTTGTAGTGCACGGTCGGGATGACCGGGATCGGTTCCTTGGTCACGTCGACACCGGCAAAGATGCGCGCCGATTCGGCGATGCCGGGCAGCTTCTCGTGGATGGTCGCGGCGCCGAGATGTTCGAGGTGCAGGTGGATGTGGTCACTCTCGGCACCGACGCCGCGACCCTCGCGGATTTCCATGGTCATGCAGCGACTGACCATGTCGCGTGGCGCCAGGTCTTTCACGCTGGGCGCGTAACGCTCCATGAAGCGCTCACCCTTCGAATTGGTCAGGTACCCGCCTTCGCCACGCACGCCTTCGGTGATCAGGCAGCCGGCGCCGTAGATGCCGGTCGGATGGAACTGCACGAACTCCATGTCCTGCAGCGGCAAGCCGGCGCGCAGCACCATGCCGCCGCCGTCGCCGGTGCAGGTGTGCGCCGACGTCGCCGAGAAATAGGCGCGGCCATAGCCGCCGGTCGCGAGAATCACGGCATGGGCACGGAACACGTGCAACGTGCCCTCGGCCAGATCCCAGGCGATCACGCCACGGCAGACGCCGTTGTCCATGATCAGATCCAGCGCGAAATACTCGATGTAGAAGCGCGCATCGTGCTTCAGCGACTGCTGGTAGAGCGTGTGCAGGATGGCATGGCCGGTGCGGTCGGCTGCGGCACAGGTGCGCTGCGCCGGCGGGCCTTCGCCGAATTTCGTGGTCATGCCGCCGAACGGACGCTGATAAATCTTGCCGGCTTCGGTGCGCGAGAACGGCACGCCGTAGTGTTCGAGTTCGATGACGGCCGGAATCGCTTCGCGGCACATGTATTCGATCGCGTCCTGGTCACCGAGCCAGTCGGAGCCCTTCACGGTGTCGTACAAGTGCCAGCGCCAGTCGTCCGCGCCCATGTTCGCGAGCGCCGCCGACATGCCGCCCTGCGCGGCCACGGTATGCGAGCGCGTCGGGAATACCTTGGTGATGCAGGCCGTGCTCAGACCTTTGGCGGCGAGCCCCATCGTCGCGCGCAAGCCGGCGCCGCCGGCCCCGACGACAACGGCGTCGTACTTGTGATGAACGATCTTGTAGGCGTCCTTCGCCATGTCAGCCTCCAACGGCGATGCGCACGACCGCGAGGGAGGTCGCGAGTGCGGCAAGGAATGCGATCAACCGGACCATGGTCAGCAACGTGACTTCGACCCAGCGGGTATGGATGTAGTCCTCGATCACCACTTGAACCCCGAGCAGCGCGTGATAAAGCGCCGCCAGAACAAGCGCGAGCAAGAGGAATGCGTTCAGGGGCTGTGCCAGCCAGACCCGTGCGTCGGCGTAATCGGCAGCCAGCAGCGGCAACGCACAGAGCATGAACCAGATCGACAGCGGCGCCAGCAACACGGCGGTGCCCCGTTGCATCCACCAATGCGAGGTGCCGTCTTTCGCGGAACCCAGGCCGCGCGCTTGACCCAGTGGAGTACGCAGGCTCATCGCCCACCCCCGAGCAAGGACAGCACGCCCGCCGTGGCGATTACCGCGAATGCGACCACGGCATAGCCACTGGCGTAGGCCGACTTGAGGTCGAACCCCTTGCCTGCGTCCCAGAACAGATGGCGGATGCCATTGCCGAGGTGGTAACAGAGCGCGAACACCGACGTGGCGGCAACGACCTTGCCAACGACGCCATGCGTGAAGGCGGAATACAGCGCGTGGTCGTCCGGGCCGCTGGCCAGCGCCAGCGTCCACCCTATCAGTACGATGACGCCGAGGCACAGGAACAAGCCGGTGAGGCGGTGCAGGATCGACAGCACGCTGGTCAATTGCGGTCGGTAATATGGCCCGATCATGTAGGGCGACAACGGCCGTTGCACGCGCATCGGTAACTCCTGTTCGGAATGAAGGTGGCCTAGAAGTCGATGCAGCGCCCGTCCTTTTCCCAATCGCCGTAACGCGTCGGTTCGGGGCCTTTGCGGCCACCGATTTCAACCGGCGAAATCGGCTGCGGCGGCGCGTTGGGCGCGGCCGGGTCGACGGGAATGGGTTTGGAGAGGGTCTGTTCGTTCATGGCGAAGCCTCAGGAGTTTATTGCCCCGGGGGCGTCAGGGACAAGGTTCGCGAGAGCTTCGTCCACTACGCGTCCACGCGATGTGCAGGCACAATGACGAGATGGAACGCAAAGATTTGTTCGATGTCGTGCAGGTCCGGGGCATTGACGCCCTGCCCTTTTTGCACAGTCAATGTGCTGCCGACCTGATGCCGCTGGCGGATGGCCAGCTGCGCTGGAGCGCGCTGCTGAGCCCGCAGGGGCGCGTCCAGTTCGTGGTCGCGGTGATTCGTGAAAGCAGCGACGCCTGGTGGCTGCTCGTGCCCTTCGAACGTGGCAACGCGCTGGTCGCAACCCTGCGACGCTTCGTGTTTCGACGCAAGGTCGCGATCGAGATCAATGTCGACAAGGCCGTTTTGGCGACCGAAACCGGCCTGGACACAGGCATCGATGGCATCCGACTGTCACTGGTCGATCGCGGATCGGCACCAGCGGCCCTCACTCGGGACGCCCTCGATCGATTCATCAGCGCCGGGTTATCCCTGATCGATGAGGCCGCGGCTGACCGCCACCTGGCCCACTCGCTGCGGCTGGAACGGTTTGACGCGTACAGCGTGAAGAAGGGCTGCTATCCGGGGCAGGAAATCGTCGCCCGCACGCATTTCCTCGGCCGCAACAAGCGGGTATTGGTTCGACTGGCGGCTGATCCGGTGGTCGTTTGGCACAGTGGCGACAAGGTGTACGTCGACGGCACGGAGATCGGCGAAATCGCCTGCGCGGGTCGGGTCGGGGCACTGGCGGTGTTGACGCAGCCTGTCGAGCCTGGCCACAGCCTCCAGCTCGGCACGGATAGGCTGGTCGTCATGGTCGCGGACGTGATCGCGGGCGCAAGCTAGAAAGAGATACAAAGCGTTGCTTTAGTGCGTTGGCAGTATTGGGAATTGGTGCTATAGCAGCAGCAACAGGAGGGAGGCTCCATGAATCGAGTGTTGCGCAAGGGCATGCAGGTGGCGCTGGCGGCGCTGTTCGGGATCTCGGCAACTCAAGGCGCCAGCGCTGCGGAATACAAGCTGCTGGTCGAGCCGAGTTACAACGTGCAGCGTGCGGTCGAGGTCTATCAGCCGCTGGCCGCATATCTGAGCAAGGCCACGGGCCACAAGATCACGCTGGTCACGTCCCGCAACTACCACTTCTTCTGGCGCGACGTCCGCCAGAATGCGCCGATCGACTTCATGTTCGCCGAAGCGCACTTCACCGACTTCCGCGCCAAGCGGTTCCAGTTCGAGCCGATTGCGCGCACCGTCGAGAACACCAGCTACACCCTGCTCGGCAGTGACCAGTTGACCAACACCACGCTGAACGGGCTGATCGGCAAGGGCATCGTGACCATGCCTTCGCCGAGCATGGGTTTCGCGATGCTGCTGCAGCTGTTTCCGGATCCGGTGCGCCAGCCTAATCTGATGTCGACCGCGCAGAGTTGGCGTGATGGCGTCGAGATCGTGTTTGCCGGTGAGGCCGATGCCGCGATCGTTCCGACCTGGCTCAAGGACCAGTACCCGAACCTGATTCCGATCGCGACCTCGACCGAGTTCCCCGGTGCGGCGATCTCGGCCGCGCCCACCGTGCCGCCGGAAGCCAAGCAGGCCGTGAAAGACGCCTTGCTCAAGCTGCACGAAGACCAGGGCGCCTATGAAGTCCTGTCGGAACTGGGCGTGACGCAATTCATCGAAGCCACCGGCGCTGACTACGACGGCGACGAGAAGGTCCTCGAAGGGTTCTTCGGTTACAAGTGATTGGCGACGAGAAGCCCTCATGGAAGGCGCCGAAGGGCGCCTTCATCGTTTGAGCCGGTCAACTTGCGACGGCCTGCAAACCAAAACGCGAATGGCCGGACTGCTCCAGATAGTCGAGCCACTTCGCAAAGAATGCGTTCATCTGCAATCGATGCCGAAACACCGTGGCCGCCGGCGCGCTGCGTCCGAGCACGTCTTCCAGACGCGCGCCGAAATAGCAGGCAGTCACTTCCGCAAGACGTGCATCGCTGAACAGTCGCACGTGCGCCGACGGGTCAGGCTGCCCGGTCAACTCGTCGACCAATTCATAGCTGATGCGCAACTCGGTGGTGAACGGCGCGCGTTCCAGAATGTCGACGACCACCGGCAATCCTGCCGTGCCGGCCGAGCGATACCGCCCCAGCGCCAGTGCCCGCGGACCGAACATGCGCGTGAGTTGCCAGTAATTGGCGCCATACAAGCCCATCAAATAGCCGAAGCGGCTGGGGCGTTGAAGGACGGGGTGCAATGCGCTCGGAGTCATGCAGTCGATGTTAGCGATTCGCATCGTTCCGACCAGCCTGCACAGATGCGCAGATGCGGCGTATAGTGGTTACCCGCGTCAGAACAGGTGCCGCTCGATACCGAGCGCCGACAGCACCTTGCTCGCGATCTCCTCGATCGAGGTGTGCGTGGTGCTCAGCACCGGCAGCCGCTCCCGGCGGAACATCTTCTCGGCTTCGGTGACTTCGCGCCGACATTGCTCCAGCGTCGCGTAACGACTCCCCGGTTTGCGTGCTTCGCGCACCTGCTGCAGGCGCAGCGGGTCGATCGTGAGCGCGAACAGCTTGTGTCGGTGCATCGTCAGGCGACGCGGCAAGTCACCGGTCTCGAGATCATCCGGTGTCAGCGGGAAATTGGCGGCCCTGATGCCGAAATGCAGCGCCATGAACAAGCAGGTCGGTGTCTTGCCCGAGCGCGACACGCCGACCAGGATGACGTCGGCGTCGTTGTAGTTGAAGTCGATGCCGTCATCATGCGTCAGCGCATAGTTGGTCGCATTGATGCGCGCCTCGTACTGTGCGAAATCGACCAGCCCATGGGCCTTGCCGACCCGTGGCTGGCGCTTGGTGCCGAGCTCCTGCTCCAGCGGCGCGATGAAGGGTGCGAACACATCCATCATCAATGCACCGCTGTCGGAAAGGATGCGCGTGAGGTCGGGGTCGACCACCGTGTTCACGACCACCGGTCGCAGGCCCGACTCGAGTCCCGCCAGACGCACGCGCTCGGCGGCCTCCAGCGCCTTGTCGACCGAATCGACAAAAGGGATGCGCATCGTCTCGAATTCGACACTTTCGAACTGCGTGAGCACCGAATGCCCGATGGTTTCCGCCGTGATGCCGGTGCCATCGGAGATGTAGAAGATCCTGCGCGCCATCGAATTGCCCCATCTGCGAGACGCCGAGGATACGCAATGCAGGGCGGCGTCGTGCATGCAAGCTTGCCGGTCCGGATTCAATGGCCGAAAATCAGCGCTTCGCGGCGCCCCGCCCTTGCTTCCGGAGAATTCCATGACCGACCAGGTGCTCTGGCTCGATCGTTTGCGTCTGTCCGATCTCGCACAAGTGGGCGGCAAGAATGCCTCGCTGGGCGAAATGATCGGCCATCTCACGGCACTCGGTGTCTCCGTCCCCGGCGGTTTCGCGACCACGGCCGATGCGTTCCGTGAATTCATCGAGCAGAGCGGTCTCAAGCAACGCATTTTCGACAAGCTGGCCAGCCTCGACATCGAGGACGTCGACGCGCTCTCCAGGGCCGGCACCGAAATTCGTGGCTGGGTCATCGACACGGCACTCACGCCGCGCCTCGATGCGGCGGTCCGCGCAGCGTATGACCAGCTCTGTGCCGACAACGGCGACACCGTCAGTGTCGCAGTGCGTTCGTCGGCCACGGCCGAAGACTTGCCGGATGCCTCGTTCGCAGGGCAACAGGAGACCTTCCTCAACGTCGTCGGCATCGAGGACGTGCTGCATCGGATCAGGGAAGTCTTCGCGTCCCTCTACAACGACCGTGCGATTGCCTATCGGGTGCATCATGGCTTCAAGCATGAGGACGTGTTTCTCTCGGCCGGCGTGCAGCTGATGGTCCGCTCCGACGTGGGCGCCTCGGGCGTGCTGTTCACGCTCGACACCGAGTCCGGCTTTCGCGACGCCGTGTTCGTGACCGCGAGTTACGGCCTCGGCGAAACCGTCGTCCAGGGCGCCGTCAATCCGGACGAGTTCTACGTCTACAAGCCCACGCTGCGCGCAGGCAAACCGGCCATCCTGCGTCGTCAGCTCGGCTCGAAGCAGATTCGCATGGTCTATTCGAATGCAGCGGGCGAACGCGTGCGGACCGAAGCCACGCCGCAGGAATTGCAGAACCGCTTCTCGATCTCCGATGCCGATGTGCACGAATTGTCGAAGCAGGCGCTGGTGATCGAGCAGCACTACGGCCGTCCGATGGATGTGGAGTGGGCAAAGGACGGCATCACCGGAAAACTCTTCATCGTCCAGGCGCGTCCGGAAACGGTGAAGTCGCGTGGCCGCGCCACTCAGCTCGAGCGCTTCCACCTGAGCGGCAAGGGCCCGGTGCTGTGCGAAGGCCGCTCGATCGGCCACAAGATCGGTGCCGGCAAGGCGCGCGTGATCCGCTCGATCACCGAAATGAACAAGCTGCAGCCGGGCGACGTGCTGGTGGCCGACATGACCGACCCGGACTGGGAACCGATCATGAAACGTGCCTCGGCGATCGTGACCAATCGCGGCGGCCGCACCTGTCATGCCGCGATCATCGCGCGAGAACTGGGCGTGCCGGCCGTGGTCGGCTGCGGCAATGCACTCGACACCATCCCGGACGGCCACGACGTCACCGTGTCCTGCGCCGAGGGCGATACCGGTTTCATCTACGACGGCCAACTCGCCTTCGAACGCATCACCGCCGATCTCGAACAGATGCCGCCGGCACCGTTGAAGATCATGATGAATGTCGCGAATCCCGAGCGCGCCTTCGACTTCGCGCAGTTGCCGAATGCCGGCGTCGGTTTGGCACGTCTCGAAATGATCATCAACAGCCACATCGGCGTGCATCCGAAGGCCTTGTTGAACTACGCGCAGCAGGACGCAGCGACCAGGAAGCTGATCGACGCGCGCATGGCCGGTTATGCCGATCCGGTGCAGTTCTACGTCGACCGCCTCGCCGAGGGCATCGCGACACTGACCGCGGCGTTCGCGCCGAATCCGGTGATCGTGCGCTTGTCCGACTTCAAGTCGAACGAATATGCCAACCTGATCGGCGGCAAGCGCTACGAGCCGCACGAAGAAAATCCGATGATCGGCTATCGCGGCGCGAGTCGCTACGTCTCGGCCGACTTCGCCGACTGCTTCGCGCTGGAATGCCGCGCGGTGAAGAAGGTGCGCGAAGAGATGGGCCTGGACAATGCCTGGGTCATGATTCCGTTCGTGCGCACGGTCGACGAGGCACGGCGTGTGGTCGAGGTACTGGCGAAGAACGGCCTCGAACGCGGCAAGGACGGGCTCAAGCTGATCATGATGTGCGAGCTGCCTTCGAATGCCCTGCTCGCCGACCAGTTCCTCGACCACTTCGACGGCTTCTCGATCGGTTCGAACGACCTGACCCAGCTGACACTCGGGCTGGACCGCGATTCCGCACTGATCGCCGACTTGTTCGACGAGCGCAACGATGCGGTGAAAGCGCTCCTGTCGATGGCGATCCAGGCCTGTCGCGCACGCGGCAAATACATCGGCATCTGCGGTCAGGGTCCAAGCGACCACCCCGACCTCGCCGAATGGCTGATGGACCAGGGCATCGAATCGGTATCGCTGAATCCGGACACGGTGGTCGATACCTGGTTGCGCCTGGCCAAGCATCGCAAGGCCTGACGGATCCATGACGGTCGTGTCGCAGGCGCCGCGCATCAGCATCGTGATGACGGCGCGTGAACGCCATGGCCTGAGTTTGCGTTCGATCGACAGCATCTTCGCGAATACGTCATTGCCGTTTCGCCTGATCTATCTCGACGTGCAGTCACCACCGGCGCTGCGGGCTTCGTTGCGGGCGATGGCCGATGATGGACGGATCGAACTGCACAGCTACGACGAACCGCTGTGGCCGCAAGTGGCACGGCAACGCATCGCGCCAGGCCTGACCGGCGAATACATTGTCTTCATCGACAATGATGTCGTGGTCGAATCCGGATGGCTGGAGGCACTGGTGCGCTGTGCCGACGACACGCAGGCGGGCATGGTCGCCCCCCTGTACTTGTGGAGCGACGGCATCGCCAAGCCCAGGATCCACATGGCCGGCGGTCGGATCGTCGAACATCGCGAGTCCTCCGGCCGGGTATTGGATGAATCCCACCATCTGCTGAATGCCGACCCCGAGACCGAATGGGCCACGATGCGTCGCCGGCCCTGCGACTTTGCCGAATTCCACTGCATGCTGGTCCGGCGCGACCTGCTCGGGGACGGGCAACTGCTGGACCCCGCGATCCGTTGCGTCCACGAACACATCGACGTCGCGCTCGCTGTGCGCGAGCGCGGCGCCACGGTGTGGTTCGAACCGGCGGCGATCGTGACGTACCTGGCCTTCGCGCCCTTCACGCTGGATGACTTGCCGATGCTGCGGGCACGCTGGGACGCCTTCGAAGGCGAAGCCAGCATCGCTGCATTTGCCCGGAAATGGAGCGTCATCGACGACGAACGCTCGTTCGGTGGCGTACGCATGTTCCTCGCCCGGCACGTCGCTCGTATCGATCCGATTCGCCCGGACGTTCGAGACCGTGGCGTCCAGCGTGAACCCATGCAGGCGCATGAACTGGCGCAAACTCGCTCTGCCCTGCTCGACCTCGCCCAGCAGCACGGCTATGCCGACAGCGACCTGCGCACGCTGTCCGATGCCTGTGCGCGCGCGCAATTGCTGATGAATGCCGGCTATCGCCCCTGCGGCAGGCCCTTCCTCAATCATCTGATCGGCACCGCCAGCGTGCTCGTCCGCTACGGCTTTCGGATCGAGGTCGTCGCTGCCGGGGTGCTGCATGCCGCCTATACGCATTGCCCGCCAATCAATGCGGGCCCGCAAGCTGCGATCGCGCAGGTCGAGGCCTTGCTGGGTGGCCGCGACCACAGGGTGGAGCGCCTGGTGCACGATTACACGCTGCGCGACACCTCGCCCGAGTCGTTCGAACTGCCCGATCCTGGCGCGATGACCACCCACGAGGCCGACCTCCTGATGCTGGTCGCTGCCAACGAGGTCGATATGCATCTGAGCGGCGAGATCCGCTACTCGGGGCGCACCGATGCCCTGGCTCCGGCCTTGCTGGATCGGATCACCTCGGTGGCGCAGCGTCTTGGCGCGCCAGGGTTGGCCGATACCCTGCACCGTTCGTGGTCGGATCCGCAACCGGTCGACCTTGCCTGGCAGACAGGCGGACGCATCAGCTATCGCATTGGCGGGGGAACCCCGGCGCCATCGAGCATGATCAGTCCGTTGCCGCGCTTGCTGGCCGAACGCGCACGCGGCGAACGCTCGCCCGGTTGACGGGCCTGCGCTTCGCCGCTACGATTCGAACGCCTGTTTGAAGCGTTCGAGCGAGCCGCGCGAATCGTCTTCCAGGCCCCGCGTTCCCTCTGTCGTCCAGGCGCTGCTCCGTGATCAATCCCCACTTTTCGACCAAAGAACGCATCCTCAGTGCGGCCGAAGATCTGTTCGCCAAGTCCGGATTCGCCGGCGCCTCGCTGCGTCAGGTGACGTCGGCCGCCAACGTCAATCTGGCCGCGGTGAACTACCACTTCGGATCCAAGGAAAACCTGATCAACGAGTTGTTCAAGCGTCGCCTCGACGATCTCACCGGTGCGCGCATGGCTGCGCTCGACAAGGTCAAGAGCGCTCGCCAGCCCACGCTCGAAGCGGTCCTCGAAGCGTTCGTGCAGCCGGCCTTGTCGCTGGCCTCCGATCGTGGCGGTGGATCGTCTTTCGTGCGCCTGCTGGCGCGTGCCTTTGCCGAGCATGACCAGCGCCTGCGCCGGTTCGTGTCCGACAACTATGGCCACGTGCTGAAAGAATTCGCCAAGGTGATCGCGCACCTGCTGCCGCATCTGTCGAAGGACGCGCTGTATTGGCGCCTCGACTTCGTCAGCGGTGCGCTGACCTACGCCATGTCCGACTTCGGCATGATCAAGAAGCCGGCCGGCATCAGCGACGAGCAGCACCGTCGCACCGCTGCCGAACATTTCGTCCGCTTTGCAGCCGCAGGGCTGCGGGCACCGTGATTCCCTCCCCCACCGGAAATCCCCATGACTGACGCAACGCTCCGAATCCGCCGGGCTGCCGTGCTCGGCGCCGGCGTGATGGGCGCGCAGATTGCTGCGCACCTCGCCAATGCCAATGTCGAAGTCCTGCTGTTCGACCTGCCTGCCAAGGAGGGCGATCCGAACGGCATCGTCACCAAGGCGATCGCCAACCTCGGCAAGCTCAGCCCGACGCCGTTGGCGGTGAAATCGAAGGCCGGCGAGATCACCGCCGCGAACTACGACCAGCACCTGCCGCTGCTGGCACATTGCGACCTGGTGATCGAAGCGATCGCCGAACGCATGGACTGGAAGCACGACCTGTATCGCAAGATCGTGCCGCACCTGAAAGATGACGCGGTCATCGCCAGCAATACCTCGGGCCTGCCGATCCACAAGCTCGCCGAAGGACTGCCGGCCGAACGCCACGAGCGCTTCTGCGGCGTGCATTTCTTCAATCCGCCGCGCTACATGCACCTGGTCGAGCTGATCCCGATCCGTGCAACCTCACCGGCCATTCTCGAAGCGCTGGAATCCTTCCTGACGACGACGCTCGGCAAGGGCGTAGTGCGCGCCAAGGACACCCCGAACTTCATCGGCAACCGCATCGGCGTGTTCTCGATGCTGGCGACGATGTACCACACCGAGAAATTCGGTCTCGGCTTCGATGTCGTCGACGCGCTCACCGGGCCGGCCATCGGGCGTCCGAAGTCGGCGACCTATCGCACCGCCGACGTGGTCGGACTCGACACCATGGCGCATGTGATCAAGACCATGGCCGACACCCTGCCCGAAGACCCGTGGCATGCGCATTTCACGGCGCCGTCGTGGTTGAAGGCGCTGATCGAGAAAGGCGCGCTCGGCCAAAAGGCCGGGGCCGGCATCTTCAAGAAGGTCGGCAAAGACATCCAGATGATCGACCTGGCGCAAGCTGCCTATGTCGCGCAGACCGGCAAGGTCGTGCCCGAGGTCGAAGCGATCCTGAAGATCAAGAATCCGGCCGAAAAACTCTCGGCACTGCGCAACTCGGCGGAGCCGCAGGCCCAGTTCCTGTGGGCCTGTTTCCGCGACCTGTTCCACTACACCTCGTTTCATCTGGAGGCGATCGCCGACAACGCCCGCGATGTCGACTTCGCGATCCGCTGGGGTTATGGCTGGACGCAGGGCCCGTTCGAAACCTGGCAGGCTGCAGGCTGGAAGCAGATCGCGGAATGGATCCAGGCCGACATCGATGCCGGCAAGGCCATGTCGAGCGCGGCGCTGCCGAAGTGGGTGGTCGATCCGACCCGCGCCGGCGTGCATGCCTCGCATGGTTCGTATGCGCCGCGCGACAACACTTACCGGTCGCGCAGCAAGGCCCCGGTCTATCAGCGCCAATTGTTCCCGGACCCGCTGCTGGGCGAATTGCCGCATCCGGGCACGACCGTGTTCGACACCGCCGACGCGCGCATGTGGCATCAGGGCGACGATATCGCCATCCTGAGCTTCAAGAGCAAGATGAACACCATCGGCAGCGGCGTGATCGATGCGATCCAGCGTGCCGTGGACGAGGCCGAACGTGGCTTCAAGGGCCTCGTGATCTGGCAGCACGGCGAGCCCTTCAGTGCCGGTGCCGACCTGACCGGTGCCATGGGTGCGCTGCAGGCCGGCAAGCTGGCCGAGTTCGACGCGATGATCGATCGCTTCCAGCAGACCTCGATGCGCGTCAAGCAGTCGCTGGTCCCGGTGGTCTGCGCGGTGCGCGGCATGGCGCTTGGCGGTGGCTGCGAGCTGCAGATGCATTCGGCGCGTACGGTCGCAGCGCTGGAGAGCTACATCGGACTGGTTGAAGCAGGCGTCGGCCTGATTCCCGGTGGTGGCGGACTCAAGGAACTTGCCCTGCGCAGCGCACTGAAAGCCGAGGGCGGCGATGTCTTCCCGTTCTTGCAGCGTGCGTTCCAGGCCGTCGCCATGGCGACGGTGTCGGGTTCGGCACTTGAAGCCAAGGAGTTGGGACTGTTGCGGGCATCGGACGTGATCGTGTTCAACAGCCACGAACTGCTGTATGTCGCCAAGAACGAGGCGCGAGCGTTGGCCGAGTCGGGTTATCGCCCGCCGCTGCCGGCGCGTGCGATCCCGGTCGCCGGGGACACCGGCACTGCGTCGCTGCGCATGATGCTGGTCAACATGCTCGAGGGCCGCTTCATCTCCGAGCACGACGCCGAGATCGGCCGCCGCATCGCCGACACGCTCTGCGGCGGCGAAATCGAACGCGGGTCCGCGGTCGACGAGCAGTGGCTGCTCGACCTCGAGCGCAAGCACTTCGTCGCGCTGGCGCAGATGCCGAAAACGCAGGAACGCATCCTGCACACGCTGAAGACCGGCAAGCCGCTGCGCAACTGATCAGGCATTCGGAGAATCCCATGTCCAAGCAAGTCCAGGATTGCTACATCGTTGCCACAAACCGCACTGCGGTCGGCAAGGCGCCGCGCGGCGTGTTCAAGAACACCCGCCCGGATGACCTGCTCGCGCACAGCCTGCGCGGCATACTCGATCCGCTGCCGCAACTCGACCGCTCGCGCATCGACGACATCATCGTCGGCTGCGCCATGCCGGAAGCCGAGCAAGGCATGAACATCGCCCGTATCGGCATGCTGCTGGCCGGTCTGCCGAACACGATCGGCGCGATGACCATCAACCGATTCTGTTCCTCGGGCGTGCAGGCCGTCGCGCTCGCCGCCGATCGCATCCGGCTCGGCGAAGCCGACCTGATGATCGGTGCCGGCACCGAGTCGATGAGCATGATCCCGATGATGGGCCACAAGATCGCGATGAACCCGGCGGTCTTCCAGAACGAGAACATCGCGATTGCCTACGGCATGGGCATTACCGCCGAAAAAGTTGCGGAACAATGGAAGATCACTCGCGACGCGCAGGACCAGTTCGCATTGGCCAGCCACCAGAAGGCGGCGGCCGCGATCGCGGCGGGAGAATTCGCGTCCGAAATCCTGCCCTACGAAATCGATGACCGCCTGCCCGACCTCGACAAGCGCGACGTACGCATCGTCCGCAAGATCATCAAGCAGGACGAAGGTCCGCGTGCCGACACCACGCTGGAAGCGCTCGCTGGCCTGAAGACCGTGTTCCGCGCCGGCGGCTCGGTCACGGCCGGCAACAGCTCGCAGATGTCGGATGGCGCTGGCGCGGTGTTGCTCGCGAGTGAGAGCGCGATCAAGGAATTCAACCTGACGCCGCTCGCCCGCTTCGTTTCGTTCGCGGTGGCCGGCGTACCGCCGGAAATCATGGGCATCGGTCCGAAGGCGGCGATTCCGAAGGCCTGCAAGCAGGCCGGCATTTCGCAGAACGATCTCGACTGGATCGAACTCAACGAAGCCTTCGCGGCCCAGGCGCTGGCGGTGATCCACGACCTCGGCCTCGATCCGGCGAAGATCAACCCGCTCGGTGGCGCGATCGCGCTCGGTCATCCGCTCGGTGCCACCGGTGCCATTCGCGTGGCCACGCTGGTGCATGGCCTGCAGCGCCGTCAGCAGAAATACGGCATGGTGACCATGTGCATCGGTACCGGCATGGGTGCGGCCGGCATTTTCGAGCGGGTCTGATCAGCCCTCGCGCCAGTCCTTGAGCGCATCGCGGCCCTGGTACCACCAATACGTGGCCTGGGCCGCAAGAAACCCGAACGGCTTGCCCGCCCAGGGCAATCCGTAGGGTTGGAAATCGGCGAGCGCCGAGCGATCACCGCAGAGTGCTGCAGCGACGACTTCGCCCGCAGCGGTCGTGGTGGCCAGTCCATGTCCACCGAACGCCTGCGCGTACCAGAGAGCCGGCTCCAGCTCGCCGATCTGCGGCATCTCGTGTTTCGCGTAACTCATCAGGCCGCTCCACGCAAACTCGATCGGGGCGTCCGGAAGTTGCGGGAAGACGCGAGCGATGTCCTGCTGCAGCAGGTGCGCCACTTGATGCGGCGCGCGATCACGGATGGAGATGCGCCCACCCCAGAGCAGGCGCGTATCGGCCAGCGGCCGGTAGTAGTCGAACGCGAAGCGGGAGTCGTACACCGCGGCCCGTGTCCCCGGAAACAGTGCGGCGAGGCGATCGCCGAGGGGTGCCGTCGCGACCACGTAGGTCGCGATCGGCAGGATCGAACGATCGATGGCCGAACGCAGTCCGGCCAGATAGCCGCCGCAACAGAGAACGACGCGCTCGCAATGGAGCGCCACGCCGTCGGCCGTGCGCAGGCGCCAGCCTTGCCCGCCGCGCTGCAGTTCGACAATGCGCGTGCGCTCCGCGACCCGACCACCACCCTCCACCACCGAGTGTGCAAGCCCGCGCGCATACTTCAACGGATGCAGATGCAGGGCGTTGCGTTCGAACAGGGCCGCGCTGTAGCGCGGCGAGTCCAGCATGCCCCGCAATGCGGCACCTGCGATCCATTCCCATTCGGTATCGAAGTGCTGCTTCAACAAGGTGGCGCGATCTCGCAGCACGCGCTCGTCGCGGAACCAGTTGGTCCACAACACGCCTTCATCGACCACGTCGCAATCGATCGCGTGCTCGCGCAAGCGGCGACGGATCAAGTCCACCGCCGTGATCGAGCGCGCATAGACACGCCGGGCCGCCGCCGGGCCGAGTTGGGCGAGCAGGCTGCCCTCGCCCAACGAATAGCCGCCGAACACGAAACCGCCATTGCGTCCCGAGGCACCGAAACCGACCTGTTCCGCTTCGACCACCAGAACGTCGCTGTCGCCGCGGTCGATCAGGCCTCGTGCGGTCGCCAGCCCGGCGTAGCCACCGCCGATCACGATGGTGCGGGCGTGCTGATCGCGATCGATGGCGGCGTGCCCGGAAGCGACCCCGGCACTGGCCTGGTAATAGGTGCGAACACGCTGGTCGGAGGATTGCAGCATCTGGTCGGCTCGGGAGTCTTGGCGCGGCCCTGCATTCTGCGATACTCCGGCGGTCACGTCAGCGAGATCGCACCGATGGCCAAGGCCAAGCTCGATGTTCCGACCCTGATGACCGTCGTTCTGGCGGGTGCTCTGCTTGCCGGTGCGGCCGCCTACATCGCGAAACTGGGCGCCGGTGCCGAACAGGACCTGCCCGCCTTCTTCGCGCAACTGCGCTGGATCCTGCTGGCGACGTCGGGAATTGCCTTCGTGGTGTCCTTCCTGCTGGCGCGACGTCTGGACGAACTCGCCGCCCAGACCGAGCAACAACGTCGCTATCCGCCCGAGGGCCTGGCTGCATTGCCGGATGGCGTGTCCGACCCTTGTGTCGGCGAACCGGCCCTGATGGTGGCAGCGCAACTGCGCGGTTATTCGCTATTGGTGCTGTGTCTCGGCATTGCCGCCGGACTCGCCGGGCTGTTGTTCGCGGTCCGCCTCTGAGGCCTTGCGCGCGCGCTCGCGCAGCAAGTGGCAGCGCAGCAGATCGGATCGCAACGCCGGCAGCACACTCGCCGCGATCGGCGCCGACAACATCGATTGTGCATAACCGCGCGGTTCGGCCTCGGCATCGATACTCAGCGATGTCGCGGCGCGACCGAGCAGCATCGCCGAACGGGCGTAGCCATAACCGAGCTGCTTGTCGCCACGACGAAAATCCGGGGCAATCAGTTCGCCCTCATCGAAACGAAGCCCCTGGGCACCGAGGCGTTCGCTGAATTGAGCCGGCACCGGACCATCCTCGCGTTCGATGACGCCACCGATATTGAGCACGATCTGATAGCCGCCGTCATCGCGACTCAGCACGAGGCTGAGCTCCGCGCCGTCGAAGGCCGGATCGGCGAATGCGAAACGCTGCGGCGGGCTCTCGCAGCGCATCGGCACGGGTGCATCGCGCTGCGACGGCAGGCTGCGCAGCGGACCGGACTCGGGTGCATCCGGCGACCTCAATCCATCCCTGCATTCGCGGCCCTGGAATACCCATTGCCCGTTCGCGTCCTGACAACGGTAGACGCGGGTCTGCGTGCTGGCATCGGTCACCGCCACCATCGCCACGAACGCCACGAGCATCTTCAGACTGCGCATGGCCGGAGCATGCGATATTCCGTCGCGTCCGCCTAGTCGTGGAGTCCCGCATGCCGGCTTTCATCCTCTCGTTTCTTGCACAACTGCGATTCCGCACCCTGTTCCTGGTCACGGCGACGATGTTCGTCACTGATCTGCTGATTCCCGACCTGATCCCGTTCGTCGACGAACTACTGCTCGGCGCCATGACCCTGCTGTTCTCCGCATGGAAGCGCCGCCGCGAACCGATCGCGAATGCGCCGCCGCCGCTGCCGCATGCGCCTGATCGATAGCCATTGCCATCTCGATGCAACGGAGTTCGACGGCGACCGCGACGCGGTGATCGCCCGTGCCGCAGCGACCGGCGTGGTCGCTCAAATCATCCCGGCGGTCGCCGCATCGACGTTTGCTTCGCTGGCGGATCTATGTCGAGGCCGGCGCGATCTGTTCGCCGCCTATGGCCTGCACCCGATGTACCTCGACCAGCATGGCGATGCCGATGTGGCCAGGGTGCGCGCCACGATCCTGCGCGAGGGTGCGGTCGCCGTGGGCGAATGCGGCCTCGATTTCTTCGTCGACGGCCTCGATCCGGAACGCCAGCGCCTGTTGTTCGATGCGCAACTGCGGCTGGCGCGCGAATTCGATTTGCCGCTGATCCTGCACGCGCGGCGTGCAGTCGACGAGGTGATCCTGCGTCTGCGCCGCATCGGTGGACTGCGCGGCGTCGTGCACAGCTTCAGCGGCAGTGCCGAACAAGCGCGACAGCTGTTCCAGCTCGGATTCCATCTCGGCATCGGCGGTCCGGTGACCTACGATCGTGCACAGCGACTGCGCGGCCTTGTTGCGACCATGCCGATCGAGCATCTGCTGCTCGAATCCGATGCACCGGACCAGCCCAACGCCAGCGCCCGCGGCGCGCGCAACGAGCCCGCGACGATCGTCGAGGTGGCCGAGGTGATTGCGCGGCTGCGCGGGGTCGACGTGGCCACGATCGCGGCGGCGACCAGCAGCAATGCGATCCGCCTTTTCCGGCTCGATCAGGCCGACGTCGCTGCCTGAGGTTTTTCCGCGAGCAGCCGATCCAGCGCGCGCCCGACCATGGCCATCGCGAAACCGGCCGTCACGTGCATCGCCGCACCCAACCCGCCACCGCAGTCGAGCTTTCCGGCATCGCCCACTTCCGGACGCAGGCCGCAGACCGTGCCATCTGCTTGCGGATAGCGCACGTTTTCCAGCGAATACACCGCCTGCACGCCGAAGTACCGTTTGGGACCGCGCGGAAAATTGAACTCGTCGCGCAGCTTCTTGCTGATCAATGCGAGCATGGCGTCATGTTCGGTCTTGGACAGGTCGCGCACGATGATCTTGGTCGAATCGATGCGCCCACCGGCCGAGCCCGAGACGATCATGGGGATCTTGCGACGACGACAGAACGCGATCATCTCGACCTTGACGCGGAAGGCATCGCAGCAGTCCAGCACCAGGTCGTAGCCGCGGCCGAGTTGTTCTGCCAACGTCGATGGCGTCACGAAAGCAGCTTCGGCCTGGATCTTCAGTTGCGGTGAAATCTTCTGCAACCGATCGCGCAGGGACTCGACCTTGAGCTTGCCGAACTCGCCCTCAAGCGCGTGCAACTGCCGGTTGGTGTTCGATACGCAGATCTCGTCGGCATCGAACAGCGTCAACCTGCCGACGCCGCTGCGCGCCAAGGCTTCCGCAACCCAAGAGCCGACGCCGCCGACACCGATGACGGCAACATGCTGATTCTGCAATCGTGCAACGGCGCCACGGCCGTAGAGGCGGTCGATGCCGGCAAATCGGGAGACGTGGTCCATGGAGTCGGGGCGGTTTCGGGGCGCGCAGCATAGCGGCAGCGGGTTCCGGCACGATGCGCTGGCCCAGTGACGACGGCGACGCTAGGCTTGGAGCACGAATGCGTCTGCTCAGCGCGACCGCAGACCCGCCAAGGATGCCCCGATGAAACTGTTCTCGATGTTCTCCCGCCCGGCCTGGGAAAGTGCCGATGCCGACAAGCGCGCGCGCGCCGTCGCGACCGTGGTTGATGGCGTTCTGATCGAACGCCTGCCCGACATCGCCCGTCATGATGCCGATGCCAAGGTCCGCCTCGCGGCTGTCAAGCGGATCGACGACCTGTCCCTACTGGGTGACCGGGCCCGTCTCGACCTGTCGCCCGACGTGCGTGATGCCGCCGGTGCGCGCCTGCGTCACCTGCTGCTCGATCCGAAAGTCACGCTGGAATCGCGAATTCGAATTGTGCGGGTGACGGAAAACAACACGCTGCTGGAGCTGATCGCAACGGAGGCGACCGAAGCCGATCTGCGCTCGTGCGCACTGGAACGCATTCGCCGCGTGCCCTTCTTGGCCGACCGGTGTGTCAAGGATCCGGATGCGCGGCTGCGTCTGAGCTTGCTGGATCGCATCGACGACGCGGCGCAACTCGAACGCATCGCCGAACGGGCCCGCAAGACCGACAAGCAATTGTCTCGACTCGCCCGCGAACGACTGCAGGCGGCCCTGCTGGCAGCCGGAGACACGGCCGCGATCGAGGCTCGGGCGAGCGACATCTGCGTGCAACTGGATGCACTGCTGCGTACCCGTGGCCTGGATGCAGCCGAGCGATTGGCGCAGATCGAATCCGACTGGGCGCGGTTGTCGATCCCGCCCGAAGCGGCGATCGCGCGGCGCTATCGTGGTCTGGTCGACACCTTGCAGCACATGCTGAACCCGCCGCCGAAGCCCGAACTGCCGCCGGCGCCGGTCATTCCGGCACCCGTGATCGATGAGGCCGAAGCCACCCCCGCGACCCTCGTGACCGCAGTGCCCGATCCCGCCATCGCCACCGCGAAAGCCGCTGCGGCGGCGGCGCATGAGGCCGAGCAGGCCCAGCGCCGCCAGTGGCGCGAACGCACGCATGCGGCGATCCAGCACTACGCCGCCGCATTGGACGCCGGCAAGTTCGCCGATGCGCGCGCCGCACGCGCGGTTCTGCAGCAGATCGAGACCGAGTGGCCGAAGTCGCATTGGGACGAGGCTCGGCGCTATGCCGACCTCGATGCCCAGTACGCCAAGCTCGAACACTGGCAGCAGTGGTCGTCCCGCGACCAGAAGAAGCGCCTGTGCGAGGCCGCCGAAGCCTTGATCGGCAGCGGGCTGCATCCGGATGCGTTGATCACGCGGGTCCGCGAACTGCAGGGCGAATGGGACCGTCTGCTGACTAGTGACGGCGCAACCGATGCCAACGATGGTTTGACGCGCCGCTTCCGTGCGCTGATCCATCAATCGGTGGCACCGGCTCGCCCGTATCTCGAGAAGCGCAAGGAATTGCGCAGCGAGAAGGGCCGTGCCGTCGCCGAATTCCTCGATGCTGCCGAAGCGGCCTTGGCCGATACCGAATTGCCGCTGCAACAATTGTTGGAATGGCGCAGCAAGTTCAACGAGGCCGGCGCGCAGATCGCCGATTTGGTCGGCAGTGATCGGCGTGACGCCGGGCTGCGTCGCAAGCGTCTCGCCGATGCAGTGCATGCGCGTATCGAGGCTTTCAACAGCGGTGCTGCCGAGGCCAAACAGAAGCTCATCGCGCAAGTGCGCCGCCAACTCGCGAATGCCGATGCCCGCGAACAGGTGAATATTGCCAAGTCGGTGATGCCGCAGTGGAAGTCGCTGCCACGCGGACAGCGCAAGACCGAAGACGCGCTATGGAACGAATTGCGCGCCCTGATCGACCCGGTGTTCGAACGCGAGCGCGACGAAGGCCAGCGCGTACGCGACGAGCGCAATGCACAGCAGCAAGCGGTGGTGCAGGTATTGGCAGAGCTCGACGCGCTCGCTGAAGCTGAACTCGTTGCAGATGCGCTGCGCCATCAGGCCAACGACTTGCGCCAGCGCTTTCAGGGCATCGAAGGCCGCAGTCGCGACGATGATCTTTCGTTCGATCGCGCGATGGCGAAGATTGAACGTCGCATCGCTGCGTTGCGTGCGGATCACGTGCGCGCACAACGTCTGCGACTGCGCGAGCAATCGGCACAACTGGCCGTGATCGAGCAACGCATCGTCGCCGAGTCCGATCTTGCCGATACGGAAACGGCGCTTTCGGCGTTGCGCGAGCAGGGCTTGGGCGCTGAACTCACGGCACGCTTCGATGCCGCTCGTTCCGCCTGCAGCAATGCAGATCGCCGCGCGGCATTGCGTGATGCGCTCGCCGATCAGGCCGCCATCGCCGACCTCGCGATCCGTGCCGAATTTGCAGCGGGCCTGCCGTCTCCGGACGCTTGGCGCGAACATCGCCGAGCCCACCAGATGGCGCGCCTGGCCGACAAGCTCGGCGGCGGTGCGGCCTTCAAGGCGGGCGATGAAAGCACCTCCCTTTGGCGCGAATGGCTGGCGCTTGCCGGCAGTGGCAGCCCCGACCGTGCCGACTTCGACGCGCGGATCGATGCCGCACTGACACAGTTGTTCGGCTCGAATTGAGTGATCGGCGATGCGCATCCGTACTGCGGCGGCGCAGCATCGAAAACACTTGTCAGGATGTGATCTCGCACCGTAGTTTCGGCTGGCACCGAGTGAGTCGGTGATCCAACACCAAACAGGGGATTCGAGAATGAAGCATCTGAGTGCGATTGCGCTGGGTACGAGCTTGCTTGCCGCTGCCGTCGGTCAGGCAGTGGCCGCGAATGGTCCTTCGTCGCTGCGCGTGGACATGGCGCCGGTCATGGACAAGGCCGCGGGCGACTACTTGGGTTCGGTCCGTTTCACGATGAGCAATCCGACCGACAAGGCGGTACGCATCCTGAAGTGGCAGACCCCGTTCTTCGGCGTCGACGCCAACCTGTTCTCGATCAACGTCGGCGGCGAAAAGGTCGCCTATACCGGCCGCATGATCAAGCGCGGCGAACCCGCCGCTCGCGACTACATGACCCTGCGCCCGGGTGAATCGCGCTCGGTTGAACTCGATCTGTCCGCTTTCTACGACTTCGCGAAGACCGGCCAGTACGAAGTCCGCTACGACGAATTCCTGTTCGACAACGTCGGCCAGGCGAAGCGCGTGAACACCACGCCGACCGTCATGTGGGTCGACGGCAACGATCAGTTCCTGGCCCAGGACGCCGGCATGGATCCGTATGCCGGCCTCGGCGTGAAAGCGATCGGCGTGACCCCGAGCTTCACCAAGTGCACGACTACCCAGCAATCGCAGATCGTCACGGCGCTCAACGCCGCGGACAGCTATGCGGGCAATGCCAAGTCCTATTTTGGCTCGCATTCGGCGACCAATATCTCGGCGCGCTACACCACGTGGTTCGGCGCGGTGAATGCAACCCGCTACACCACCGGCAAGAACCACTTCGACGCCATCCAGGCTGCGTTCGCGACCAAGCCGATCACCGTCGACTGTGGCTGCAAGAAGACCTATTACGCCTATGTTTATCCGACCCAGCCCTACAAGATCTATGTCTGCAAGGCGTTCTGGTCGGCTCCGGTCACCGGCACCGATTCACGCGCAGGGACGCTGATCCATGAAATGAGCCACTTCAACGTCGTCGCCGGCACGGACGATCACGTCTATGGCCAGTCGGGCGCCAAGAGTCTTGCGATCAGCAATCCGGACAATGCGCTCGACAACGCCGACAACCACGAGTACTTCTCGGAAAATACGCCCGCACAAAATTGATGTATGTGCGCGTCGAAGCAATGAACAAGAAGCCCGGCACTGGCCGGGCTTCTTGTTTTCGTCCTTTTGACAGACGAAAAAAAACACCGGGATTGCTCCCGGTGTTTCTTGATTCAACCCGTTGGGGCTGGGATCAGACCGGCGTGACCTGATCGGCCTGCAGGCCCTTCTGGCCCTGCACGACCTTGAAGGTGACCTTCTGGCCTTCCTGCAGGGTCTTGAAACCCGTGCCCTGGATGGCGCGAAAATGAACGAACACGTCCGGGCCGCTGTCGCGGGCGATGAAGCCGAAGCCCTTGGCTTCGTTGAACCACTTGACGGTACCAACCTGACGATCTGCTGACATTGCGAAAACTCCAATCAATTATTTAGACCAGGCGATCAAAAGGATCACCGACTTGCTGGAAATGCCCAAAACCGAGGGCGATTCGTCATGCAGATCATCGATCAGACTAGGCGAAGCGGCCGCTGGGGATGCTTTTTCAAGACACCCGAACAAACACAGCACGGGCACCCTAACAGAAATATTCGGGTTTGTGGCGGCATGGCCCAAAATCCCTGGAGATGGTTCATTCGCGCGCCGCATCGGCCACCGCGCCCGGCCCCCTTTTCAGATTCGACGATACGGCGCACCATCGGCCTCCCGACCGAGCGGAGGTTTCCATGGCAAGCGGCTTGTTGAAGGACTTGAAACTGGCGATGCGCGAGATCTTTTCGAGCGGCAAGATCGACGAGAACCAGCAGGTGTCGTTGCAGGTGGTGTTCGGCCTGCTCGGCTATCTGGCGCGCGCCGACAGCATCGTGACCGACGACGAAGCGGCCTTCCTGAACAACCTGATGGATGACATGGACCTGTCGTTGTCGGCGCGCAAGATCGCGGTCGACGCGATGAATCGCGGCAAGGCGCGACAAATCGATATCGCCGTGGAACTGGAGCGTTTCCTGTCGGTGCATCCGGCCGGTTCGCCCGAGGTCGGGCGACTGTACGAAACGCTGCTGAATCTTGCCGGATCGGATGGCCGCGTGCGTCCGCGCGAAAAAGAGTTCCTGGAGCAAGTCACCGCGGGCCTGGGCTTCACGCCGGACATCCTCGATTCGCGCCTCGACGCGATGGCACGTCGCCCCGTTGCATGACCGGCGGACGTCCCGACCTGGCTTTGCAGCAACTGGCGGCCAGTACGGCGCTGGCCGCGCGCTTCTACAGTGATACGTCGGTCATCGCGGTGGAACGCGACCACATCTTTGCGCGCAGCTGGCAGCTGATCGCCGGCGACTCGCAATTGTCGGGTGCAGGTGATCATGTCATCGCCGAGATCGCCGACGTGCCGGTCTTGATCGTTCGCGGCAACGACGGCGAACTGCGCGGCTTCATCAATATCTGCAAGCACCGTGCAGGCCCGATCGCCACCTGCGACGGCCGCGCCGCGAAGGTGCTGCGTTGTCGTTACCACGGCTGGACCTACGGCCTCGACGGCGTCCTCAAGGCGGCCACCGAAATGCAGGACGCCGCCGACTTCGAGGTTGGCACGATCCGCCTCACCCCGATTGCCGTGGCGACCTGGCGCGGACTGGTCTTCGCCGCCCTCGATCCGGTCATGTCCCTCGCGGAACTGCTGGCCGGGACCGAACGACATCTCGGTGACCGCGATTTCTCGCACTACCAGTTCGAACGCAAGGTGTCGTACCCGGTGCCCTGCAACTGGAAGGTGTATGCCGACAATTACCTCGAGGGCTACCACGTCCCGCACGTGCATCCGGAGTTGAACAAGCTGCTGGACTACCGCAGCTACATCACGGAAACCGACCGCTGGCATTCACTGCAATACAGTCCGATGGAAGGTGCCGGCAACTTCTATGGCGACGGCATCGCGTTGTATTTCTATCTCTGGCCGAATCTGATGCTGAACATCCTGCCGGATCGCCTGCAGACCAATCGCATCATTCCGGTCGCCATCGATCAATGCCGGGTCGACTTCGATTTCTTCTACCCGCCCGGTGCGACGCCGGAAGCGATCGCCTTGCGCGAGCGGGACCAGCGCTTCAGCGACGAGGTCCAGGCCGAAGACGCCGACATCTGCGAGCGCGTGCAGCGGGCGTTGACCTGCGGCCGCTATCAGCCCGGCCGACTCAATCCCAAACGCGAGAATGCCGTCTTCCATTTCCAGGAACAGTTGCGCCACGCCTATCGCGACGCGGGCCTGTCCTGATGGCGGACGCAGCGCCTGCGCGCGTGATGGGTTTCTGGTCGGCGGTCGCGCTGGTCGTCGGCAGCATGATCGGCTCGGGTGTCTTCCTGCTGCCGGCGAACCTGGCACCTTACGGCGCGGCGAGCCTGCTCGGCTGGGGCATCAGCCTCTGCGGCGCCATCCTGCTGGCGCTCGTCTATGCGCAATGGGCGCGCGAGGATCCGCTGCCGGGCGGCAGCTTCGCCTACACGCGCGTGACCTTCGGCGACACGCCGGGGTTCTTCGTGGCCTGGAGCAACTGGATCTGCATCTGGGCCGGCAATGCCGCGCTCGCCGTCGCCTGTGCCGGATGCATCAGCGCATTGGTGCCGGCGGTCGCGCAGTCACGACTGCTGTCCGCCGCGATCGCGTTGGCCGCGCTGTGGATCGCCACGCTGACCAACCTCGCCGGCGTGCGCGAATCGGCACGGGCACAGGTCGTGCTGACGGTACTGAAACTGGTGCCGATCGCATTGTTCGCGTTCGTGGCGGTGTTCTTCGTCGACACCGCGAACTACCACCCCTTCTTGCCGGAAGGCGGCGACCTGTTCGAGATCGCCTGGGGCGGCGCGGCGATCACGTTGTGGGCATTCCTCGGCCTGGAAGCATCGACGATCGCAAGCGCCTCCATCCGCGATCCCGAAAAGAACGTGGCGCGCGCCACGGTCGTCGGTACCTTGATTGCCGGGTTTCTGACCATGCTGGCCTGCACCGTTGTGCTCGGTGTCTTGCCGCGAACTCAGATCGCGCAGTCGCCGGCACCGATGGCCGAAGCCGCCGCGCACCTGTTCGGTGCGCCAGCAGGCGTCTTGCTGGCCATCACTGCAGCGGTCGCCAGTTACGGCGCACTGAACGGCTGGGTCATGCTGATGGGTGAACTGCCAGCACAGGCTGCCCAGGCCGGGTTGTTCCCGCGCTCGCTCGGCCTGCGCGACGGCAATGGCACGCCGCGACGCATGTTGCTGGTCGGCACCGTGCTCGGAAGTGTGCTGATCGTCGCGAACTACAGTCGCAGCCTCGTCAAGCTGTTCGAATTCTCGATTCTGTTGTCGACCGCGACCTCGCTCCTGCCCTATGCCGCGGCCAGTGCCAGTGCCCTGCTTCGATCACGACGCTGGCGCAGCCATTCGCCGATGAACCTGATCATCGCGGGCCTGGCGCTGGGTTACAGTCTGTTCGCATTGGCAGGCACGGGCCGCGAGGCCTTGTTCTGGGGCGCGGTGCTGCTGGCGGCGGGTATTCCGGTATCGATGTACGTGCGCATCCGGAAGCGCGGACTGGTCGCGCCGCACTGACATCCATTAACCTTCTGTCACGTCGTTCGAATCACGTGTTCCGGGAGTGTTCGTGTCCAAGTCGCTCGAAAGTTGGCCGTGGTGGGCCAAGTTGCTCATTGTCGTTGTCGGCCTTGCCGGTTTCGCCTATGTCCGTGTGCGCGGCGTCGCGTCCGATGCCATGCAATCGCTGAACCTGGTGGGCTGGGCCAGTTTCGACAGCACCTATGTCGACTGGAATGGCGACATTGGCGCCAAGAACGTTCGCATCTGGCCCTGGGATGGCGATCCGGACACCGACGCCATTACCGCCGAGCGTTTCGTGATCGACACCCCGGGATGGGGCTGGATGCTCAAATCGGCGTTTTCGTTCGGCGGATCGAGCAGCTTGCTGAAGAATCGCGCCGCGCGCTGGGCCGCCAGAGCAGCGGAAAAAGCCAACGAAGGTTCGCCGCTGGAAGACATCCCGGCGATGCCGCGCATCCACGCCCGACTCGAAAACGTGGTGTTCTCGGATTACGCCCAACAGTACATGTGGGAAGACCACGTGCATGGCCTCGCCAGCGGCTCGGTGTTCGAGAGCGAGGGGTGCGGACAGGACCAGTATTGGTCGGAGGGCGAACTGGTCGGCACGATGGACCTGCGCAGTCCCGGCGTGAATTTCGAACTCGACCTCAACGCAACGGGCAGCGAAACCATTTCGATGCGGGTCTCGCTCGATGCGCCCGGCCGTTCCGCCTGGCGCTATGACGCCAATTGGCTGGCGCCCCACGAGGGCAACCTGGTGCTGATCGACTGGGAACAAGCCAAGCTGCGCGACGAACAGTGGACGGTGCAGGACGATGGTTTCGTCGCCGCCCGCAATGCCTACTGTGCCGAACGCGATCACCTGACCGAAGCGCAATTCGTCGAGCAGCACATCGACTACCTGCAGCGCCGGCTGCTGAACTGGGGCCTGTTCGCGAACCCCGCCACGGTCGAGCAGTACCGTCGTTTCGTGTCGACCGGCGGCAATACCCTGACCTGGTCGGCCAAGCCGATCGATCCGGTGGCGCTGGACAAGCTCTACAGTTTCTCGGCCACCGACATGCTGTGGATGCTCAACGCGAACCTCCGCGTGAACGACGAGGCCGCCGCCCCCTTCAAGCTGCATGTCGTCGCTGCCTTGCCGTATCCCGAAACGGAGGACATCGAGTCCGCTCCGCAGATGCGCCAGATCGTCGCGCAAACCCTGGCCTCACTGCCGGCGGACATGCAATCGGCACCCGCCGTCGCGGCCATGGAAACCCCGAATCCCGCGGTGCCGACGATGGTCGTCAGCGCCGAGTCGACCCTGATCGGCGTCGACGGTCAGGTACCGACGGCCGACAAGCCGGTGATCGAGGACGTGAGCTTCGATGACCTCGCCTACATGGTCGGTGAACGCGTGATCATCCGCACCCACTTGCGCTCGACGCGCGACGGCGAGCTCAAGTCATTCAACCGGGCGGGCATCCGGGTTTCATTGCGGAATCGTCCCGGGATGGAGCTGGAAATTCCACGTTCGACCGTGGCCTCGGCGCAAGTCGTATGGACGAAATCGCAGACTGCCGCTGCGGCCGCCGCAGCAGGCAGTCAGTAAGGCCGCAATCAGCGCAGCACGGCGTCCAGATCCTTCTCGATCTTCTCGGGCGTGTCGGTGGGCGCATATCGCTTGACGACGTTGCCGGACTTGTCGACCAGGAACTTGCTGAAATTCCACTTGATCGCGTCGATGCCGAGGAATCCGGATTTCTCGGACTTGAGCCATTGCCACAACGGATGGGCATTCGCGCCGTTCACGTCGACCTTCGCGAACATCGGGAAGCTGACGTCGTAGGTCAGCGAGCAGAAGTTCTTGATCTCGTCCTCGTTGCCCGGTTCCTGGTGACCAAACTGGTCGCAGGGAAAGCCGAGCACCACCAGTCCTTGATCGCGATGCTTGCGATACATCGCTTCCAGTCCGGTGTATTGCGGGGTGAAGCCGCATTTCGAGGCGACGTTCACCAGCAGCATCGCCTTGCCCTTGTAGGTCGACAGCGGCACGTCCTTGCCGTCGATATCTTTCGCGCTGAAATCGTAGATGCTGCTCATTGGATGCTCCGGTTGATTACGCCACGACCACGGGAATCTTGCCGATCTTCGCCTGCCATTCGCGCGGCCCGGTCTCGTGCACCGAGGTGCCCTTCGCATCCACCGCGACCGTGACCGGCATGTCCTGCACGGTGAATTCGTAGATCGCCTCCATGCCGAGGTCGGCGAAGGCAAGCACCTTCGAGGCCTTGATCGCCTTCGACACCAGATAGGCCGCGCCGCCGACCGCCATCAGGTAGACCGCGCCGTTGTCCTTGATCGCACTGATCGCGGTCGGGCCGCGCTCGGACTTGCCGACCATGCCGAGCAGGCCGGTGGCTTCGAGCAACTGGCGCGTGAACTTGTCCATGCGTGTGGCCGTGGTCGGGCCGGCGGGGCCGACGACTTCGTCGCGCACCGGATCAACCGGGCCGACGTAGTAGATGAAGCGGTTGCGGAAGTCGACCGGCATCGGTTCGCCGCGATTCAGCATGTCGATCAGGCGCTTGTGGGCAGCGTCGCGGCCGGTCAGCAGCTTGCCGTTGAGCAGGATGGTCTCGCCCGGCTGCCAGGTCGCGACTTCCTCCCGGGTGATCGTGTCGAGGTTCACTCGGCGCGCGTTCTGCGGGCTGTAGGTGAGCTTCGGCCAGGCATCGAGCGAGGGCGGATCGAGCATCACCGGTCCCGAACCGTCGAGCGTGAAGTGGGCATGTCGCGTGGCCGCACAATTCGGAATCATCGCCACCGGCAGATTGGCCGCATGCGTCGGATAATCCTTGACCTTGATGTCGAGCACGGTGGTTAGACCACCGAGGCCCTGGGCGCCGATGCCGAGTGCATTGACCTTCTCGTACAACTCGATGCGCAGCTCTTCGGCGCGATTGCTCGGCCCGCGCGCGATCAGGTCCTGGATGTCGATCGGCTCCATCAGCGATTCTTTCGCGAGCAGCATCGCCTTTTCGGCGGTACCGCCGATGCCGATGCCGAGCATGCCCGGCGGGCACCAGCCGGCTCCCATGGTCGGCACTGTCTTCAGCACCCAGTCGACAATGGAGTCGGACGGATTCAGCATCGCGAACTTCGACTTGGCTTCGGAACCGCCGCCCTTCGCGGCGACGATCACGTCCACGGTGTCGCCGGGCACGATCTTGACGTTGATGACGGCCGGCGTGTTGTCCTTGGTGTTGCTGCGCTTGCCCGCAGGATCGGCCAGCACCGAGGCGCGCAGCTTGTTGTCCGGATGGTTGTAGGCGCGGCGCACGCCCTCGTTGACCATGTCCTCGACCGACAGCGTGGCGTTCCAGCGCACGTTCATGCCGACTTCCAGGAACACGGTGACGATGCCGGTGTCCTGGCAGATCGGCCGATGGCCTTCGGCGCACATGCGCGAGTTGATCAGGATCTGCGCGATCGCATCCTTCGCCGCCGCGGATTCCTCGCGTTCATACGCCTTCGCGAGATTCTCGATGTAGTCGACCGGGTGGTAGTAGCTGATGTACTGCAGCGCGTCGGCGACGGACTGGATGAAGTCTTCCTGCTGGATCGTGGCCACGGGACTCGGTTCGGCTTGGGGAAAGCTGCGATTTTACGCCCGCGGCCGCGATGCAGCCATGCCGACGCTGCGCCGAAACGTCACAATGGCCGCCATCAGGAATTCGCCATGCAGGTGCAGGTCCAATGAAAACGATGCTGATCGTCTGGCATTCTCAGACCGGCGGCACGGCGCAGATGGTCGAGGCGTTGGCCGAGGGGGCGCGCAGCGTCGAAGGCGTACGAGTGCGCGCGTTGCGGGCGATCGATTCGACTGCGGACGTTGCGCTGGCGGCGGACGCCTTCGTGTTCGCGACGCCGGAATGCCTGGCGATGCTGTCCGGGCAACTCAAGGATTTCTTCGACCGCAGCTATTACGACCTGCTCGATCGCGTGAACGGTCGGCCTTACGCGGTCATGGTCTGCGCCGGCTCGGACGGATCGAATGCGGTGCGCCAGATCGAGCGCATCGCGACCGGCTTGCGGCTGCGCAAGGTGGCGGACGCCCTCATCGTGAACACCGCGGCGCAAACGCCGGAGCGCATCCTCGCACCGAAGCACATCGCCGAATCCGAACTCGCGCGCTGTCGTGAACTCGGTGCGCTGGTCGCGAACGGCCTTCAGCTCGGCCTGTTCTGATCGCTGCAGACGCGATTGCGTCCGCCGTTCTTGGCCACATACAGACCCGCGTCGGTGCGGCGCATCAATGAATCGCGATGTTCACCGGGTTGCCATTCCGACACACCGGCGCTGAAGCTGACCCGCAGCCAGTCGGCCAGATCCGCGTAGTCGGTGCCCACCACGCGTTCACGCAGCAGCTCGACGCTGTTCAACGCACCGGCGAGTGATGTTTCCGGGAGCAGGACCGCGAACTCCTCGCCACCGATCCGCGCAACCAGATCACTGGCGCGGAAGTGTTCGACCAGGATCGCCGCAATGCGCACGAGCACGGCATCGCCGAGTGCATGGCCACCGCCGTCGTTGATGCGCTTGAAATGATCGAGATCGATCAGGGCCAGGCTGAGCGGATGCCGATAGCGCTGCGCGCGCTCGATCTCGGCCGCGATGCGCTCGTCGAAATGGCGCCGGTTGGCGAGCCCGGTCAGTGCGTCTTCCCGGCTTTGCCGTTCAAGCAGTCGACCCTTGCTGCGCAGTTCGACCAGCAGACGCTCGCGTTCGGCCGCCGCCTGCTCCAATGCGGCGGTGCGCTCCGCCACCAGCTCCTCGAGGCGCCCGCGATACTCGTCGAGCTCCTGGAAGGTGAGCGCGTCGGCGATTACCGGCGCCAGATCCTCGGCAATCGCCAACAATGCATTCTTGTCGGTATCCGAATAGGCATTCGCTTCGGCATGCTGGATGCTCACCACGCCCAGCACCTCCCGGCCTTGCAGGATCGGCACCATCAGGATCGAACCGGGACGCTCGTCCGGCGCAATCACGGCATGACGCCTCAGTTCCTCGGCCGCCGTTTCCCAGCGATCGATCAGCACCGGTTGGCGGTGGCGAACGACATAGCCGGCCAGGCCCTTCGCGACCGGGTAACGCCGTCGCGGCAGGCGCTCGCCATCGACCAGTTCGAGCACGGCATCCAGTTCGCCACGTTCGGCATCATGCAGCGCGACGAAGGCGATGCGGTACTGGAAGAGCATGGCGATCCGCGACAACAGGCGTTCTGCGACCTCCTCGATGCGACGGCTGCCGGACAGCGCCTGGCGTGTCGCAGAAGCGGCATCGAGTGCCGTCACGCGGGTCTGTACCTGCTGGCGCGCAGTGACGACCGCATGCAGACTGACCGCTGTCAGCACCAGAAACAGCGTCGACAGCAGCAGCGTGACCGCATCGGTTTGCACATAGATCAGCGCCGCCAGCACCCCGAGCGGCACGAACAATTCGTCCGTGGTCAGATAACTCCAGGTCAGCAGCCGGCGCACGTTGCGACCATCGAGATGGAAGAACAGCGCCATCATCGCCGAGTTCACCAGCTGCATCGCGATCGACGCCAGCAGGATCGCGAGCGCCCCGCGCCCGTCCAGCGCGCGCAAGGGCACGGCGCCGCCCGTCTTGACGTACACCCAGCCCGCCGCGAGCGTGATCAGCGCCAGCATGCAGGCGTTGTGGATGGCGCGCAGCAGGCCGAAATGCAGGGATCCCTGGCGATAACGGTGGTTGATGAACGGCCAGATCAGCCCGGGCAAGGCATTCAGCGCGGCCGCGACCGGCAACGGGAACAACAGGATCGCGGCAATCTGCGGCACGCGCTCCATCGAGGTCATGCCCATCGACGGCACCGGAAAACCGTATTGCCACACGATCAACTGCAGGAGGATGAACCCGGCCACGACCGGCGCGCTTGGCCATTCCGACTGCCAGGGCCAGGACTGGCTCGCAAGCGCCGCGGTGATCGCGACCAGCGCGAGGTTGTAGAGCCACAACCGGCCGTTCTTCGAGCGCATGCCCGATTCTAGGCACGAAATCTGACACCGCAAGCGATGTTTGAAGCATTCCGCTGCGTGCGGCCGCAGATTACGCTCAGCACACATGTCCGCGGCCACGCCCACGCAGATCGAACTCGTCGATGCCTTCGGCGCCGGGATCTATCTGCTGATGCTGATCACCCATGCCGATCTCTGGTGGCATCGCCGCGGTCGAAGCTCACACTTCTGGCTGGCGACCTCGGCCATGGGTGCGCTGATTGTCAATCTCAGCGGCGCGGTGGTCCGCCGTGCCGGAGGCGACGTCCATCACGGGATCAGTGCCCTGAACATGCTGGGCATCGCGCTCGCATTGGTCAGCCTGTTCGAGTTGGCGCAATCGATCGCTGGGCAGCGGAGTACCCGCCTCGTCCGGATCCTGCAGATCGGGACGTTGCTTCCTGCCCTCGCCACCCTTGCGCTCGGGCCAAGCGGCCTGGATGCCGTCCTCTACGTGATGAGTCTCCTCTTCCTCATCGCCGCGATGATCCGGTCCATCCGGTTTGCGCGATCGGGCGACTCCGAATCGCGCGCGCTGGCCATCGGCCTGACCCTGCTGCTGGTGACGCTGATCTACGACATGCTTTCCGAACTCAAATGGATCGCACGGATCGACGGTACACCGGTGCTGGGTTTCAGCATCCTGTTCATCACCGCAGCACGCGCGCTCAGCCTGAGATACGACCGCGAGCATCGCGAACTGGTGGGCCTGCGTGGCGAACTGGAATCCCGCGTGCAGCGGCGCACGCGCGAACTCGAAGCGGCGAACCGGCAGCTGGACGCGCTGTCGCGCACCGACCCGCTGACCGGCCTCGCCAACCGGCGCAGTTTCATCGCGACGGCCACAGAACGGATCCAGAGTGCGCCTTCCGCCTTGCTCATGATCGACATCGACCACTTCAAGCGGATCAACGACAACCACGGTCATGAGGTTGGCGACGGCGCCCTGTGCGCCGTGGCGCGCGCGCTGACGCAAGGCGTGAGCGACGCCGGCTTGCTTGCTCGATGGGGCGGCGAGGAGTTCATCGTCCTCCTGCCGGAACCGGGCGCCGCCGCCATGGCCGACGCATTGCGCCTTGGCGTCGAGCAGATCGCATTGCGTTCTCATGGCATCGATCTAGCGATCACGGCCTCGTTCGGGCTGGTGCGTTGCGGAACCGGTCGTGACCTCGACGAGCGCATCGCCGCCGCCGATCGCGCGCTGTATCAGGCGAAGCAACAGGGTCGCAACCGCGTGGTCGTCGCGACCGATTGAAGGCCCGTGTCCGCATGGATCGGGATTCCGCGTTCCGTGTATCGTCGCCCTGTTTCCCCGGACTCCCGCATGCACCCGCCCAAACGTTCCTACTTCGCCTACATCTCGGCCCTGCTCGGCGTGCTGTCGCTGATCGGCGTGCTCTGTTTCCATTTTCCGGAACTGCTGACCAGCAAGGAATTCCGCAACGCCTACACCGAGGACTTCGCACGCAACCTGATGCTGGTGGGGCTGATCGCGGCCTTCCTGCTCGGCACGCTGGCGATCCTGCGTGGCCGCAACCGGCGTGTGGCGATGCTCGGGGTCGGCACCGCGACCCTGGCGGTCCTGCTCGGCGGCAGCGATGTGCAATTCAACGCGATCGGCCAGACGCCTTACTCGCTCGGCCTCGACTGGTTCGTGATCTCGCTGTTCTTCTCGGCCCTGGTGTTCGTCCCGATCGAACAGTTCCTCGGCGCACGGGCGCAGTCGCCGCTGCGACCGGAATGGCGCACCGACATCGGCTACTTCTTCCTCACCCATGTGCTGGTGCAATTCATCCTGATCCTGGTCACCGCATCGACCACGCAAATCGCGGCATTGGCGCAATTCCCCGGCCTGCAACAGACCATTCAGTCGTGGCCGGTGTGGCTGCAATTCCTGTGCGCGGTGTTCTTCGCCGATCTCGCCCAGGCCACGCTGCACCGCGCGTATCACAACATTCCATGGCTCTGGCGCTTCCACGCCGTGCACCACTCCTCCGAACACATGGACTGGCTGGCCGGCTCGCGCATCCATCTGGTCGAGGTCGTGCTGACCCGCTCGGCCGTGCTGGCACCGCTGATCGTGCTCGGCTTTTCGGCGTCGGCGCTGAATGCCTACGTGATCCTGGTCGGCCTGCAGGCCGTGCTGGCACATGCCAACCTCGGGCTTCGCTTCGGCTTACTCGAATACCTGATCGTGTTGCCGCGCTATCACCACTGGCACCACGTGCGCGACAAAGCCTATGTCGACGTGAATTACGCCATCCACCTGCCCCTGATCGACATGCTCATGGGCACCTTCAAATTGCCGCCGCAGGGTGAATGGCCTCAGGAATACGGCGTGCTCAAGCCTGAGACCGTGCCCGAAGGCATCCTCAAGCAGCAGTGGATGCCGTTCTCGCGGCGCAAGGTCTGGCGGAACACGCCGACACCCTGAATGCGCCTGCTGCGGGCATACTCGCGGCAGGATCACGAGGACCCGCAATGACGGCACTCTGGCAGCTGAGCGCGACCGAATGGCGTGACCGACTCGCGCGTGGCGAGGTGTCGGCGCGCGAATCGGTGGATGCCCAGATCGAACGCATCGAGGCGGTGAATCCGGCGATCAATGCGCTCGTCGTATCGTGTTTCGACCAGGCCCGCGCGGAAGCCGATGCCGCCGATGCGAAACGTGCGCGCGGTGAAACGCTCGGGCCGTTGCACGGACTCCCGGTGAGCATCAAGGAATGCCTCGCGCTCCAAGGCACCGCGGCGACCGGCGGACTGACCACACGCAAGGCCCTGATCGATACCGTCGACGACCCGCATGTCGCGCGACTGCGTGCCGCCGGCGGCATCGTGCTCGGCAAGACCAATGTGCCGCAGCTGATGTCCTTCGTGGAAACCGAGAATCCGCTCTACGGACTCACCCGCAATCCCTGGCACCACGATCGCGCCTGCGGTGGTTCGACCGGCGGCGAAGGCGCCCTGATCGCCGCCGGAGGGTCGCCGCTCGGATTGGGCACCGACATCGGCGGCAGCATCCGCGTCCCCGCGGCCTTCTGCGGCATCTTCGGCTTGAAGCCGGGCAGCGGGCGCGCGAACGACGCCTGCGGCATCGGCTTCTCGAAAGGCCAGCGCGCCATCATTTCCCAGGCCGGTGTACTGGCGCGCAGCAGCGCCGATGTCGAGCTCGGCACCCGCATCGTGTTCGGCGAGTTCGATGCGCACCGCGCCGGCCCGCCGTACGCGCCGCTCGCCCCTGCACGCGACATCGACTGCGCTGCCTTGCGCGTCGCCCTGATTGAAGACGACGGCGTGTTTCCGATCCATGCCGCGGGCCGGCGAGCAGTGCGCGAAGCCGCGGCGCAATTGCGCGCAGCGGGGGTGACCGTCGACCAGTGGATGCCCCCGCCGCTGATCCAGGCGCAGGAAATCTTCTTCCACCTGCTGTCCAGCGACCGCGGGGCCGAAATTCGTCGACAGCTGGTTGGATCGCCGGTCGATCCGCGCATCGCTCGGCTGCGCTTCTTCGCCTCGCGCGGACGCTGGTTCAACGCCGCGATGGCGTCGTTGCTGCGGGCATTCGGTCAAATCAGCGCCGCCGACATGTTGACCTGCTTCGGCCAGGGCGATACCGATCACTACTGGCGCACGATCATGCGCCAACAGGCCTTCGAACAGCGCTTCGACTCGATGCTGCATGCCGCGGGTTTCGACGCGGTGCTGATGCCGGCTTTCGGCACGCCGCCCTACCGGCATGGCCAGGCCATCGATCTCGGCGTCGCCGGTACCTATTCGTCCTTGTGGAACGTGCTCGGATGGCCGGCCGGCATCGTGCCGGTCACCCGCATTCGCGAGGATGAGACGGCCAGCCGCGCGTCGACGCGCGACCGGGCCGTGCAGGCCGCGGTCGAATGCGAGCGCGATGCCACCGGATTGCCGGTCGCCGTGCAGATCGCCGCTCCGGCTTGGCAGGAAGCGCGCGTCCTGGCACTGATGCAGGCACTCGAAGCACGCGTGCGCAACACGCCGGAATTCCCGCTGACCCCGGTCACGCCGGTCGTTGCGCTCGGCTAGGCTTGCGTCTCTGTTCGCAATCAAGACGACCATGATCCCCAACCTCGGCACTTCCGGCATCGCGCATGCCATCCAGCTGGCCGTCGCGCCGGTGTTCCTGCTGACCGGCGTGTCGGCCCTGCTCGGCGTCCTGGCCAGTCGCCTGGCGCGCATCGTCGATCGGGCGCGCCGTCTCGAGGGATTTGCGGATGGTGACGACGCGAAATCGGCGCGTGCTCGCAGCGAACTGCGGGTGATCGCGCAGCGCGGGCGGGTGGTCAGCTGGGCGATCGCGCTCGGTACGGTGACGGCCTTGCTGATCGCCGCGGTGATTGCGCTCATGTTCATCGGCGCGTTCTTCGGATTCGATGCGTCGGTGCCGGTGGCCCTGCTGTTCATTGCGGCGATGCTGTCGATGATCGCCGCACTGGCCCTGTTCCTGCGCGAAGTCTTTCTCGCCACCGCGACCTTGCGTTTCTCCGGCGCGACCTTCCATGAATTGAGCCGGGGTGCACGTCGGGATGCGTCCCGCGATTGATCGGGATCAGGCGCGGCATCGGCACCGGCGCTAGCATCCGGTCAATCAGGGAGCTGCCATGACCCGCACCGACACCATCGGCGATATCGCCACCGCGCTTGAACGCATTCTCGAACGTTGTCCGAAGGACATCGTCGCCGCGATCCCGCTGGGTCTCGGCAAGCCGAACCGCCTGCTGAACGCGATCTACGCGGTCGTGCGCCGTGACCCGTCGCGCTCGCTCAAGCTGTTCACGGCCTTGTCGCTGGCGCGTCCGCAGCCGAAACCGGGGCTGAAAGCACGCTTCGCGCAACCCTTCATCGACCGCCATTTCGGCGCCGACTATCCCGATCTCGACTACGTGCTGGACCAGCGTGCCGGGCGACTGCCGGCGAACGTGTCGATCCACGAATTCTATTTCCAGTCCGGCGCGTGGCTCGGCAACGACACGGCGCAGCGCCACTACGCCAGCATCAACTACACCCACGTCGCGCGCGACATGGCCGCACGCCAGCCGACCCTGCTGGTGCAGATGGTCGCGCGGCGCGGCGATCGCCTGAGCCTGTCCTGCAATCCCGATGTCACGCTGGAACTGATCGAGCGCATGGCCGCGAACGGACAGCCGCGTCCTTACGTGGTGGCCGTTGTGCACCCGGATCTGCCCTTCCTCGGCAACGACGCCGAAGTCGGCCTCGATTTCGCCGACCTGCTGGTCGAAGACCCCGCCGACTCGCACCGTCTGTTTGCCCTTGCCGCGCGAACCGGTGCTGCCGAGCGAACATGCGATCGGTCTGCATGCCGCCAGCCTGGTCAAGGACGGCGGCACCCTGCAGATCGGCATCGGCGCGTTGTCGGATGCGATCGTGCATGGCCTGCTCTGGCGTGAACGCGATCCTGCCGCATTCGCACACACCGTCCGTGCACTGAGCAGCCTGCGCAGCCCGGACCTCGGCATCGAATGCGGACGCTTCGAACGCGGCCTGTACGGCGCCAGCGAAATGGTCATGGACGGCTTCATGCACCTGCGCAAGGCCGGCATCCTGCGTCGTGAAGTGTTCGATGACCTCGGTCTGCAGCGGCTGATGAACGCCGGCTGCGTCGGCCCGGTCGCGGACGCCTCCACGCTCGATCGCTTCATCGAGGCCGGGCTGGTATCGATGCCGCTGGATCGGCCCTCGCTGCGCTGGCTGCAGAAGTTCGGCCTGGTCGACCCGACGGTGGAACTGGTCGACGGCGAATTGCGCTGGCCGGACGGCATGCGCAGCGGCGCCGACCTGTGCGATCGCGGTGCAAGGCGCATGCTGGTCGAACACATCGAAGGCAAGTCGCTCGTCGGAGGTCGCTATCTGCACGGCGCGTTCTGGCTCGGCAGCCGCTTGCTGCAGGACTGGCTGCGCGAGCTCGACGGCGCCGACTACACCGGCCTGTGCATGACCCGCGTCGCGCACATCAACCAGTTGTATGGCGGACGCGAATCGCTCGACATCGCACAACGGCACGACCCGCGCTTCTTCAACACCTGCATGATGGCGACCGTGTTCGGCGCGGCGGTGTCAGATGGTCTGGCCGATGGTCAGGTCGTGAGCGGTGTCGGCGGCCAGTACAACTTCGTCGCGATGGCGCACGAAATCCCGAATGGCCGCAGCGCGCTGATGTTGCGTGCGGTTCGCGACAACGCCCAGGGGCCGCAGTCGAACATCGTCTGGCACTACGGCTACACCACCATTCCGCGGCATCTGCGCGATCTGGTCGTGACCGAATACGGCATCGCCGACCTGCGCGGCGCCACCGACGAGGAATGCGTGCAGCGCATGCTCGCGGTCTGCGACGCGCGCTTCGTCGATGCATTGATCGCGAAGGCCAAGGCGGCCGGCAAGCTGTCGCGCGACTACACCCTGCCCGACGCCGCGCGGGCGAACACGCCGCAGGGCCTGCAGGATCGCCTGAAGGCCAGCGGCGCACTCGCCCACCTGCCGCGCTGGCCGTTCGGCTGCGATTTCGACGAACGCGAGCTGCGCCTGATCGGTGCGCTGAAGCAGCTCAAGGCCAACACCGCCACGCGTGGCGGCAAGCTGCGCACGCTGGCGAAGGCGGTAATGCGTGGTGCGCCACGGGTCGAACAGCACAACGATTTGCAACGCATGCAGCTGGACGCGCCGGCCAACCTCGGCGAACGCATCGAGGCACGGCTGCTGTGCCTGGCGCTGGACGAGACGGACGCGATGAAGCGCGTTTGACTGCCGTCAATCCACGCCGTCGGTCATCCCCTAGAATGCCCCCTGACCCATTGCGCGGCGCCCGCCGCGAAGCCCGAGCATGTCCCCATCTGCCTTCATCAGCGAGCGCGTGCTCGACGTGCGTCATTGGACCGACGCGTATTTCAGTTTCACCGTGACCCGCGACGACGGTTTCCGCTTCGACAACGGCCAGTTCGTGATGATCGGCCTGATGGTCAACGGCAAGCCGCTGATGCGCGCGTATTCGATCGCCAGCGCCAACTGGGAGGAGCAGCTCGAGTTCTTCTCGATCAAGGTGCAGGACGGCCCGCTGACGTCGCGGCTGCAGCACATCCAGCCCGGCGACGAGGTGATGCTGTCGCGCAAGCCGACCGGCACCTTGCTGATCAGCGACGTGCATCCGGGGCGCAATCTGTATCTGCTGGCGACCGGCACCGGACTGGCACCGTTCCTGTCGATCCTCAAGGACCCGGAAACCTACGAGCGCTACGAACGCGTGATCCTGATGCATGGCGTGCGCAATGCCGAAGACCTGGCCTATCGCGACTATCTGGAACGCGAGATGCCGCGCCATGAATTCCTCGGCGACATCATTCGGCAGAAGTTCTGCTACTACCCGGCGGTGAGCCGCGAGCCGTTCCAGCACCACGGCCGCATCACCACGCTGTTCGACAACGGCCAGTGCCAGTCCGACCTCGGCATCGAGCCGCTGGACCCGAAACACGACCGCGCCATGATCTGCGGCAGCCCGCAAATGCTCGCCGACTTCCGCAAGATCCTCGACACCCGCGGCTTCACCGCCGCCCCGCGCATCGGCACCGCCGGCGAATACGTGTTCGAGCGGGCGTTCGTTGACAAGTAATTCAACGGACGGCCCTCGGTCATGCTGCAGTGATTCAAGGCGCGCGTGCGGTACTCGCGGCGGCAAAACGTGCGCAGGCTGCGGGCAAGCCGCTCGATCGTTTGCGCGCCTGGGCGGTCGCGCTCGCCGAACGCCGCGGCTTCAACAAGGCGGCAGTCGGCCTTGCGAACAAAATGGTGCGCATCATCTGGGCGACGTGGCACCACGCACGCAGCTTCGATGCCGACTAAGGCAAACGCTTCGATCAGGAGATCGCGATGACCAGCGCCTGATCGATACCCGCAGTCAACGCAACACACCCTTTCACCACAGAGCGGCACGTCAACGGATCGATCAGATCAACCTCATCACCAGCGGCTCGGCCGCGGTGTGGCAAGGCCGATAACTATGTCGGACCCTCGAGGTCGCTTGAACGATAGGCCCCACACCTGCGGATTCCATGATGTCCCGGCGGATGATCCCGCCACTTCGAGGACGGATAGACGCTTGCACCGATCCACCCGTGATGAAGCAGAACAGGATCAATCAGGTTGACGTAGGGGAGGAGTCCATAGACGCATAGTTAGGCGTGCTGAATCGGAGCGAGTTGTTGCGATCGAACGCGGCGTGGAACCTCATCCAGTATGGACTTGTAGAGAGCGCTATCGGCGGTTCTTGGGTCAAGCCCTTCAGCAAGAAAGACTGTGTCGGTGTACTTTTGAGGAGATTGCGGAGGGCATGTGGTGAGGCGGGCCTTCCATAGGGGGGAAAGGCAAAAACCGTAGACCACGCAAAGCTTCTCCAGCAGCAGGTTGGCTGCGAAGCGTCCGCTGCTTGAGTGGTTAGAAAGGTCGGGCCTACCAGATCGAATCATCATTTGCCCATTTGGCAAGTACGCCAGCTCGGGATTGGAGGAGCGGACCGAGTTTTGGCCAATGCTCAGGAGTACCGATCGAGATATTGGGATGAGGAATCCCGCGCAGCATGTGGCGAGACCTCAGTCCACCGCTACCGATGAAACCAATGCCTGCCGGGTCGGACTCTGCCTCAGACCAGGGAATGAAATCGGTCGGAGATCTCGCAGTAGGCCAGCTTCATCACCCCGTTGGCTCTCGATGGCCCAAATCGATACGTATGGTGCGACATGCCAAGCCGGCCATTCTCCAATTCGGCCGTGAGGAACCTGCTCTTTGGAAAGGTATGACTCAACCTCTTGGCGGCGATCCATGCACCACCGCTCTTCAAGCTCTGGATCGTCGTATTTGAGAGGCAAGTGGACCTTTCTAACAACAATTATCCGACCAAAGAGTCGGGATATTGGCGCGAGTCTGGCTTTGCTTGCGGATAGGGGTCAAGGAACTTCCTCAGTGCGTGCAGATGCGCGGCGAGGCGCGAGGGAGCGATGGTGGGATCCGGTTGCTGCGTCGGGATAAGGACTATTCCAAACAAAACGCCGGGATAACGCGTCACCCGCAGTCATCGAAGGTACTCGACATCCGCGACGGCCTCCCCCGCGTGAACGAGAGGGAGGCCGGGGCGTTGGAATGACTCAGAAGCGTGCGGTGAATTCGACGCCCCAGAGGCGGGGTTCGTTGACGAAGCCGGTGAGGTTGTTGAAGTCGATGGCGCCGACCAGTTCTTCGGCGTCGGTGATGTTGCGGCCGAACAGGGCGACTTCCTTGTTGCCGTATTCCCAGTTGTAGCCGACGCGCAGACCGCCTTCGACCAAGGCATCGCCGTGGAACTCGGCGGACTCGTACAGGAAGAAGTTGACCTCGTCGCGATACGCCCAGTCGGTGAACACGAACCACTCGGCCCCATCGCCGGCCGGAATGCCGTATCGCGCGGTCAGGTTGCCGATCCACTTCGGCGCGTTCGGCAGCGAGTTGCCATCGATCGAGACGGTGCCGGCGCTGGCACCGGCGGGATCAAGCACGGTGCAGCCGCCGCCACACGGCTGGATCGCGAGGCCAGGATCATTGATCTCGGTGTCGTTGTAGCTCGCGCCCACGGTAATCGAAAAGTGATCGGACAGCAGCGCTTCGAGATCGAGTTCGAAACCCTGGCCGTCGGCTTCCTTGGCATTGATCAGGGTATTGAAGTTGGCCGCACCGCCGACCGCAGTCAGCTGCAGATCGTCGACGGTGTAATCGAACACGGCGAAACCGAGACGCGCGCGTTGCTCGAACAGATCGGCCTTCACGCCGGCTTCGAACGACAGCGAGGTTTCCGAATCGGCCACCGAAATCGTGTTGCCGAACAACAGTCGTCCCTGGATGCTGGGCGCACGGAACCCGCGCGCCACGCGGCCGTAGACATTCACCGCATCGTTCAACGCATAGACCGCGCTCAGGTCCCAGCTGACATCGGAATCGGAAGGACTGGCGTACAAGGGCAGCAAGGCCCCGCCGCCGATCGGCGACTGCGTGCGGAAGGCGACGAAATCCTTCTCGTCACGGGTGTAGCGCACACCGGCGCGCAAGGTCAGATCGTCGCTGGCCTGGTATTCGCCCGAGGCAAACAGCGCCCACGCCGTGTTGTCCTGTTCCTGGCGCGCATAGCCGTTCTGCACGCCGCCCGCCAGGGTGTCGTAGTTGAAGCTGTCGATGCTGATCGACTCGTCGTACCAGAACAACCCGGCCTGCCAGTCGAAGTCGCCCCAGTCATTGGATTCGAAGCGGAATTCCTGCGACAGCTGGCGGTGTTCGGGCAAGCCATCGGCCGATTCCGCCGGGAACGGGATGAAGCCCGGACCGAACGGCGGCGCGAACGACGCACCGTAACCGCCGTCGATGTCGCCACGACTAAGCGAATCGGCGCTCTCGTAACCGCTGACCGAGAACAGCGTGACCCGACCGAGATCGAAACGCAGGCGCGCATTGGCGCCGAAGGTGTCGAGTTCCTGCAGGTTGGTGCCGTCGATCGAGATCGATTCGCGGTCGAAGCCGGGAATCAAGTCATTGCTGCCGTGCTGGATGATGTTGGCGCGGAACAGGCGCGCGGTCCCGTCGAGCGAACGGGCGTGGATATTGAACAGCGCCTCGGTGTCGTCCGAGGGCGCGTACAGCAGCTGCACGCGCGCCGCGAATTCCTTGTAACCCTCGAGTTCGTCGTCGCCGGAGGTCTGCGTGTTGTCGACCCAATCGTCGCGGCGTTGATACAGCGCAGACGCGCGCATCGACCACGCATCGTTCAATCCGCCGCCATAAGCGCCTTCGAAATTGGCATTGCCGAGCGCGCCGTAACTGACCTGCGCGTAGCCTTCGGTCTCCTGCGTGGGACGACGCGACTGGAACTTGAGCACGCCGGCCGGCGTGTTGCGCCCGAACAGCGTGCCCTGCGGGCCACGCAGCATTTCCACGCTGTCCAGATCGAACATCGGGAATCCCTTGAGCAAAGGGTTTTCCTGCACGATGTCGTCATAGACGAGGGATACCGGCTGCGATGCATTCAAGTCGAAATCGGTATTGCCGAGACCGCGGATGTAGAAGCGCGGAAACGCACGCCCGAAGCTCGATTCGATGTTCAGGCTGGGCAAACGCCCGGAGAGCACGCGGATGTCGTCACCACCGGAGCCGATCACGTCCAGCTTCTCGTCGGCGATCGTGGTGATCGAAATCGGCACTTCGTTGACGTTCTCGACCCGGCGCTGCGCGGTCACGGTGACGACGTCGAGCTGCGCCGCGCCTTCCTCCTTGGCGGCGGCGGTGTCGTCGTCCTGCGCGTAGGCCGCACCGCTGCAGCAGACCGCGGCGACGGCAAGCGACAGCAGCGAGCGACGGACTGCGGTGTAGGGATTGTGGTGCGTGCGCATGGCGGTCTCCTCGGGGTCGGGGGAAATCGAGGGTAATCCTTTGCCCGGGGCGAGTGAAGCCGGCAGGTGGCATGACGACATGACGAAACGTGAGCCCGAAGGGGCGAATCGCGCCGACCCATGCCGATCCGGCCGCGCAGCGCGGCCCGCCCTCGCCTATCGTGTGCGCCCCGCTGCATCAGGATCCGCCCATGTCTGCCCGTCTGCTCCTCGCCGCTGCCATCGCGCTCGGCCTCAGCCCCTTGGTCCACGCCGAAGCCACCACCGCCATGCAGCAAGTCGCCGCCGCAAACCCGCTGCTCAAGCCGAGCACGCTGGAATACCAGTTCCCGCCCTTCGACCAGATCAAGGACGAACACTATCTCCCGGCGATCGAGCAGGGCATGCGCGAGCAACTGGCCGAAGTCGCCGCGATCGCAACCCAGAAGGAAGCGCCCAGCTTCGACAACACCATCGTCGCGCTGGAGAAGACCGGCCAGCTGTTCAATCGCGCGACGACGGTGTTCTTCAACCTCAGCGGCACCGTCACCAACGACACCATGAACAAGATCCGCGCCGAGGTCGCGCCGAAACTGGCCGCGCACAACGACGCCATCCTGCTCAACGACGCCCTGTTCCAGCGCGTGAAGTCCCTGTACGACCGCAAGACCGAATTGAAGCTCGATGCCGAATCGGAACGCCTGCTGTGGCGCTACTACACCGATTTCGTGCGCGCCGGCGCCAATGTCTCGGGCAGCGGCAAGGAGACGCTGAAGAAGCTCAACGGCGAGATCGCGACCCTGCAGACCCAGTTCACGCAGAACGTGCTCGATGAAACCAATGCCTCGGGCGTGTATGTCGAGGACCGCAAGCTGCTCGATGGCCTCAGCGACAACGCCATTGCCGCAGCGGAATCGGCCGCCAAGGCCGCCGGCAAGGACAAGGGTTATCTGATCGCCTTGGTGAACACCAGCGGCCAGCCTGCGAATGCCTCGCTCAAGGACCGCGATTTGCGCGCCAAACTGCAGAAGGCCGCGGAGCAGCGCTGCGCCGTCGGTGGTCCCTACGACAATCGCGAGATCGTGCTGCGCCTGGCGAAACTGCGCGCCGAACGTGCGCAATTGCTCGGCTACGCCGACTTCGCGAGCTACGTGCTGGAAGACGAGACCGCCAAGACCACGACCGCGGTCAACAAGATGATGGCCGAACTCGCCCCGGCCGCGGTCGCGAACGCGAAGAAGGAAGCGGCCGAAATCCAGAAGCAGATCGACGCGGCCAAGGGCGGTTTCCAGGTCGCGGCTTCGGACTGGTCGTTCTATTCCGAAAAAGTGCGCGCCGAGAAGTTCGCGTTCGACGAGGCCCAGCTGCGTCCCTACTTCGAGGTCGATTCGGTACTCGAAAACGGCGTGTTCTTCGCCGCCAGCAAGCTCTACGGACTGAGCTTCAAGGAGCGCGAGGACCTGCCGAAGTACCATCCGACCGTGCGCATCTTCGACGTGTTCGACCAGGACGGCGCCAAGCTGGCCCTGCTGATCACCGACATGTATGCGCGCCCGTCCAAGCGCGGTGGCGCCTGGATGACCGAATACGTGTCGCAGAGCGGCCTGCTCGGCACGCACTCCGTGGTCGCCCTGCACTTGAACGTGCCGGAGCCGCCGAAGGGCCAGCCGACGCTGATGAGCTATGACGAGGTCAACACGGCCTTCCACGAATTCGGCCATGTCCTGCACGGCATGTTCTCGAACGTGAAGTACCCGCGCTTCTCGGGCACCAACGTGCCGCGCGATTTCGTCGAATATCCGTCGCAGGTCAACGAGATGTGGATGACCAATCCGACCGTGCTCGCGAACTATGCCAAGCACTACGACACCGGCGCGGCGATGCCGAAGGCACTGATCGACAAGGTGCTCGCCACCGGCACCTTCAATCAGGGCTTCACCACGACCGAATACCTGGGCGCGGCGATGCTCGACCAGCAGTGGCATCAGCTGAAGCCGGAGCAGATCCCGACCGATGCGATCCAGTTCGAGCAGGCGGCGCTGAAAAAGATCGGCGTCGACTTCGCCCCGGTGCCGCCACGTTATCGCAGCACCTACTTCAGCCACATCTTCTCGGGCGGGTACGCTGCCGGTTACTACGCCTACCTGTGGTCCGAAGTGCTGGACGCCGACAGCGTCGAGTGGTTCAAGGAACATGGCGGCCTGAAACGCGAAAACGGCGACCACTTCCGCAAGACCCTGCTCTCGAAGGGCGGCTCGGTCGATGCGATGCAGTTGTTCCGCGACTTCCGTGGCGCCGATCCGAACATCGAGCCGTTGCTGGTGCGACGCGGCCTGAAGTGATTCGGTGAACGCGAGGGGCGGTCGCACGACCGCCCCGACTGGTCAGCACCACGTGCTTCCGCTAGTTTGCGCGGGTACGCGCTGTGCGTCGCTTTCCGAGAAATCTCATGTCCGACGCGCCCTTGCCCGTCTCGATCACCTTTGCCGACCTGGGTTTGCCCGAGTCGCTGCTGAAAGCCTTGTCCGACGTCGGCTACGAATCGCCCTCGCCAATCCAGGCCGCGACCATCCCGCCATTGCTCCAGGGCCGCGACTTGCTCGGCCAAGCCCAGACCGGCACCGGCAAGACGGCCGCATTCGCATTGCCCATCCTCGCCAGGCTGCAACCGCTCTCGCGCACCCCGCAGGCACTGGTGCTGGCGCCGACGCGCGAACTCGCGATCCAGGTTGCCGAAGCCTTCCAGAAGTACGCTCACCACCTGCCCGGCTTCCACGTCGCGCCGATCTACGGTGGCAGCGGCTACGGCACGCAGATCTCGGCGCTGCGCCGCGGCGTGCATGTCGTGATCGGAACACCGGGCCGCATCATCGACCACATCGACAAGGGCACGCTCGACCTGTCGCAACTGCGCCATCTGGTGCTTGACGAGGCCGACGAGATGTTGCGCATGGGCTTCATCGACGATGTCGAGAAGATCCTGCAGAAGACGCCGGCGACGCGGCAGATCGCGCTGTTCTCGGCGACGATGCCGGAATCGATCCGGCGCATCGCGCATACCTATCTGAAAGATCCGGCCGAGGTGAAGATCGCGGCCTCGACCCAGACCGCGCAAAACATCACCCAGCGCTACTGGCTGGTCAGCGGCCTGCACAAGCTCGATGCCCTGACCCGCATCCTCGAAACCGAGCCGTTCGACGCGATGATCGTGTTCGCGCGTACCAAGGTCTCGACCGAAGAACTCGCCGAAAAACTCGAAGCACGCGGCTTCCGCGCCGCCGCGATCAATGGCGACATGCAGCAGGCGGCGCGCGAAAAGACGATCCAGAAGCTGAAGGCCGGCGACATCGATATCCTCGTTGCTACCGACGTCGCGGCACGCGGTCTCGATGTCGATCGCATCAGCCACGTCTTCAATTTCGACATTCCCTACGACACCGAAAGCTATGTGCACCGCATCGGCCGTACCGGCCGCGCGGGCCGTGCCGGCGAAGCCATTCTGTTCGTGACGCCGCGCGAACGCGGCATGTTGCGCGCCATCGAGCGCGCTACCCGCCAACCGATCACGCAGATGCAGTTGCCGACCGTCTCGGCCGTGAACGACCGCCGCATCGAACGCTTCAAGGAAAAGATCATCGAGTCGCTGGCGGCACCGAATCTGTCGGCCTTCCAGCAAATCGTCGAGTCGATCGAGAACGACAAGAACGTGCCGGCGATCGAAATCGCCGCAGCCTTGGCGCGCCTGTATCAGGGCGGCAAGCCGCTGCTGCTCGATGCCTACGATCCGCCGCCGGCACGCGAGTACCAGGAGCGCCCGCGCAGCGAGCGTCCGGAACGTCCAGAGCGACCCGCACGCGGCGAACGCACGCCCTTTGCCGAACGTCCGCGCCGTGAAGCTGCCACCGAACGCCCGCAGCGCGAGTTCAGCGAAGACCGTCCCAAGCGCGAATTCGCCGGCGCCGACCGCCCGAAGCGCGAGTTCGCGGAACGTCCGCCGCAGGACCTCGAGCGTCCGCGCGAACCGCGCGTGCGCGGCGAACCCGAAGTCGGCATGGAGACGTTCCGCATCGAGGTGGGGCACGTGCACGGCGTGAAGCCGGGCAACATCGTCGGCGCGGTCGCGAACGAGATCGATCTCGAAAGCAAGTTCATCGGCCGCATCGACATCCGCGAGGACCACACCTATCTCGACCTGCCCGAGGGCATGCCGGATGACGTGATGGAGCATCTGCGCAAGGTCCGCGTGGCCGGCAACATGATGCGCATCTCGCGCGTCGATGGCGTGCCGCCGCGAGCACCGATCCGCAAGCACGGCGGCGACTTCGACCCGAAGCGCAAGCCGCCGCGCCGCAAGTTCTGATCGAGGGGACCGCGCGATGAGCAACGAACACCGCTCCGTCCGCATCGACGCCGAGCATGCGCCGGTGGCGGAACTCGTCCTGCTCGGGCCAGGTCGCGGCAACGCGATGGGGCCGGACTTCTGGCGCGAACTGCCGACAGCGATCGCAGCGATCGATGCCGCCGCCGACATCCGCGCACTGATCGTGCGCGGCTCTGGCGAACATTTCTCCTACGGGCTCGACCTGCCCGCGATGGCGACCGAGATCGGCACGCTGCTCAATGACGGTGCGCGGGGTCGCGCCGAGATTCCAGCCCTGGCCGAACGCATGCATCGCGGCTTCGCGGCGCTGGCGTCGAGCCGCGTGCCGGCGATCGCCGCGATCGATGGCTGGTGCATCGGTGCCGGTATCGAAATGATCGCGGCCTGCGACCTCCGCATCGCCACGAAGTCGGCGAAATTCGCGTTGCGCGAGGTCAAGGTCGGCATCGTGCCCGATCTGGGCGGCCTCTCGCGCCTGCCGCATCTGATCGGCGACGCGTGGACGCGCGAACTCGCCCTGCTCGGCGACGACATCGACGCCGATACGGCGCTGCGCATCGGCCTCGTCACCCATGTGGTCGACGACGCGAACGCGCTGACGCAGGAAGCGCGGCGCCTCGCAACACGGCTTGCCGCCCATCCGCCCCTGGTGGTCGCCGCCATCAAGCGCACGATGAATGCCCGCATCGACGCGGACGTCGCTCGCATCAACCGCGACGCCGCCATCCAGAATGGTCTCCTGATGCAGTCGGAAGACTTCGCCGAAGCCATGCGCGCCTTCATGGAACGCCGCGACCCATCGTTCAAGGGACGTTGAGGCCGTGCCCGCCTCGCTCGCCATCATCGGCGGTGGTCCCGCCGGATTGATGGCGGCGGAGACGGCGCGTGCGGTGGGAATCGAGGTCGATGTCCATGACGCGATGGGTTCGGTCGGGCGCAAGTTCCTGATCGCCGGCAAGGGCGGCCTGAACCTGACGCACAGCGACGACTTCCAGACCTTCGTGTCGCGCTATCACCGCCGCGAACCGGAGTTGCGGCGCTGGCTGGAAGCATTCGACGCGACCGCCCTGCGCACGATGGCCAGCGGCCTCGGTGTCGAGACCTTCGTCGGCAGCTCCGGACGGGTGTTTCCGACCGATCTGAAGGCCGCACCCTTCCTTCGCGGCTGGGTGCGCCGACTACGCGCACAGGGTGTGCGATTTCATGTCCACCATCGCTTCACGGGTTGGAGCTCCGACGGCGCGCTCGTCTTCGCGACACCCGATGGAATGATTCACGTTCGGGCGGACGCGACCCTGCTGGCGATGGGCGGCGGTTCGTGGCCTCAGCTGGGTTCGGACGGCGCCTGGGTCGAGGTGCTGCGCGCGCAGGGCATCGACATCTCCGACTTGCAGCCGTCCAATGGCGGTTTCGAGGTCGACTGGTCGGAAACGATGCGGCTGCGCCACGCCGGTGCACCGCTGAAACGGGTCGCCGCGCGACTGGATGACACCGATGCGGCGCTCGCCGGCGAATGCGTGATCAGCGGCTATGGACTCGAAGGGTCCCTGATCTATGCCCTGTCCGCCCCGCTGCGCGAACGCATCGCGCGCGACGGTGAGGCGCTGCTGCATGTCGACCTGCTGCCGGAGCGCAGTGCGGACGAACTTGCGGCGGCGCTCGCGCGCGATCGTGGCAAGCGCAGCGTCGGCGAGCACCTGCGCCGCTGCACCGGGCTGGATGCCGCCAAGTCGGCACTCGTGTTCGAGCTGCTGCCGCGCCCGGAATGGACCGACGCGGCGCGCGTCGCGGCGACGATCAAGCGGGCCTCGATCCGGCTTCGGCGCCCGCGTCCGCTCGCCGAAGCGATCAGCAGCGCCGGTGGCGTGCGCTTCGATGCACTGGACGATGGACTGATGCTGAAGGCGATGCCGGGCGTGTTTTGTGCCGGCGAAATGATCGATTGGGAGGCGCCCACCGGCGGCTATCTGCTGACCGCGTGTTTCGCCAGCGGTGTCGTTGCCGGTCGCGGCGCGATCGAATGGCTGTCCCATCGGCATTGAACTTGCTTTGACCTCCGGTAACAATCAGCCAACGATCGGATGAGGAACACCGGAATGTCTTTGGAACGGCGCCTCGATATGCCGCGACCGCTCAGGGCGATGGAGCGCGACCTGAATCAGGATCAGCTGATCACCCTGCGCGAACTCGAGCGCTACGGCTGGGAACTGAAGTTCGTGCGCCGGCCGCCGTTCAAGCCTTCGATTCCCATCGTGTTCGATTCCGACCGCAAGGGCCCCGGAACCCGGGGGGGTGGGCCGGCCCCGCGCGGGGGGGGGCGGGGGGGGGGGGGTTTTTTTGCGGGCGCGGGGGCCCCGCGGGGCGGGGGGGGGGGGGGGGGGGGGGGGGGGTTCCGGGGGTCCTGTGGGGGGGGGGCGGCGGCGGGGCCGGGGGGGGGCGGGGGCGGCGGGGGGCCCGGGGGGGGGGCGCCCCCCGGGGGGGGCCGGTCGGGGGGGGGGGCGGTTTTTTTGGGGGCGGGGGGGGCGGGGCGGGGGGGGCCGCGGGGGCCGCGGGGGGGCGGGGGGCGCCGCCCCCGGGCCGGGGGCTCCCCGGCGGGGGGGGGGGGGCGGGGGGCCGGGGGGGGGGGGGGGGGGGCTTGTGCGGGGGGGGGGGGGCCGGGGGGGGGGGGGGGGGGGGGCCGGCGGGGGGGGGGTTGGCGCGGGTCGGGGGGGGGGGGGGGTTCCCGGGCCGGCGGGGGGGGGCGGGCGGGGGGCCTGGGGCGGGGGGGGGGCCGGGGGGGGCTGGTCGGGGGACGGGGCGGGGGGGGCCGGGCCGGGGGCGGGCCGGGGGGGGGGGGGGGGGGGGGGGCGCGGGCCGTCGCGGGCGGGCGCCCGCGGGGGGGGGTTTCCCGGGCGCGTCCCCGCCCGGTTCCCCCGGGGGGGGCCCCGGGGCGGGCCCGCCGGGGGCGCCGGCCCGGGGGGGGGGGGGGGGGGGGCGGCGGGCCCGGGGGGGGGGCGGGGGCCCGGGGGCGCGGGGGCGTCGGGGGGGGGGGGGGGCGGCTTGGGCGGGGGGGCGCGGCCGCCGGGGCGGGGGGGGGGGGGGGGGGGGGCCTCGCCCGCGGCGCGGCCCGGGGGCGGCTTCGGCCGCCGCGGGGGGCGGGCCCCGGGGGGGGGGGGGCCGCCGGGGGGGGGCGGGGGGCGGGGGGGGGCGGCCGGGGCGGCCGGGGGGGGCGGGGGGGGGCTGGGGGGGGGGGGGGGGGGGGGGGGGGGGGCGGGGGGCCCGGGCCCCCCGGGGGCGGGGGGGGGGGGGGGGGGCGGGCCGGCCCCCGGCCCCGGGGGGGGGGGGGGCCGGCGGGGGCGGCCGCTCCCGCGGGGGGGGCGGGGGGGGCCTTCGGGGGGGCGGGCCCCCGGGGGGGCCGGGGCGGGGGGGGGGGCGCCCCCCCCCCGCCCCGCCCCGCGCCGGGGGGGCGCGGGGGCGCGGGGCCCCGGGGGGGGGCCCCGGGGGGGGGGGGGGGGGGGGGGGGGGGGGGCGGGGGGGGGGGGGGCGGGGGGCGGCCGGGAAAACCCGGGCGCCGCCGGCCCGGGGGGGGGGGGGGCCCCGGGGGGAAGTTCGCAGTGCTCAAGGAAGACGGCACGCTCGACGAGAATCCGGGCTTCAACATCCGCGATTGAATACGCACGCACCCGGCGCACTGCGCTTCCTGCAACTCGATGTATTCACCGATCACCCCGGCGGCGGCAATCCGCTGGGCGTGGTGCTCGGCGCCGATCATTGGCGGGGCGCCGAGATGCAGGCCTTCGCGGCCTGGACGAATCTGGTCGAGACCACCTTCCTGCTGCCCCCGACCGACCCCTCGGCCAGTTACCGCGTGCGCATCTTCACGCCGAGCCGTGAGATCGCGTTTGCCGGGCATCCGTCGCTCGGCACCGCGCATGCAGCCCTCGACACCGGTTTCGTCGACGCGCAGGCGAACGCCCTGATCCAGCAATGCGAGGCCGGCCTGCTGCCGGTCGAGATCGATCGTTCGCGCCCGCAGCGCGAGCTGTCGGTGCAGGCACCGAAGTCGCGGGTAGTGCGCGACGGTGCCGACGCGTCTGCAGCACTGCGCGACATTCTCGGCGACGTGCGGCTCGGCGCCCTTGGCGCGGCGATGGTCGAAGGCGGCCGCAAATGGTGGCTGGCCGAATTCGCCGACGAGACCGCGTTGCGTGCATGGCGTCCGGACCACACCGCCATCGGCTCGCTCGCCCGCGCCACCGATACGCTCGGCCTCTGCGCCTTCGCACGCAGCGCGTGCGGCGAATTCGAACTGGCCGTACGTGCCTTCCCCTGCGGCGTCGGCATCCTCGAAGACCCCGCCTCCGGCGCCGCCAACGGCCTCATCGCCGCCTACATCGCCCACGCCGAACCGCAAGGCCCGCTCACCCGCGGCTATCGCGTCAGCCAGGGCCGCGAAATCGGCCGCGACGCCAAGCTCCGCATCCGCATCGACTTGAATGGCAGCGTCTGGGTCGGCGGCTGCACGCAGACGGTGTTCGATGGACGGTTGAATTGGGTGCTTCAGAACGCCTGAGTTAAGCCGCGCCGCGTCGGCTTGGACGAATTGCTATACGGACTCGAGCTGCTTCAGCGTTTGGCCACTTGCGTCTTTCCAAGCAGTGCGGCCATTGGCGGTGCCACCGTGAATCACCGCTGCTGCAGCGCTTGGGCTGGAGAACTCATGATTCTTGGTGAAGACAAAATGCCCATCTGCTTGCTTTAGCACCCCATCTTTGAGGAGCTGCGCGCGCGCGTTGATAACCCAAGGATAGTCTTTTGCGGACGGACGCAGAGATAGGACAGCCTGCGACTGGGCTAGCACCACGATGCCGTTCGGTGTGAGATGGCCGCTGGCTTTAAGGCCACTGATCTCACAGAAAAGGAGGCGCGTCTCGTCCTTTGACTCCGGTGGCGCTGCGATGGGTACAAGAACTTCTACCCCGAGAGCAGGAAGCAACTGCTCAATCTTCTCAAGGAAGATTTCCATGTCGGCGCGATCTGACTCAGGAAGCTTTGAGGTCGTTGCCTGGGAATTCGTGAGGCTCGCCCGGCCCGCTAGCTTCGCAAGCTCAATGAGGCGGCCTTCCAAGTAGCGAATGTGCGACTTGGTGAGATTCTCGTCTTTGCTCGTGAAGTAGACGACGTGATTCCAAAAGTCTTTGTCTACGTGCTGCTTGAGCCTCGACTGGATTGACTCAGCTTCTCCGATGTACACAGCTGGGCCACCAGACAACGGGTCTATGCCGGTGAGCAAGTAAACGCCTACGTTTCCTGCTTCCTCTCGCTTCAGCAGCTGATCCAGTTCCGTACGCGGGCCTGCGACAGCCTTTCCGGACCAGTTGGAAATCTCTCCAGTCCGCAGTCGCTTCGGATCACCGTGGGGAAGGTAGATTTTGATCGTGGCGCTCGGCATGTGTGTGTTCCGTACAACACCCATTCTCCGACCGGATCGTCGGGCGGATGGACTCAGTCTGCGGCGGTCGGTACGCGGGAGTCAACGCGCGAGTGCGATGGTGCGAATTGTCGGGCTGACAACGGCATGATCCCTGGGGTGGTCCCGGCGCGTATGTGCCCTTGAACCCACAAGGACGCCACCGTGCCCCACCGCTTCGCTCTCTTTCTCGCCTTGGCCTGTGTGGCGTCTGCACATGCGTCGGACGCCCCGGACGGCCAGATCGATGCCGGTTATGGCTCGGTGTTCGGGCGCACCGTGATCAGCAGCTTTCCCGGACTGCCGGCGCCCGCACCCTACTTGGGTGCCATGGCCACATCGGCGTCCGGAAAGACCTGGCTGTTCGGCGAGTTCGATGCCATCGCGGCCACCGCCTCCTTGCCGATTGCGCGGCTGATCTCGGCCAACGGCAGCCTCGATCCGGGATTTGGCGGCGGCACCGGCCTGTTGTCAACGACGACATTCCCGCTCGGCGGAACGTGGTATGCCAATTTGACTGCGCTGGTTCAGCCGGATGGCAAGCCCTTGCTCGCCGGTCTCATGCGAACGGCTGCGGGCGACCGCGGCTTCGTCTGCCGGCTCAACGTGGCCGGCAATTTCGATGCCACCTTCGACACCGATGGCTGTCGCGATTTTCGTGCGTTCGCGTTCACGAACGAAGATTGCAGCATCAAGGACATCGCTCTCGGCGCGCCCAACGGCGCGATCACCTTCGTCGGCCAATGCCGGGACCGCAACAGTGCGGGTCGCCGCGTATTCACGGCACGACTGACTGCCCTTGGTGCAATCGACACCGAATTCGGCGCAGGGGCAGGCGTGAACTTGCCGACGCTGGTTGGCAGTGAACTGCATGAGTTGAATGCACTGGCGATGCAGGAAGACGGCCGTTTCGTGGCAGTCGGAAGCACCTTGCGCGCGACCAACGAATACGACGTCGCCGTGCTCCAGTTCAGCAACGACGGCACCATCGACCCGACCTTCGCCAACGGCGCGGGTGAAGCACTGCGTGCCCTGGACATTGCCGGCACCCTGTACGACTTTGGCACCGACATCCTGGTGCGCCCCGACGGCCGGATCCTCGCGAGCGCCTTCGCCGAAGGCTTTGACAACGATGGCGAGATCGCCCTCTGGCAGTTGAATGCGACCGGCCTTCCCGATGCCAGCTTCGGCGCCAACGGACTCGTGCTCGGCTCGGAATCGCTGGTGGACATCACCAACGGCACGCCGCTGCTCGGCCCGTTCTACGCGCGAATGCGTCTGGGCATCGACGATCTCGGACGCGCGGTGGTCGCCGCGCGCACGGGATCACCGGTCGCCGGCAGCGATGCGGACGTTCGCGTCTTCCGCTTCACCGGGAATGGCGCGAAGGATCCGAACTTCGGATTTGCCGCGCGCGGCATCGTCGATATCGACAACGATGTGGCCGTGCCCGGGCCGGGCAGCTCGCACGACATCCCGACGGCAATCAGCATCGAACGCGGACGCATCGTGTTCGGCACGATCTCGATCCGCGACGAGCAAAGACACATGGTGACCCTTGCGCTGACCGCCAATCACCTGTTCGCCGACAGCTTCGAGACGAACTGACCGACACCGGCATCCGGACCGCGTTCAACGCAGCGCGCGTGAGGACCGGCGCCTGAGGTAGGCGGCCGTGTACGAACACACCGGGTCGATGGCCAGCGATCGCGCCGTGGCGTGGGCGATCGCCGCTTCGTTCAGGGCCGCAGCGATGCCGCGCCCTTCAAGGGCGGGTGGAACATTCGTGGAAAGCACGTGCATGACGCCGCCGTCGATGCGGTAGCGCACCACGCTGTCGACACCGTCGACGCTGGCAACGAAGCGTGAATGCTCGGGTTCGTGGCGCACGTCGATGGTGGCGGGGGCGGCCATGTCAGGCTTCGACCGGCGGCACGGCGTGTTCGAGTTGTTCGAGTTCGCGCGATTTTTCTTCGGGCGAGCGCGTGTACGGCGCCAGCCACAGGTAGAACGCCGGCACCACGAACAAGGACAGGAAGGTCGACAAGGTCACGCCGAACACGACGACCACGCCGATCGTGGCGCGACTGGCCGAACCGGGACCACCGGCCAGCACCAGCGGCATCGCACCGGCAACGGTCGCGATCGAAGTCATCAAAATCGGACGCAGTCGCGTCGACGCGGCCTCAAGCACGGCGTCACGTACCGACAGCCCGGCATCGCGACGCTGGTTCGCGAACTCGACGATCAGGATGCCGTTCTTCGCGGCCAGCCCGACCAGCATGATGATGCCGATCTGGCTGAACAGGTTCAGCGTGCCACCGGTGATCGCCAGCCCGACGAAGGCACCGAATACTGCCAGCGGCACTGTCAGCATGATCACCAGCGGATGCACGAAACTCTCGAACTGGGCCGCCAGCACCAGACCACCAGCAGGGCCATCGCGAAGGTGAACAAGACGGCGCTTCCGGACTGCTGGTATTCGCGCGATTCGCCCTTGAAGTCGATCTGTGCCGTTTGCGGCAACTCCTCGCGCGCCACCTGGCCGATCCAGTCGATCGCCTGACCCAAGGTGTAGCCAGGTGCGATCGCCGCCGACACGGTGATCGCACGCAGGCGATTGAAACGATTCAGGTTACCCGGCTCGGCCAATTCACTGAGCGTGACCACACTGGCCAGTGGCACCAGTTCGCCGCTGCTCGCACGCACGTAAAGGTTGCGCAAGTCTGCCGGCGCGGCACGATCATCGCGCTCGGCCTGCAGGATCACATCGTATTCCTCGCCGTCTTCGACATAAGTCGTCACTCGACGAGAGCCCATCATCGTTTCCAGGGTCCGGCCGATATCGGCGAGCGACACGCCCAATGCGGCCGCGCGATCACGATCCACCGACACCCGGATCTGCGGACGGGTTTCCTTGAAGTCGGAATCGACCGAAGACAGGCCCTGGTTCTTTTCCATGCGCGCCATCAGGCGATCGCGCCATTCGGCGAGTTCGGCGTAATCCGGCCCGCCGATCACCACCTGGAATGGCTGGCCCTGGCTGCGTACCAGGCCCTGGCGCATCTGCGCCAGGCCGCGCACGCCCGGCAACGCGTTCATTTCGGCGCGTACCTTGTCGACGACCTCGTTGGTCGACGCCTCGCGCTGCCCAAAGGGCTTGAGCACGACGATGCCCTGCCCCGTGTGCATTTCCTCGCTGGCACCGAAACCGCCCGGCACGCGGATGTTCACGCGCTCGATCGGCTGGCCGTCCCCGGTGTACTTGAGCAACAGCTTCTCGACTTCCAGCACCTGGGTCGCGGTGTAATCGAAACCTGCACCTTCGGGTCCGACCACCGAGAGGAAGAACGCACCCCGATCTTCCGGCGGTGCCAGTTCTCGCGGCACCAGCTTCGACAGTCCGTAACTCGCCGCCAGCGCCGCGATCATGACCAGCACCCAGCGCATCGGACCGCCGATGAGCCTTTCCAGCACCCGCCGATAGCCGCGGGCGAGCGCGCCCAGGTGTTCATCGACGCGTCCGGCAAATCCGCTGACCTGGCCATGCGGACGCAACAGCAACGAGCACATCATCGGGGTCAGGCTGAGCGCGACGAAAGCCGAAATCGCCACCGCCGCCGCCATCGCGACCGCGAGTTCACGGAACAGACGGCCATTGTTGCCCTCGATGAACGACACCGGCACGAACACTGCCACCAGCACCGTCGTCGTCGCGATCACCGCGAACGCGACCTGGCGCGAACCCCTCAGCGCCGCGACCGGCACCGGCTCGCCGAGATCCGCCCGACGTTGCGCGTTCTCCAGCACCACGATGGCGTCGTCGACGACGAGGCCGATCGCGAGCACCAGCGCCAGCAAGGTCAGCAGGTTGATCGAGAATCCGAACACCCACAGCGCGATGAAGGAGGCGATCAGGCACACCGGCACCGTCACCGCCGGCACCAGGGCCGCGCGCACCGAACCGAGGAACAGCCAGATCACCAGCACCACCAGCAGGGTCGCTTCGAACAAGGTCTTGTAGACCTGCTGGACCGCATCGTCGATGAAGATGGTGCTGTCGAAGGTGACGCCGATCTTCATGCCTTCGGGCAAGCCTTCGTTGATGCGTGCGACCTCGGCTTTCACCAGGGTCGCGACATCGAGACTGTTCGCGGTCGAGGTCTTGATCACGCCCAGACCGATCTGCGGGGTGCCATTGCCGCGGAACATGGCGCGACGATCGGTCGACTCGATCGCGACGCGCGCCACCTCGGCGAGCCGGATCACATGGCCGTCGGCGCCCTGGCGCAGGGGTAGCGCCTCGAAATCCCGGGCCTCGACATAGCCGCGATCGACGCGCAAGGTGAAATCGCGCGTATCGGATTCGAGCCGTCCGGCCGGCAGTTCGACATTTTCCGAGCGCAGTGCTGCCTCGACCTCGGCGATGGTCAGGCCGCGCGCGGCCAGCGCATCGCGATCCAGCCAGACCCTCATCGCATAACGCTGGCTGCCGCCGATGCGCAGTTGCGCGACGCCATCGAGACTGGACAGGCGATCGATGATGTAGCGCTCGGCATAGTCGGTCAGTGCCAGCGAATCCAGCTGCGGCGAGCTCAGGTTCAGCCACAGGATCACCTCGGCATCACCCTCGACCTTGGCCACCTGGGGCGCATCGGCTTCCTGCGGCATGCGGTCGGCGACCCGGCTGACGGCATCGCGCACGTCATTCGCGGCACCCTCGATGTCGCGGTTCAACGAGAAGTCGAGGGTGATGCTGGAACGACCGTTGCGACTCTGCGACTGGATCGTCTCGACGCCTTCGATGCCGGAAAGTGCATCTTCCAGCACCTGGGTCACGCGGGTCTCGACGACGCCCGCGGATGCGCCCGGATAGGTGACGTCGACCGACACCACCGGCGGGTCGATGTTCGGCAGTTCGCGCAGCGGCAGGCGCGCGAACGCGATCAGCCCGAGCACGACCAGCATCAGGCTGAGCACGGTCGCGAACACGGGGCGGCGGATGGAGACATCGGAGAGCATCATCGGCCGGCCCTCACTGCGCCGGCGGGTTGGCGCCCGCTTCGACCACCTTGGCACCCGAGCGCAACTTCACCGTGCCTTCGACGACGATGCGATCACCGGCGGCGATGCCGTCGAGAATCTCGACGCGGCCGCGTTCGCGGGCACCGGTCTTCACCGGCACTTGCGCCACCGTGCCATCGGCCGACACGCGGAACACGAAACTGTTGCGCCCGATCTGCAACAAGGCGAGTTCCGGCAATGCCAAGGCCTGACGGGGCGCACGCCGCACATCGACGGTCAGCAGCATGCCGGGGCGCAGACGCCGTTCCGGATTCGGAATGTCGGCACGCGCCAACACTGACCGGGTGACCGGATCGACACGCGAGTCGATGGTCCGCAGCACGCCGGTAAAGACCTGCTCCGGATAGGCCGCACTGAGCGCCGACACCGACTGGCCCGGCGCCAGCGCCGCGATCAGGGTTTCCGGCACCGAAAAATCGAGCTTGATGATCGAGACATCGTCCAGCGTCGTGATCGCCGTGCCCGGCGTCACCAGCGCGCCGGGGCTGACCTGGCGCAGGCCGAGCACCCCATCGAACGGCGCCGTGATCACGCGATCGGACAACTGCGCCCGCACTTGATCCATGCGCGCACGCGCGGCGTCACGGGTAGCGCGCTGGGTGTCGAGCTGACTGCCGGGAATCAGGTGCTTCGCGGCCAGTTCCTCGCCCCGCTTCAATTGCTGCTCGGCTTCCTTGTAGGCGGCACGCGCTTCTTCCAGTCCGGCCAGCTGCACCTGTCCGGTGAGGTCGACCAGCACCTGCCCGGCTTCGACGAAATCGCCGCTGTCGAAAGCAACCTTCTGCACGGTCTCGCTGACCTTGGCGGTGATCGTCAGCGATTCGTTCGCCTTGGCGGTCCCGAGCGCCTGCACGCTGTCCTGCCATTCACCGGGTGCAATCACGGTGCTGCGCACCGTCACCGGCGGCCCTCCGCGTTGTGCCTGCTGCGCTGGGCCGCCGCCGCACGCGGACAGCAGCACGGCCGCGGACACTGCCGCGAGGGAGAGAATGGATCGTGTCGTGGTCATGCCGGCTCCGTTGCATGCATCGACTGCCCGATGCGTCTGTCCTGATCGAACCCCAGATTATGGCGGCGTCAGTCAAAAGGCTGCGAACGGCGCATCACCGTCGACAACGACTCGTCCCAAGCGTGGCAACGCTTGGTTACGCGGCGCGGCGCCCAAGTTCCCGAAGTTCCGCCAGCCACTGGGCGCGACGCTCGACCGACATCGACTCGACCATGCCGACCAGCGTGTTGCGTACCGGCCTGATGCCGCAGAACCGCAGGATGCTGCGCTCCATCGCCTTCAAGCCATGCGCGCCGAACCACCAGCGATAGGCCGGCGCCGGCATGCCCATGGTGATGACGATGCGGGCACTGCGCCCTTTCAGCAGTGCCATCGGGCGCGGCCCGTCGACGCGATGGGCGAAGCCGGGACGCAGCACTTGTTCAAGGAAGGCCTTGAGCAGGGCCGGCATCATGCCCAGCCACAACGGATGCAGGATCACGAGGTGCTCGGCCCAGAGCAGATCCTCCTGCGCGGCCCGGATGACAGGTGCGACTGCGCCGTGTTCGAACTCGTCCTGCGACTTCAGCCAAGCGAAATCGAGCCTGGCGAGATCGATGCGTCGGACCTCGCAGCCGCTCGCGGTCGCGCCTTCGGCATAAGCGTCGGCGAGCGCATGCAGGAAATGCGGCTGCGCGGCGTCGGGATGGGCATTGAGGATCAGGACACGTTTCGGCACGGCAAAGCTCCGCTGGTCAGGCCGGCAGTGTCGCGAAACCGGAAGGACCGCGCATTGCGCTGGATCAACGCGAACGCCGGTTCAACAGTCCGCATACTTCCAGTTGCGGCGCTTGCCCTCGGCCAGCCATTCGAGCGTCTGCGCGAGCCGACGTTCGCGTGTCGCCGGCTGTTTCGCAGTCACGATCCACTCGATGTAGTCGCGCTTCGCACTCGGCGGGAACGATTCGAAGTGCTTGCGTGCGGCGGCGTGCGTCTTGGTCGCGAAGGCGGCGGCAAGTTCGTCGGGTAACGTGTCGTGCGGCGACGTCTTGGCCACTTTCTTGACCTTGGGCGCGGCGGTCGTGCTCGCGCGCGCCGCGAGCGCCGCCTTCACCCAGGCCTTCATCGTCGTCGCGCTCGGCAGTTCCTTCAGCGACGTAATGCGCCCAAGCTGACCCATCGCCTCGTCGCTGGCGGCTTCACCCACGACCGCCTTGCCCGCCCAGAACCCGAACGCGCAATGCGCCTTGAACGCCGCCATGCCGCACAGAATCCGGCCCTCGTGCAGGAAATGCGGCATGCCCCACTTGATCGATTCCTCGACCGACGGCAATGCCCCGTGTACCAGCACGCGCAAGCGCAACAGGATCGGTTGCGCGAACTCGGCCGACTTCGCGATGTAGGCATCGATACGGGGATCAGTGGTGGGCATGGTCGCCTCGGCAATTCCTGAACGTGACCGGATCATGCCAGCAACCGGATTGATATCAAGATATCATCCGACCACATTAAGGAGTGATGCCATGGCCCAGATCCTCGTCAGGAATCTCGATGAAAGCGTAAAAGACGCGCTGCAACAACGCGCGGCACGCCGGGGCGTGAGCATGGAAGCGGAAGTTCGGGACATTCTGAGCCGAGCCGTCATGTCGCCGAAATCCAGGTCCGTGGGCTGGGCGACTCGAATCAACGCGCGTTTCGCCAAGCTCGACATGCCCGAATTCGAAACCGTGAAATCCGGCCCCCTCGCACCGGCCGATCTCCCCGAATGATCCTGTTCGACACCAATGTCGTGTCCGAACTGATGCGCCCACGACCGGATCCCGGCGTATTGGCGTGGATGGACACGCAGGAGATGTCCGCCGTCTGGTTGTGTTCGATCAACGTGCTGGAAATCGAACTCGGCATCGAACTCGTCGAGACGACGGAACGGCGACTGCGACTCCGCCAACTGTGGTTGCAACTGCTCGAACAGGACTTCGGTCGTCGCGCGCTCCAGTTCGACGGCACCGCCGCGACACATACCGCGTCTTTGCTTGCACTCAAGCGCAAACAGGGGCGGACGATTGAACTGCGCGACGCGATGATCGCCGGCATCGCGCAACAACATGGCTGCCCGCTCGCAACGCGCAACGTTCGGCATTTCGAGGATTGCGGCGTCGCGCTGATCAATCCATGGGCGCCCTGAACCCCTTGCACCCGCGCCCAAACGCGCTAAGTTTGCGGGCGTCGCCGCGAGGCTCACAGTCTGTTGCAAGGAGTGGTCATGTTCCAGCGCCTCATCAACGTGTTCAAGGGGTTCTTCGCGATGTTCGTGAAGGATGTCGAGAAACGCAATCCGGAGGCCTTGCTGGAACTGGAGCAGGAAAACCTGCGCAAGCAAATCGCCCAGTACAACCAGGGGCTCGCCGGACACGCCGGACTCGCCGAGCGACTGATGAGCCAGGTGCGCAAGCTCGAGTCCGAAGAATCCGAACTGCGCGCCAAGACCACGGCGCACTTGCGCGCCGGCAACAAGCAGGCCGCGGGCCAGTACGCGTTGCGCCTGCAGACGGTGACGCGCGAACTGGAAGAAAACCGCAAGCAGCTCGAAGCCGCCGAAGGCACCTATCGCGACCTGATCAAGGCCCGTGATGTGGCCGTGAATGCCGCGCGCGCCAAGATCGAGAGCCTGAAGGGCGCGATCAACGACATGAAGATGAAGAAGGCCATGGCCGAAATGAACGAGATGGCTGCGGGCATGATCGGCTCCATCGGCGGATCCGGCGATACCCTGAATCGGCTGCACGACATGGTCGAAGAGGAGCGCACCAAGGCCGCCGGGCGCGCCCGCGTCGCCAAGGACGCCATCGACATGACCGACGTAAACATCAAGGAGACCGAGATGAATGCGTTGGCCGACCAGGCCCTCGCCGACTTCGCGGCCGCGCAGGGCCTGTCGCTCGGCGACGAATCGACACCGGCCGCGACGTCGCGGAGCATGGGTGGCGCGACCGAAAAGCCGGCCGAATCGCAGCAGGGTTGATCGATGCCGATCGAGGGCGATTCGCCCGCCTGGGCCCGTGAACTCGCCCTTGCCTATGAAAGTGGTGCGCAGGGCCAGTTCGTGCTGTTCGGCAATGTCGCCGACCGCTTCCCGAGTCGCGGCCGCTTCGTATCGCTGACCGCTTTCCTCGACGCGCAGCTGCTGTCCGGCTTCGAACTGGTGTTCCTGTACGACCCCGGCAATGGCCTCAGCGTGCCGCGCGCCAGCGACACCTTCCAGAAATGGCCGGGCGCGCAACTGCTCGGCGCGAACACGCGCGAGCCGCGCGCGGCGGTCGAACTGATCACCCGCTACCTGCGATATCGCGCCAACCTCAGCGCGATGGGCCGCGACAAGGTCGAACACATCGCCTGCATCCTGCGCGGCGCCGACCAGATCCTGCCGGCCAACCGCCAAGGCGAATTCGACACCGCCAGCCTCGCCAGCCTGGTCCGTGACTGGGCTGCGGAACCGCCGTTCACGGAACTGCCGTTTGCGAGTTTCCTGATCGCCGACAATTTGAACGATCTGCATCCGCTGATCGCGACGAATCCGCGGGTGGCCCGCGTGCGCGTGCCCCTGCCGGATGTCGCGGTGATCGAACAGGCGCTGGCGCAACTGCGCGTCGATCATCGCAAGGCCTTTGCCGACGACGACGGCACGAAGGCGGCGCCGTTGCTGGCGGGCGTTACCGTCACCGCGTTGAATGCCCTGGTCAAGCTGCGCGAGCACGAAGCCAAGCCGCTGGGCCAGTCCGACTGGGTGGCCGCGAAGAAGCAGATGGTCGAGGCCGATTCCGCCGGACTGATCGAATTCATCGAATCGAAGAAGACGCTGGCGCATTACCACGCTCAGGACGCATTGAAGACCTGGCTGCGACAGGACATCGCGCTATGGCAGGCGAATGACTTGCGCGCGATGCCGATGGGCTATCTGTTCTGCGGTCCGGTCGGTACCGGCAAGACCTACCTGGTCGAATGCCTCGCCGGCGAGGCCGGCGTGCCGGTGGTGAAGCTCAAGAATTTCCGCGATCGCTGGGTCGGTTCCAGCGAAGGCAACCTCGAAAAGATCTTCCGGCTGATCCGTGCACTCGGCCGCTGCATCGTCTTCATCGACGAAGCCGACCAGAGCCTAGGCAAGCGCGATTCCGGCAGCGGCGACAGCGGCCTGTCCGGACGCCTGTACTCGATGATCGCGCAGGAAATGAGCGATGCCTCGAACCGCGGCCGCGTGGTCTGGATCCTCGCGACCTCGCGCCCGGACCTGATCGAAGTCGATCTCAAGCGGCCCGGCCGCATCGACGTCAAGGTGCCGCTGCTGCCGACAACGACGCAGACCGAGAGCGCGGCCTTGTTGAATGCGCTGCTGAAGCGGCTCGACATCGCCATCGACGCCGCCGACATGGCCAAGCTTGAATTGCCGCTGCTGCTCACGCCAGGCGCGGCCGAAGCGCTGTCGGTGAAAGTGTATCGGCGCGTGCGTACCGCCAATGAAACGCCCGCATCGGCACTGGCCGCCTGCCTCGACGGCTACCAGCCGCCGGTCGCTGCGGACGTGCTCGAATTCCAGATGCGGATCGCGATCCGCGAAGCCACCGATACGCAGTTCGTGCCGCCGGCGCTGCGGTCGCTGGCACAAGGCGGCGATGCATGAAGCACTGGTGGGCTGCCTTCAACGCGCGACCGCTGGGCATGCCGGTGCCGCCGAACTGGTTCGGGCTCGCCGCCGTCGCCCTGCTCGGGGCCTTCATCCATCCCGGCCTGTGGCTGGTCGGTGCCGGCCTCGAACTGGCCTACCTGAAATTGCTGGCCGGCAATACCCGTTTCCGCAAGACCGTCGATGCCGGTGACGCCTCGCGCGTGGCCGAAATCGATCCGATGGATGCGCGCTACGACGAGTTCGTCGCGCAACTCGGTTATCCCGAGAAGCGCCGCCATCAGGACATCGAGCGCCGCGCCAGCGACATCCTCGACACCTTGAAGCGCACGCCTCTGCTCGACAGCCAGAGTGACAGCGTCGAACAACTGGTCTGGCTGCACCTGCGCCTGCTGGTCGCGCTGGTCGCGATCAATCGCGTCATCGATACCGCCGCCCGCGAACGTGCGCAACTCGCCGAGCAGGAGAAGCAGATCGCCGCGCGCATCGCCCAAGCCGGCATCAGCCCGGAACTCAAGCGCAGTCTGGAACAGCAGCAACAGGTGATCGACCAGCGCCAGCAGGCCCATGCCGATGCGGCCACGCGCCTGGAACAGGTCGAGGCGGAACTCACCCGCATCGACCACCAGATCGCGCTGATCCGCGAACAGGCGCTGCTCGCCTCCGACGACGACAGTGTCGGCGCATCGCTGAATGCGCTGACCACGTCGTTCAATGAAACCCATCGCTGGCTCAACAGCCAGCGCGACCTGCTCGGCGTGTTCGAATCGAACGCCCCGCAGCGCCTGCCTGAGCGCGTGCGCCACAGCGCGCGCAAGCCACCTCCCCTGTCCACCGGAGCATCGTCATGACCCTACGCTCATCCAGATTCCTGATGCGGGGCAATTCCGCCGGCACGGCACTCACCGTTTTGCTGATCATCGCGCTGATCGGCATGGGCGCATGGCTGATGCTGCGTGACAAGCACGCCGCCGATGCGACCGATGCGCCGGCCACGACGCAGACCGAGACGCCGGGTAGCAATCCGGCACAGCCGGTCGTCAATGGCGATGCACCGGTGCCGATCGAACCGGTCGACGGCCTGCCGACGCTGGATGCCGCCGCGGCCTATCAGCCGGCCGGCAACATCGTCGACGTCGACATCAGCGAGTACGCCGGATACGCCGGCCTGGTCGTCGCCAATGGCGGACTCGATCCGAATCCGGATTCGTTCTTCGCGAAGAACTACGGTTTCCAGGTGCGCCTGACGCTGAGCGAGGAAGAGAGCTGGTCCAAGCTCAACAACGGCAAGGTCGCGGCGAGCGTGACGACCGCGGACGTGCTGGCCGCGCTCGGCCGCCAGTTCGAAGTGACGGTGCCGGCGCAGATCGGTTTCTCGCGTGGTGCCGACATGGTCGTCGTCGATACCGGCATCACCAGCATCAACCAACTCAAGGGCAAGGTGCTGGCGGCATCGCAGTTCAACGAGAGCGAATTCTTCATCCGCTACCTCGCGTCGGAGGCGAACGTGCCGGTGGTGGTGCTGCGCGATCTCGATGCACGTCCGAACCCGGACCAGCTCGGACTGGTGTTCTACGAAGACAACGATGTCGCCTGCGACGCCTACGAGCATGAGTTGGGTTCGACCTTTCGCTTGAACGGCTGCATCGGCTGGTCGCCCCGCACCGACGAGGTCATCGAGGCGTCGGCCGGCAAGGCCAAGATGCTGGTCTCGAACCGCAACTTGTTGATCATCGCCGACCTGCTGGTCGTGAACAAAGGCTTTGCCGCCGCGCATCCGGATTGGGTGAAAGGACTGGTCCACGGCCTGCTCGACGGCAATCGCCGCGTCCGCGACGAGCCCGAGGCGCAGGTCGCGACCATCGCCAAGGCCTTCAAGTGGAGCGATGCCGACACCCGTGACGAACTCTCGAAAGTGCACCTCTCGAACCTGCCCGAGAACCAGGCGTTCTTCGCCGGCACCATCGATTCCGCCGGTTCGTTCAACGGCATTTTCCAGTCCTCGGTGCTGGCCTACGGCAAGCTGATCAAGAACCCGGCCGATCCGGCGCGCTTCATCGATGCGAAGCAGCTTGATGCGCTCAAGGGCAAGGCCGAATTCGCGAAACAGACGATCGCGATCGCGCCGATCAAGACCCGCGATGGCGCATCGCTGGAAGGCGATGCGCTGCTGAGCAAGGACATCCGCTTCTTCTTCGAACCGAACTCGGCCACGCTCGACCGCGATGCCGAAGAGAACCTGAAATACCTCGATTCGATCAAGAACTTCCTGCAGGTCAGTCCCGGCTCGATCGTCGTGTTGCGCGGCCACGTCGACAACGCCCGGGTCGGCGAATTCGAACGTGAAGGCGGTCAGGCCCTGGTGCGGAGCATGGCCCTGAAGGCGATGGAATTGTCGCGTCAGCGTTCGCAGGCGGTGCGCGATGCGCTGCTCAAGAAGCACCCGGGGCTCGCGGCCGACCGCATCGAAGTGGTGGGTCGCGGCTGGGAGGAACCCGCCGGCGCCGACAGCGACCTCAATCGCCGCGTCGAAGTGCAGTGGTTCACCCTGGAGTGAGCACCACGACCGCGTGATCGGCCACGGCGCGCAGAACGGCACGGTCTCGTGGACGGTGCCGAACGACGCGCCGGGGACGCCCTCGCGCTCACGCGTCGACGCGGACCGTCGCATCGCCGTAAAGCGTCGGCGGCAAAGCTCCGAGGGCGTGAGCCGCGACACCGAAGTGCAATGCGGCACGCAGGCATTGCCGGCGCCAGCCGACCGCCGACATCGCCTGCAACACGACGAAGCAGAGACTGGCCACGCATTTCGCGGCAGCCCCGATCGCGATGTACGCGCGACCCTGTCCGCGCATCCGCTGCACGCGGGCATGGGCGTGGCCGGACGCGACGCTGCGCGCCATCAACGTGGCAAAGCCGCTGCGCGCCGGATCGGCAGGTTCGAAGACCACGGCGCGGTCGCGAAACAGCAGCCGTGCCCCGGCGTCATGCATGCTCGCGAAGAACAGCGTGTCCTCGCCGCCGGTCCTGCCGAGTTCGACCTCGAACCGCAGCGCGCCGATGCACTCGCGGCGGATCAGCACGTTCGCGCTATGACCGGTGTCGTATCCTCGCGCGCGCCGCGCCGGCCGCTTTGACAGGAAGTCTCCGCGGCGCAGCCACTCCGGTGCCGCAGCCGGATACCGCGCCTGCACCGGACCGAACACGACGTCGCAGGCGTCGCGCGCGGTGAACAGATTGGCCAGCCAATCCGGTGCCGCGACCTCGTCATCATCGATGAACGCGATCCACTCGGCCGAGGCGGCCTCCAGCAAGGCATTTCGCGCGACCGCGATGTTCGCCTGCGGCGCGTGCAGGACACGCAATTCGAATGGCCAGGTGCCGCTGTCCGCGTCGATCCAGTCCGGCACGACCAGCTGCGCATGGTTGTCGGCAATGAGGACGCGAAACGCCGGTGCATCGACCTGGGCCGCCAGCGATTGCAGGCAATGACGCAGTCCCGCTCTGCGCGCGAAAGCACAGATGCATACGTCGATCCGGATGGCCGCCTCGCTCATGGTCGCAAGTCTAGCCAGCCCCTTGCACGACTTGTGCGCGTCCTGCGTGGCGGCGATGCTAGACGGCATGTGGCCTGCCCTGAAACGCCTGTGGTTCGCGCGTCGCGATGCCCGCGCCTTCGTGCATGAACGCTTGGGTGCGGCGATGCTCACGCACAACCCGCAGCACACCGTCTACGTGCGCGCCTACTACCGCTACTGCGTGGCCTTGTTCCGGGAAGCGCTGCAACGGCGACCGCAGGCGTTGCATCTGCTGTTCGGCGACTATCCGCCGGGTGACTGTGCCTTGCCGCTGCGGCGGATCGCGTTCCAGATCGAACACACGCTGGTGAAGCCGGGCGGCGGCGACAGCGAGGGTTCGCCGGTGTCGCAAACGCCGCTGCCAGGAGCCGAAGGCCACTATCTCGCCCGCCTGCTGCATCGCGCCACGCTCGCGGCCGCGGACCTGGTGATCGACTACAGCCACATCAATCGCGACCATCTGCGCGCCGCCGGCGGCTTCGAGGACGTGCTCGGGCACACCATCGTCATCGCCCCGATGCTGCACGTGCGATGTTTCGATCGCGACGGCCGCGATCAGCCGGTGCTGACCCTGTTCAGCGATGCCGGCGATGGTCGCCGCGGCCGATTCCTGAGCGAAGCGATGTCGCGCAAACTGCCGATCCGCAATCTCAAGCGCTGCTTCGACCGTGCCGCCCTGCAGGCGCAATACCGACGCACGCGGGTCCTGGTGAATCTGCGCCGCAGTGACCACCACGACACCATCGAGGAATTGCGCATCCTGCCGGCCTTGCTGAGCGGCCTGGTCGTCGTCAGCGAAGACGGCCCCTTGCACGACACCCTGCCCTATGCGCGCTTCATCGTCTGGGCCAGGTACGACGATCTGATCGAACGCACGGCCGAGCTATTGCGCGACTACGATCGCTGGCACACGCGGATCTTCGGTGACCCGGAACTGCCGCGCGTGCTCGACGCCCTGAATGCCGCGAACCATGCCGCCATCGACGCCACCCTGGCGGGCTGGGCGAACGCGTCGCACTGACCGCGGATTCGGCTTATTCGAAGCTGTTCATGAACAGCGTGTCGGAGACGACGAAGAAGATCGAGCCGCTGCTCTGATTGTTGCTCCCGTTGGTGTCGGTGGCGTCGCCACGGATGCGCGCCGACCACTGCACTTCCCCGTTCGACTGGCCGGGTTTCAGGTTGACGCGAAAGCCGATCGACGGCGTGGTCTCGCCGAGCAAGGTCGTGTCCGGCAGCGTGCAACGCTTGCCCGGACGATCGGCCGGAAAATCCGGAATCACCATGTCTGTGCATCGCCAGATCGAGGCCCCGCTCGGATTGCTGAGCGAACCGTTCGCACTGACGTCGAGTTCCACCACCATCGACTCGGAATGCTCGACCGGCCCGGTCAGCAGGGTGCCGGTGTTCACCACCGTCGCCTGCGACGAACCGCTCTGAACCGGCGTCTGCGCGGTGTTCGAAAATGCCGTGGTGTTGATACGCACGTCCATGCCCGAGGCTCCGCTGGTACGGCGGATGTAGACCTTGCCGGCATTGCTCTGGCCGCCGACGGTGCGATTGGGAATGCCGATGACGATGTCGTCGAGACCATCGCGGTCGAAGTCGGCGACATGCAGCACCGAGCCGAAGTTTGCATTCGCCACCGAGGCACCGCCGACATCGGCTTCGCGGAAGAATTCGCAGGTCGAACTCGAGGTCAAGCCGCTCGCGCTGCCGTAGATGATGCTGACGATGCCCTCGTCGGTCTGCCCGCCGGCCTCTTCGCCCGGCACGCCGATGACGAGGTCTTCGAAGCGGTCGGCGTTGATGTAGCCGGCCGCGAGCGCGGCACCGAAGCGGTCGCCGGCCTCGGGTGCACCGCAACCGGCGACGGAATTCTGGTGCAGGAAACCGCCCGTCGTGACCGGACGGATCTGGTCCGGGTCGTTGCGCAACAGGTACAGGCGACCGGCGTCGTTGTTGCCGGACACGTCCTTGTCAGGCGCCGAGACCACGGCATCATCGTCGCCATCGCCATCGAAGTCGCCGGTGGCCACGGCCGCGCCGAAGTGGTCGCCCTGGCCGTTCCCCGCCGGCGGCCAGTGAGCTTCCTGCACGAATACCGAGGCCGGCGGGTTGGTCGTCGTGTTCGATGCATATTGGGCCAGCACGACGCCGAGTTCGCCCAGCGAGCCATTGTCGGTATTCGGCGCACCGAATACGACGGTGGCGCCGTTGCCGTTGCCCTTGTTGATGGCCGCAATCGACGCGCCGACGCGCGCGGTGCGGTTGACGTCGCCGAATAGCGTCGCGGGCCGGTATCCGGCGATGCAATCCTGGCCGGAAACGAAAAGGCTCCGGAACCCGCTGACATAACCCGCGGTCTCGTCGAGATTCAAGCCGATGCCCGGCGCGCCGGCGTAGATGTCGCCGTTGCGATTGGCCACGACGCTGGCGCCGAAGTAGTTGTCGTCGGCATCGCCATTGACGCCGCAGCCCACCGAATTCCTGTAGTTCAGCGCACTCGAACTGAGGATCACCTCGGAAAAATCGGTGCCGAAATAGCCGGCGACAATGCCGGTATCGAGGCACGGCGTGCCGATGCTGCCGCAGCCGGCGAAATCGAAGGGCGTGTCTTTGCCCGGCATGCCGACGATCAGGTCGTCGATGCCGTCGCGATCGAGATCGGTCGTCGCCAGACTTGCACCCATGGCCGGCGGAACGCCGAGCGTGTCGTTGTCGGGAATGATCCCGAAGCCGAGGACGTCGCGTGGCAGCCCGCCATCCGGCAAATCATCGGTGCCGAGCAGCACCACGACTTCACCCATGTCGCCGTTTCCACCGCCCGGACGGCCGATGGCCAGATCGACGAAGCCGTCGCCGTTGTAGTCGCCGCTGGAGAACGACGAACCAAGGCGGGAATTCGGGTCCACGTCGGCCGGACCCGCACTCAGGTCGGCACACCAGAACGCGGCATCGCCGTCATCGCTGCACACGGCCCAGCTCGGGCCGGCGGCCAAGGCCAGTCCGCTTGCCATCCAGAACGACATCGTCTGCTGCTTCATCTCGCCACTCCCGAGGGAATCACGGCGCTACGGTGACATAGGCCCGCCACGTGCGGTCCTGACGAACGACAGGTCATCGCATCCCGGGCGTATACTCGCCGCGCTGTCGCAAGCATCGTTTCGTCCACCTCGGAGGTCCGCATGAATCGCAGGCTCGCTATCCGCTGTCTCCCGCTCGTACTGGCCGTCGCGTTGCCTGCCTGGGCTGGCGACGCGGCGCCGAAGATGTCGCCCGAGGAACAGGCGATGATGGAGGCCTTCCAGAAGGCCGGCACGCCCGGCCCGCAGCACGAACGCATGGCCAAGCAGGCCGGGAACTACGACATCACGGTCAAGAGTTGGCAGGCGCCCGGCGCACCTCCGACCGTCGATCAGGGCAAGGTGACGCGACGCATGCTGCTGGGTGGTCGCGTGATGATCGAGGAATCGGAGGCCACCATGGGCGGCCAGCCCTTCACCGGCATGGGCCTCAGCGGCTTCGACAACGTCAGCGGCAAACACTGGTCGACCTGGAACGACAGCATGGGCACCGGCCTCATGGTCGCCGAGGGCGACTGCGATGATCGCGGTACCTGCACCTTCCACGGCAGCTGGAACGACCCGATCACGAAGGGCAAGACCCACGCCCGCATGACCACGATCTGGACCGATGCGAACACCGAGGTCTTCGCGATGTTCACGCCTGGCCCGGACGGCAAGGACATGCAGATGATGGAAATCACTTACACGCGCAAGCCTTAGAAACAATCGTGCTTCACAACGGCACGAAGCTGTAGGCACTGCTGAACCGCTTGGTGCCGTTGCTCTTTTCCGACGTGATCGTCCATGCACCGTCGTCCGCGCGTTCTCCGTTCATCCTGAAGCTGCCGTAGGCGGCCTTGAGGCGCGCGCTGAAGCTGCGATCGGCGGGCTGGTACTTGCCGACGCAAACGAAGCTGTCGGCATCGAACAACGACTTCATGGCGACGGCGGCCGTCAGCCGGCCGCGACTGCTCTGCCACCAGAGGCGTCCATCCGCAGACAGCGCGAGGTAACTCCAGCTCTCGCTGAGCCTCGATTCGTAGACGCCATCGAAACGCAGTCCGGAAATTGCGCACACGGTCGGGCCTCGCGGGGGAATCGCGGGCGGCGCTGGCGTGCGCCCAGCTTCGCTGCCATCCGCGAGATACAGCACATGGCCTTCCGGATCGAACAACTTGAGCTGATGATGCGCCGCGAGGGCGCGCAGCTGCTGCAAACGGGCCGCGTCGAATTCACCCGATTCGAAGACGAGTTCGAGCAGCGGACCCAAAGGGCGACTGTGCGCAAACTCCTCGTGCAGGACATGGCCCTTCGAGCCATCTTCCGGCCAGGTCTGCAGGACGCGAACGAAGAAGGTCGCAATGCGCGCGGTCGGCGCGTCCTGGTTGTCGCGCCATTGCTCGACAAAATCCACGGCCACATCGGCGGTGCTCACGCTCGCCGAGTCGATCGCAAACAGGATGCATTCGCCCACGGATTCTCCTCAACGCCAGTTGGCGTGCGTGCGCCAGAATTCGACGCTGCGTGCGTACGCGGCACGATCGATGGGCACACCCGAGCCGCCCTCATCGACCCCGAGCGCATTGCGCAGCATCGTGATCGGCGCCATCGGGATTTCGTCCGGTTCGCTCGTGTACATGCAGCCGACAACGCCCCAGTCGGCCTCGATCGGCGTGCCCTCCTTCGCCATCTGCGCACGGTCGTACAGGATCACGACGAGATAGTCCGCGACGGGCGGCTCGATGCCTTCGAACCAGCGCACCAGCACCGGCAGCTCGGCGCTGTGGCGCGCTTCGTAGTCGGAACGCAGCAAGTGACGGTTGCCCTCCGTGATCGGCACCGTCAGGCAGCGCGTCGAGGTCCAGTTGCGATGCACGTGCAGCTTGCAGAACGGTGCGTAGCCATCAAGCACCTTCAGTGGCGCTTGATCGTTGAGGTAACGCTCGAATTCGTCCGCCGTGATGTCCTGGATGGTGTTGCGCCGCGGCTCGCGCGGAAACAGGCGCGGGCGCGCGAAATCGGTGAGGACGATGCTCATGCCGCGAGCGCGAAATCCAGTGCCGCGCACACGGCCACGGCCTGCGCCTGGTTGCATTGTTCGGGCGTGGCGCGCGGGCTGTCCGGGTAGACCTCGGTGGTCGTGGTGTAGCGCGCGTCGGTCAGGCCGGCACAGAGGCCGAGCGACTTGAACGGGTATTCGATGACGCCGGGCGCCACGACCTTGTCGCCGATGATCTCGCCCTTGTCGTCCGCGGGCGCGATATGCGTGACCTTGGCAACCGCGTCGATGATGGCGCTCTGGAACACCGGTTGCGGCTTTGCGGCATCGTCAACCAGATAGAAGCCATCGGGAATCGTGCCGGGTTCGTACGGCTGGCCGTCACGCGCCGCCAGCGCCGGACGGAACTCGGATTCGTCGCTGTCGGTGGTTTCGTGCAAGTCGATGTGCACCAGGACACGATCCCGAATGGGCGCCACGAGTCGCATCAAGGCCGCCGCTTCGTCGCACAAGCCGCCCTCCTTGAACGAACGATTCGGGTCGATCGCCTTCGCATTCCAGCGGTGGATGCGCTCATACGCCCACGGGCTGACGCAAGGCGCCACCAGCAGGTTGATGCGGCCGGCGTACCGTTCGGCCTGTTCGTCGAGGAATTTCAGCGCGCCATGGACACCGCTGGTCTCGTAGCCGTGCACGCCGCCGGTGACGAGCGCGATCGGCAACGCGTCGTTCCAGTCGCGGTTGCGCACCGCATACAGAGGATAACGCTCATCGCCATACGCGATCTCGCCGTAGGACTGCACGTCAAAGCGCGCGCGCAGCGCACCGATCTTGCTCACCACCTCGTCCGCATAGCTGCGCAACTTCGTCTGGCGCGCCAGCCACGCCGAATGCTCGGCATCGCCCCAGGGTTGGCCGGGGGTGCCGACGGGATAGAAGGCGGTCATGGACATGGGCACACTCACAATCGGAATCGGGCCGCAAACTTTAGCGCACCCGACACCCCGTTCGCCCTAATCCTGTCGAAGAGCGCCGGGTTTGCCTGTGTCCGGAACGCGCATCTATCCTAAAAGCATGACGCACGCGCCCACCGCCCTCGCCATCGCCGCCCAGGCCGGCATCGACCTCGGCCTGATCAAGGACAACCTGCGTCTGTCGTACGAGGAACGCGTGCTGAAACATCAGGAGGCGCTGAATCGGGTGCTGGCCGCCGAACGGGCCAGACGGGAGCGCCGTCAGCGACGTGCAAGACTGGCGACCCGGTGGCTTCAAGCGACTCGCAAAGCGCCGCACCAGAACTAGCCCACCCCGCTAGTCGCGACGCTCGCCCCACTCCGGCGTTGTCTGCTTGATGATTTCGAGTGACTCAGCCGCGCGCTGACGTTGAGCTTCGGACTCTTCGGGCGTCAGCGTACGAATCACGGTCACTGGCACTGGCGTTCGAGCCGTTGAGGACGGTCGATTCGCGGACTGCGACGGTTTTTGCATTGCAGCCGGTCGTGTCACTGCGGGTCGCGGCTGTGTCACGGATTTCTGAAAGTCCCGTCCCGCCTTGGAAGTGACCGCGATCAAGAAGAAATATGCAACGAACACGATGGCAAGACCGATCGCTGCAGTCACGAGCTTGATGATCAGCACCTCGCGGGGCCTTCGCGTGGATCGACCATGCTCCTGACGCGAATTCGCTGCGCGGTAGCGAGACCTTGACGCGCCGATCGGAGCGGCTGGCTCCGGCAACTCGCCGAGCATGTCGCGCAAGTCGTGACCATTGATCAATCGCACATGACCGTTGCGGGTCGCGGCGTCGATGGCGGCGCGGGTGAACTCGCCGCTAGTCACAAGGATGGCGCCGGTAGCGCCGCGATTGACCATGATGCCGAGCAGCTCATGCACCGGGTTATGCGGCACCTGCTTGACGTTCCAGTGCTTGCACTGCACGAGCACTACTTCATCGTCGCGACGCAAGACCAGATCGACGCCGCCATCAAAACGCCGCCCGGTGCCACCGGTGCCGATGTGTTCGACTTGCCAACCTTGACGGCGATAAAAGTCCGCAAGCAGTCGCTCGAACTCGCGATCGTCAATGCGCGTCAGCGCGTCGTCATATCGATGCCGGTTGTTCTTGAGTCTGCTCATGGTGTCGTCCGACGGCGCTTAGGAAGCACCCTGCTTCGCCGCCCTTTCCTGATTCAACCCGAACAGCCGCTTGAGAATCTCGTCGTCGGCGAGCGGCCATTCCCAGCCGTAGGCGGCGGCAACGGCGGTGTCGAGGTCGCGGTGCAGGAGCGCGAGCCATTCGGGGCGGGCGTTGTAGAGGTTGGTGAGGGTGCGCTTCTTGAGTTCGGCGTCGTGGCCGGGTTTGGCGATGATACGGTCGGGATAGCCGGACACGACTTCGGGGACGCGTTCGGTCCACTCGGGCGGATTGAGCCAGCGCTCGCGCGCGTCGTTGAGTTTGCGCGCGGCGTCGGCGATGCGCTGGGCGCGGGGGTCGTGCTCGTACTGCGCGGCGGGGATGTTCGGCGTCAGTCCTTCGGGAAACGGGAAGGTTCTGAATGTCGTTGTCGATGTGTAACGAGGCCGATCTTCGAGGCTAGTGCCAAGCTTCAGCGCCCACACTGAATGAATCGATGATTGAAGAACTCCAAATGTCGTATCGTCATCTCGGGCGATAGCGACAAGATTCTTGTCGGGAACAATGCCGGTTTGCATCCAGCAGAAAATTCGATGCTTGGACACCTCCGCAGTGACGATGAATCGCACCATCGAAGTTGTTGCGCGAAACATATCGGGCGCGCGCCGAGCAAGCCGCCACCATGACTCGCGTTCGCCCTTTGCATTTGATTTCAGCCTTGCCGGCTTCACCAGTCGCTCAACAGTGGCGAATGGCTCAGCAAATTGCGCGGCTTCATGTTCTGCGAGTTCGCCAAAATTGATGATCCATTTGTCAGGGTCGCGATCGAGCATCGCCTCACCGTTCTTCCAAGGGATGACGACATTACTATTCGAAAGCGAATTAGGATTCCCTGATCTGGCGATCAATTTGCGAGCGTCATCTCCTGAAATATCGAAGCGGCCCTTCTTGGTAATTCCGGTGAACGCTATCGATGAGTTCTCCGAGAGAGGCTGCGCCCGAGTCAGGTCAACGACGGAATCCGACGTACTCGCCGTGATATCCGAGTGGATGATTTCAGCGGTGACCCCATCCAAACACGCATCAGCGTCGTACTTCCCGAAGCAAATCAGCGAGACGCGGACGGCGGCGCCTTCGTTGATCCATTCTTCGTCGCTCCATGCGTTGAAGATGCGCGTCGTGTCGACGATGTGTTTCAGCACTTCGCGATTGCGGCCGCCGCGAATGCTGTTGGTCGCAACCAGGCCGGCGCGTTGCAGCGTGCCGGCGCGGATCGCGTCGTTGGCTTTCTCGAACCAGTAGCAGACCAGATCCGCGCCGCCCGGCACCCGCCCCGCATACGTCTTCCGCAACGTCGCCACGTAGGCATCGCCCAACTCGCGCAGCATCTTCTTGTCGCCCACGAACGGCGGATTGCCGACGACGACATCGGCTTGCGGCCACGTGGCTTCGCTGCCGTCGGCGTTCAGGAGCGCATCGCGGTTCTCGATCTGGTCCAGCGGCTGCAGAATCGGATTGCGCTTGATGCCGAAGCCGTTCTGGATCATCCACTGGATCTCGCCGATCCAGATCGTCACCCGCGCCAACTCCGCCGCGTACGCGTTCAACTCGATGCCCTTCACGCAACGCGGCCCGATCTGCGGATACTGGCGACCCAGCCCCAGCATCTCCGCCTCGATCAGCACCCGCTTCTCGATGTCCTTCAACGCCCGCAACGACAGGTACAGGAAATTGCCGCTGCCGCAGGCCGGGTCCAGCACCGTGAACCCGCGCAGCCGTTCCAGGAACAGGTTGTAGCGATCCTGCGCCGCCTTCGACACCGACTTCTTCGCCTTCGCCAGCAACTCGGTCAGCGCCTGCTGCTCCGCTTCCCACGCCCGCAACCACGGCGCGATCACCACCGGACGCACGATCTTCAGGATCGTCTCCGGATCGGTGTAATGCGCACCGAGCTGGCTGCGCTTGTCCGGATCGAGACCGCGCTCGAACAGCGTGCCGAAGATGCTGGGCTCGATCTCGCTCCAGTCCAGCGTTGCCGCTTCCGCCAGCAGCTTCAGCTCGTCGGATTCGAGCCGCAGCGTGCGGTCGTCCTCGAACAGGCCGCCGTTGAACCAGTCGATGTTCTCGAAGGCCACATCGCCGCCCGCGTGCATCGCCGCGAACAGTTCCCGGCTGCGCTTCTCGAACAGATCGGGCTCGGCCTTCGAACGCTCCACCAGTTTCGTGAACAACTGCCCGGGCAGCAGGCCGATGTCCTCCGCGAACATGCAGAACAGCAGCCGGTTCAGGAAATGTGCCACGTCCTTGGGCGCGTGGCCGCGCTCGCGCAGGGCGCGCGCGAGGCGCGTGAACTTGTCGGCGGCTTCGGCAGTGACGGCGGCGCGCGTCACGCCCGGCTTCAGCCGATCGGGCGCATGGAACACCGATTCCAGAATCTGCCGCGTCTCGAAATCGGCCAGCTGCTCGATATCGAAGCGATACACGCGTTTCACCGCATTGGTGAAGTTGGTATGTACCTCGATCGTCTTCAGGTCCGAGACCACCAGCAGCGGCGGGTTCTGCAGCGCGTCGGCGTACATCTTCAGCTGTTCGTAGGCGCGCGCCAGACTGCGCTGCGTGCCCTTGGCTTCCCAGCCGAAATAGCCGCGTTTCCAGACATCGGCCCAGCCCTCGCCGCCGCTGGTCTTGCTGGCGCCGTATTCGTAGGTAAACCACGTGTGTTCCGGGTCGGCCTCACGCGGTGTCGGATGCCCGACCAGCCGGCACAGGTCCTCGAAAAACGGCTGCGCATCGCGACGCTCGTCGCCGCCACCCTTCCACTTCGCGATGAATTCGTGCGGGGTCATGGGACGTCCTTGTGGGGTGTTCGACCGCTACGGCGACTCGTGGGCCGCCCACAGCGCGTATTGCGCTTCGGCGCGACGATCGAGCTCCCGCTTCAGTGCGCCCGATGCATCGGCAATCGCCAGCATGTCCTCGAAGAAGGCAAATCGCTCGCTGGCGCTCATGCGCAGGCCGTCGCGAAGATGGTTTCGCTCGGCATCCTCGTAAGTGCATTCAAGAGAGAGATCGTCCAAGTTCGATGGATTCACGATTTCTCCCCGCTCAACCGCAGTTCGCGGGCAATCTGCTCCAGTGCGGCAATGTCGTCAAGGTCGCGCGGGCGAGCGGCGGACTGTTTCATCGCCACCAGATGCGCAATCGATGCAATGCGTACCGGTACGCCTTGCACCTCGCGAAGCACCGACTGTGACCATAGCTCCTCGAATCCGAAGGGTTCGCGCACGAAGACATCGACGGAACGACCTGGCACCTCCGGATCCCACAACTGAAAGACCATCATGTTGCGGTTCTCCACCCAGTCGCGGCGGATTTCCGGGTCGGCGAACTGCTGCATGTCCACCGGAAGTCGAGGTCGAAGACCGATCCCGGCCAGCGCGTCGAGGGCACGTCGGCAATTGTCGGGCGCAAGTTCGATCACGAGATCGATATCCGCCGTGCCGCGCAGATGGCCATGCAGGATCACTGCAAGACCGCCCACGACAACATAGCGGGCTTGCGCGCGCTCTAGTGCTTCAAGAACGGAGCCGAAACCCAGCATCACATGTTCCTTCGATATTCCCCACCGACGTCGTACAACGCATGGCTGATCTGGCCGAGCGAATGGGTCTTCACCGCTTCGATCAGCGCGGTGAACAGGTTGTCTCGGCGACGTGCGGTGGCCTGCAGGAACGCGAGGCCATGCCCCTCACCAGCAGCTGCGCCGCTGACTCTCCCCGCGAGCGGTGAGAGTGAGGAACCATTGCGGTTTGACTGGTAGGCCAGCACGTTCGCGATCTGCTGCTGCTTCTCTTCCGGCGTCGAGCGGATCAGTTCGATTTCGGTCGCGACCTCGCCGGCGTGTTCGCGCGGCAAATAGGTGTTGACGCCGATCAGCGGCAGCGAGCCGTCGTGTTTCTTCTGCTCGTAGTACATCGACTCTTCCTGGATCTTGCCGCGCTGGTACATGGTGTCCATCGCGCCGAGCACGCCGCCGCGCTCGCTGATCGCCTCAAACTCCTTGTAGACCGCCTCCTCGACGATGTCGGTCAGCGCCTCGACGACAAAACTGCCCTGCCACGGGTTCTCGCAGAAATTCAGTCCGAGCTCGCGATTGATGATCAGCTGGATGGCCACGGCACGGCGCACCGATTCCTCGGTCGGCGTGGTGATCGCCTCGTCATAGGCATTGGTGTGCAGCGAATTGCAGTTGTCGAACAGCGCGTACAGCGCCTGCAGCGTGGTGCGGATGTCGTTGAACTGGATCTCCTGCGCGTGCAGCGAACGGCCCGAGGTCTGGATGTGGTACTTGAGCATCTGGCTGCGCTCGTTGGCGCCATAGCGTTCGCGCATCGCCCGTGCCCAGATGCGGCGGGCGACACGGCCGATGACGGTGTATTCCGGGTCCATGCCGTTCGAGAAGAAGAACGACAGGTTCGGCGCGAAGTCGTCGATCTTCATGCCGCGCGCGAGGTAGTACTCGACGATGGTGAAGCCGTTGCTCAGCGTGAACGCGAGTTGCGAGATCGGGTTCGCGCCGGCCTCGGCGATGTGATACCCCGAGATCGACACCGAATAGAAATTGCGCACCTTCTGGTCGACGAAGTACTGCTGGATGTCGCCCATCATGCGCAGCGCGAATTCGGTCGAGAAGATGCAGGTGTTCTGCGCCTGATCTTCCTTCAGGATGTCGGCCTGCACGGTGCCGCGCACCGACTGCAGCGTCTCGGCCTTGATCTTCGCGTAGACCTCCGGTTCCACGACCTGATCGCCGGTAACGCCGAGCAGCCCAAGACCCAATCCGTCGTTCCCGTCCGGCAGCATGCCCTGGTAGCTCGGACGATGCCGGCCTTCGTAGAGCTTCTCGATGATGGCGTGGGCCTTGTCCCAACGAGCCTGGTCGGCACGCAGGTACTTCTCGACCTGCTGGTCGATGGCGGTGTTCATGAACATCGCCAGGATGATCGGCGCCGGCCCGTTGATCGTCATCGACACCGAGGTCGTCGGCGCACAGAGGTCGAATCCCGAGTAAAGCTTCTTCATGTCGTCGAGCGTCGGCACGTTGACGCCGGAGTTGCCGATCTTGCCGAAGATGTCCGGGCGCGGCGCCGGGTCTTCGCCATACAGCGTGACCGAGTCGAACGCGGTGGACAGGCGCGCCGCCGGCTGGCCATTGCTCAGGTAATGGAAGCGGCGATTGGTGCGCTCGGGCGTGCCTTCGCCGGCGAACATGCGGATCGGGTCTTCGCCGGTGCGGCGGTACGGATAGACACCGCCAGTGTACGGATACGCGCCCGGCAGGTTCTCCTTCTGCAGGAACTTGATCTGGTCGCCCCAGTCGCGCAGGGTCGGCGCCGCGATCTTCGGGATCTTCTGGTGGCTCAGCGACTCGCGATAGTTCTCGACGCGGATGACCTTGTCGCGGACCGTGTATTCGTTGAATTCGTTGCTGATCGACGCGCGCCGCGCCGGCCATTCGCGCAGCAGGTTGAGCGCATCGTTCGACAGCGACTTGATCGCTTCGTTGTAGCGCTGGCGCAGCGTCGTCAGCGACCGATCCGCCTGCGCCAGCAGCGCTTCCGGCGCATACAGGTCCAGCGCCTTCGGCAACAGAGGATCGTCAAGGTCCCGCAGCGTGTCGTGATAGCTCTGCGCGCGACTGGCGATCTCCGACTGCGAGTCCACGGCACGATTGATGCTGCGCCCCTGCTCAGCAATCTCGGCGAGATAACGCGTGCGTGCACCGGGAATCAGCACCGTTGCGCGCGGTTCCTTGAGCGACGTATCGATCTGCGGCATCCACTTCGATTCCGGCAGTTGCAGCTTGCCGCGCAACAATCGGCACAGGTTCGCGAACATCCAGCTGATGCCGGGATCATTGAACTGGCTGGCGATCGTCTGAAACACCGGCACGTCTTCGTCGGCGAGCTTGAACGCCAAGCGATTGCGCTTCCACTGCTTGCGCACGTCGCGCAGCGCATCTTCGGCACCGCGCTTGTCGAACTTGTTCAGCACCACAAGTTCGGCGAAGTCGAGCATGTCGATCTTTTCGAGCTGGCTCGGCGCACCGAAGTCGCTGGTCATCACGTAGACCGGGAAATCGACCAGGTCGACGATTTCCGAATCGCTCTGGCCGATGCCGGCAGTCTCGACCATGACCAGGTCATAGCCCTGGCCGCGCAGAAAGCCGATGCAGTCCTTGAGCACGACATTGGTCGCGACATGCTGCCGACGCGTCGCCATCGAGCGCATGAACACGCGTTTGCTGCGCAGCGTATTCATGCGGATGCGATCGCCGAGCAAGGCACCGCCGGTGCGGCGACGGGTCGGGTCGACCGAGATCACGGCGATGCGCATGTCCGGGAAACTGGCGAGGAAACGGTTCAGCAGTTCATCGGTCACTGACGACTTGCCGGCGCCGCCGGTGCCGGTGAGGCCGATCACCGGCGTCCTGCCGCCGGCGAGTTGCCATTCCTTGCGCAACGTGGCGAGTTCGCCGTCACTGAACAACCCTTCCTCCAGCGCCGACAACATCTTGCCGACCGAGATCTCGTCGTCCTTGCTGACGCGCTCCGGACGCGCGGTGGCGACACGATGCGACACGGTGCGGCGCACCAGATCCTCGATCATCGCCACCAGGCCCATCGCCATGCCGTCGTTCGGGTGATAGATGCGCTCGACGCCGTAGGCCTGCAGCTCGCGGATTTCCTCCGGCGTGATGGTGCCGCCGCCGCCGCCGAACACGCGGATGTGCGATGCACCGCGTTCCTTGAGCATGTCGACCATGTACTTGAAGTATTCGACGTGGCCGCCCTGGTAGGAACTGAGCGCGATGCCGTCGGCATCTTCCTGAAGCGCGGCACGGACCACGTCCTCGACCGAGCGGTTGTGCCCGAGGTGCACCACTTCCACGCCCTGCGCCTGGATCAATCGGCGCATGATGTTGATCGCGGCGTCGTGGCCGTCGAACAGGCTGGCCGCGGTGACGAAGCGCAGCGGCGTCGCCTCGCTCGAACGCTCGGCGGCGGGCATCTGGCTCGCGGGGGTGCTCATCGGGAACTCCGGTCTGCTGCTTGAGAACCGGAATTCTAGTGCCAAGGCCCCGCCGCAGGCAGCCGTCCGCGTGCCATACGCCGGCGTGTCGTCAGCGCAACGTGGTCAGGCGCACGCCGAAGTCGCTGATCGACTGTTGCGCGCCGGCTTCGTTGCAAATGCGGATTTCGACGAGATTGTCTGAAATCACCCGCAGCGCGGTGATCGACATCGAATCCGGAAGCTGGAACCCGGGCTGGATGGTGAGGATCGGTACGTCGCCTTGATCCACATCGCCGCCAAAGGCGACGTCGTAGTCGTTGCAATCGTTCGCGGCAATCGTCGCCGACAGGGTGTAGTTGCTGCTCTGGCCGAGAAACTTCGACAACGACAGCGTGTTGCTGGCGATGTCCGCGGCGACGATGGCGCCGTCGCCAATCGCACGCGATGACACGGCACCGGTGTTGATGTCGATGTCGTCGATGGCGTAATCGGTGGTGTCGTAGGCGATATCCGCAACTTCCGCGTTGGCTGCCACCTGCGCGTAGGGCGCAACGCTGACCGGCAAATCCGGCAGCAACTGCGTGTAAGCCCCGACCGAACTGCCCGCACGCACGAACAGGGCGATGCGGCGATCGGCACCGGTGAAGACGCCCGTGCCGAAATCGAGCTGGACGGTGAACACGCCATTGCTCACTGGCTGGTCTTCCAGCGTCAGCAAGGGGCCGATATTCGTGCCACCGGTCGATTTGACCTGGAACTGCAGGTCGTACGTCCCGCTCGCCGGCTGACCGTTGTCTTCAAGCGTGCCCTGGAAGCTGATGGCGGTGCCGATCGCCAACGACGGACCGGCGGCGAACAGGGCGAGGAGCAAGGCGGAAATGCGAGAGTGCATGAGTCAACTCCTGGAGATCGGGATCTACTCGAAACCGTCGCGAAACAGCGGCAGGGCGCCGCCACTGGCCGCCGGATGAAAACCGAGGGTGGCGCGAAAACTGCCGCCGAGGGCGACACCGGGCGCAACCTGCCCGGCCGTGGCCGTGACATCGACCGCATCACCCGAGGCCTGTACTCCGCCATCCGCGATCACATACTTGCGCAACACGAAACTGCCGCCGCTGGATTGGGCCGCAACCACCGAGGCGGAAACGATGAGGGCAGCGCCCATGTACAGAGCAACCTTGGACACGCGCGCGATCTCCCGACGCCGGGCGGCATTGTACGACGGCAAACAATCGATCCGAGCGCGAACCCGGTCACGTCTGGACGCACGAAATTCAAGTCGAGCCGCTAAGCTCGAAGGATTCGAGATCACCGACTTGGCTTCCGGAGAACGCTCATGCAAGACGACCGCTTCGATCGCGCCCAACGCCTGATCCGGCGCCTGCGCGCGCACAAGGCACAACTCACGCGTCGCGACGTGATCCGTGCCGCGTTCGCGTTCAGCGCGTCGACCATCGCGATGTCCCTGGCCCCGCGACCCGCGCGTGCCGCCGATGACTGGGCCGGACCACGTTTCACCGGCTATCCATTCACGCTGGGCGTCGCATCCGGCTATCCGCGCCCGGACGGGGTGTCGCTGTGGACGCGCCTCGCACCGGAGCCGCTGCAACCGGACGGTGGCATGGAACCCGACATGATCCACATCGAGTGGCAGGTCGCGAGTGACGAGAAGTTCTCGAACATCATCCGCAAGGGCGGCGTGCGCGCCGTGCCGGAACTTGCGCACAGTGCCCATGTCGACGTGCGCGGGCTCGAACCGGGGCGCTGGTACTGGTACCGATTCATCTGCGGCGACGAGGTCAGCCCGGTCGGCCGCACCCGCACCGCCGAAGGACCGGGCGCCAAGCTCGACAAGCTGCGCTTCGCCGTCGCCTCCTGCCAGCACTACGAGCAGGCCTATTTCGCCGCGCATCGTCATCTGGTCGGCGAAAGCCTGGACCTGATGTTCTTCGTCGGCGACTACATCTACGAAAGCAACTGGGGCGATGATCTGGTGCGCCGCCATGTCGGCCCGGAGGCGAACACGCTGGCGCGTTATCGCGTCCGTCACGCCCAGTACAAGACCGATGCCGACCTGCAGGCCAGCCATGCCGCGATGCCCTGGGCCTTCACCTGGGACGACCACGAAGTCGAAAACGACTATGCCGGCGACCAGGGCGAGAACATCGACCCGGGCTTCCTGCTGCGTCGCGCCGCCGCCTACCAGGCGTTCTTCGAGCACATGCCGGTGCCGTTGACGATGCGCCCCAAGGCAAACGAGATGCGCATCTACGACACCCTCGACTACGGCGAGTTCGCGCGCTTCTATCTGGTCGACAATCGCCAGTATCGCGACCCGCAGGTCTGTCCCGACCCCTACAAGGGCGGCGGATCGACCGACGTCACCGCGAAGGAATGTCCGACGGTCATGGAGCCCTCGCGCAGCATGATCGGCCTGCCACAGGAACAATGGCTGGACGGCGCGATGGCGAACAGCCGCGCGCAATGGAACGTGATCGCGCAGCAGACCATCTTCTCGCGCTTCGGCACCCTGCGCGATGGTGAAATGACGCGCTGGACCGATGGCTGGGACGGCTATCCGGCCACGCGCGAACACGTGCTCGGATCGATCGAGGCGCATCGGGTGCGCAATCCGCTGATCCTCGGCGGCGACATCCATGCGGCCGTCATCGCCGACGTGCACAGCAACCCGGACAAGCTGGAATCACCGGTGCTCGCGGCAGAATTCTGCGGCACCTCGATCGCGTCGCAGGGCTGGAGCGAGGCAATGTTCAACCCGCGTATCCCGCAGAATCCGCACGTGAAGTACGGCAACACCACCAAGCGTGGCTATCTCGCATTCGAACTCGGCAAGCACGGCTGCGACGCCCGCCTGCGCGTGCTCGACAATGAGAAGCGCCACGACTCCGGCATCGCCACGCTGGCCAGTTTCCGCGTCGAGGATGGCAAGCCGGGGGTCGAGAAGGTCTAGCACGTCGTCGCGGGGCGGAGCCCGCTCCCACAGAAGCCAAGATCAGAATACTCAGGGCTCTTGTGGGAGCGGGCTCCGCCCCGCGACAACCGAACCTCAGTTCGGCGCGGCAACCCGGATGTTCGGGTCGTAGGTGTAGTCGACCACGGTCTTGCTCTGCTGGCCCATGGCTTCGCCGTCCGATTCGACCCGCACCGGGTAGCCCGTGTCCTTGTGCAGATAGACGGTGCTGGAACCCGTCGAACGAATGCCCATGACCTTCATGTCGAAGTCGTAGCTGTAGACCTTGCAGGCGACACCGTTCACGTCTTCGTCGCCGAGCGAACGCACGTTGCTCATGGCGTCCATCGAGGCTTTCATCACTTCGGGGGTGTACTGGTCGATGATCTTCTTCATGCTCATCGGAAACTTCATCCAGCCCTGACCTTCGGGCTTCATCCAGGTGCTGTCGCCGATGATGATGAATTCGCTTTCGGCCGACTTCATGTGGAACTTGTTCGGCCAGTTCACGCGCATGTCGGAGCGGGTGACCCGGCCCTTCTTGTCGGTACTGGTGACGACCGCGCTGAACGCGAGGTCGCGTGCGTCGAACATCTTGCGCCATTGCGCGACCAGTTCGGCACGGACGCCGGCGTCATCGGCACGCACGCCGGAGGGGATCACGCTGGCGGATAGCAGGAAGAACGACAACAGCAGGGAACGCAGCAACACGGCCAATCTCCTTGAGCGAGGGTCTGCAAACGATAGCAAGCTCCGGCAAACGACTGTCAAACAGACCACCCTTCCGGCGCCGGGGTGAGGTGGCTACACTTCGCGCCGCTCGCGGTCGGCCCCTGCCCATGCGCGCCTTCGCCGCCGCTTTCCGCCTCATTCCGTTCTGGAGTTCGTCCCATGATTTTCGAAACGCTCGCGTCCACGGGTCACGAGGAAGTCGTCTTCTGCCACAACAAGGACGCCGGTCTCAAGGCGATCATCGCGATCCACAACACCGTGCTCGGCCCTGCGCTGGGCGGACTGCGCATGTGGCCGTACAAGACCGAGCAGGACGCCTTGAACGATGTGCTGCGCCTGTCGCGCGGCATGACCTACAAAGCCGCGGTCTCGGGCCTGAACCTCGGCGGCGGCAAGGGCGTGATCATCGGTGATCCGTCCAAGGACAAGTCGGAAGCGCTGTTCCGCGCCTTCGGCCGCTACGTAAACTCGCTGAACGGCCGCTACATCACTGCCGAAGATGTCGGCATCGACGTCAACGACATGGAATGGGTGCTCAAGGAGACCGATTTCGTTACCGGCGTGCACCAGGTCCATGGCGGCTCGGGCGACCCCTCGCCGTTCACCGCCTACGGCACCTTGCAGGGCCTGATGGCGACGCTGAATGCCAAGTTCGGCAACGAAGACGTGGGCAAGTATGCCTATGCCGTGCAGGGCGTCGGCCACGTCGGCCTGGAATACGTGAAGCTGCTGCGAGAGCAGGGTGCCAAAGTGTTCGTCACCGACATCAACAAGGAATCGGTGCAGCGCTGCGTCGACGACTACGGTTGCGAAGCCGTGGGCCTCGACGACATCTACGACGTCGACGCCGATGTCTATTCGCCCTGCGCGCTCGGCGGCACGGTCAACCACAGCACCATTCCGCGCTTCAAGTTCAAGGTCATCTGCGGCGCTGCCAACAACCAGCTGGCGACCGAGGACTGCGGCGACGAGATCGAGAAGCGCGGCATCCTGTACGCACCGGACTACGCCGTGAATGCCGGCGGCCTGATGAACGTGTCGCTCGAGATCGACGGCTACAACCGCGAACGCGCGATGCGCATGATGCGCACGATCTATCACAACCTCGGCAAGATCTTCACGATCGCCAAGCGCGACCACATCCCGACCTACAAGGCCGCGGATCGCATGGCGGAAGAGCGCATCCACACGATCGGCAAGATCCGTCTCCCGCACATGGGCAACGGCGCCCCGCGCTTCCTCGGCCGCATGCGCGGACTGGGTTGATCGGCATGCGCGCGTTTCCTCTCGGCGAAGACATCGACCTGCTGCGGGACACGGTACGTGCCTTCGCCGAGAAGGAAATCGCGCCGCGTGCGGCACAGATCGACCAGGACAACCTGTTCCCTGCGGACCTCTGGCGGAAGCTGGGCGAACTCGGGCTGCTCGGCATCACCCTGCCCGGCGAATACGGCGGTTCGGAGCTGGGTTATCTGGCGCATCTGGTGGCGATGGAGGAAATCTCCCGCGCTTCCGGATCGGTTGGCCTGAGTTACGGCGCGCATTCGAACCTGTGCGTTCAGAATCTTTACAACAATGCCACCGATGCACAGCGCGCGAAGTTCCTGCCCAAGCTCTGCTCGGGAGAGCATGTCGGTGCGCTGGCGATGAGCGAGCCGGGAGCCGGCTCGGATGTGGTCGGCTCGATGGCCTGCCGGGCCGAACGGCACGGCGATGTCTACATCGCCAACGGTTCGAAGATGTGGATTACCAACGGCCCCGATGCCGACGTGCTGGTCGTGTACATGCGCACCGCACCCAAGGAAATGAAGTCGCGGGCGATGACCGCCTTCATCATCGAGAAGGGCATGCAGGGATTCCGCACTGCGCAGAAGCTCGACAAGCTCGGCATGCGCGGCTCGAACACCTGCGAACTGGTGTTCGAGGATTGCGAGATTCCGGCCGAGAACGTGCTCGGCGACGTGAATCAGGGCGTGAAGGTGCTGATGAGCGGCCTGAATACCGAACGCCTGGTGCTGTCGGGTGGCCCGATCGGCCTGATGCAGGCGGCGATGGAGATCTCGCTCGCCTACTCCCGCGAGCGCAAGCAGTTCGACACGCCGATCGGCAGCTTCGGCATCATGCAGGCGAAGCTCGCCGACATGTACACGGCCCTGCAAAGTTCGCGTGCCTTCGCCTACCAGATCGCCCGCGACTACGACGCCGGCCACAAGTCGCGTGTCGACACCGCCTCCTGCCTGCTGCATGCCTCGCGCTCAGCGGTGCAGGTCACGCTCGAAGCCATCCAGACCCTCGGCGGCAACGGTTACATCAACGAATACCCCGCCGGCCGCCTGCTGCGTGACGCGAAACTTTACGAAATCGGCGCCGGCACCAACGAAATCCGCCAGATGCTCATCGGCCGCGAGCTGTTCGAGGGGCGCGGCTGACTTCCGTTTTCATCGCAGGCTGGTAGGCTCGGGCGACAGCTTGGACTGGGGTCGTTGCAATGGATGAATTGTTCGCGCCCGAAGAAACCACGAGCACCTTGCCGTGGAAGGTGATGATCGTCGATGACGAACCCGAGGTGCACAATGTCACCCGGCTGGTGTTGTCGAATTTCCGCTTCGAAAACCGGCCGTTGCAGTTCCTGCAGGCCTATTCGGCGAAGGAAGCCCGCGGCCTGATCGCGGCCAATCCGGACACGTCGGTGATGCTGCTCGACGTGGTCATGGAGAGTGACCAGGCCGGACTCGATCTGGTGAAGGTCATCCGCAACGAACTCGGCAACCGCTTCGTGCGCATCGTGTTGCGCACCGGCCAGCCCGGCCAGGCCCCGGAGCAGGATGTCATCGCCAACTACGACATCAACGATTACAAGGAAAAGACCGAACTCACGGCACAGAAGCTGTCGACGATGATGTACGCGACCCTGCGCGCGCATCGCGACATCATGACCATCGAGGCCAACAAGCGCGGCCTGGAGCGCGTGATCGAAGCCTCGGCACGAATTTTCTCGCACCAGCATTCGCACGAGTTCGCGTCGGCCGTGCTCGGCCAGCTGACGACCCTGGTCGGCGTCGAGCGTGGTGCGCTCTATTGCAAGGTGCCACGTCCCGCGACCCAGACGCCCGAGCATTTCCTGGTCGCCGCCGCGAATGGCGACTATGCGCGCTTCGTCGACAACAATGCCGATGAACGCCTGCCGCCGCGCATTGCCGACAGCCTGCGCGACGCCTACTCGCGCAAGCGCCACGTGTTCAACAAGGACCACTACGTCCTGCATTTCACCGACAGCCACCGCACCGAAAGCCTGCTCTACGTCGGCGAAACCTGGGACCTGAGCCCGCTCGACATGAAGCTGGTCGAGGTGTTCTGCACCAATGTCTCGATCGCGTTCGAGAACCTGCATCTGCAACGCGAGATGTTCGACTCCCAGGTCGAGATTGTCACCCTGCTGGCCGGCGTCGCCGAAAGCCGTTCCAAGGACACGCTCAACCACGTCAAGCGCGTGGGTCACCTCGCCGACCTGCTGGCCGAAGCCTTCGGCCTCGAATCCCGCGCACGCGAGATGTTGCGGTACGCGGCGCCGCTGCATGACATCGGCAAGATCGGCATCCCCGACGCGGTGCTGAACAAGCCGGGTTCGCACACGCCGCAAGAGACGGAAGTGATGCAGACGCATGCCCGGATCGGTGCGCAGTGGCTGGCCGCATCGCGCCTGCCGTTGCTGCAACTCGCGGCAATAATCGCCGAGGACCACCACGAGAACTGGGACGGTTCGGGCTATCCGCGCGGACTCAAGGGCGACGAAATCTCGATCGGTGGTCGCATTACGGCCCTCGCCGACGTCTTCGACGCGCTCGGCAGCAAGCGTTGCTACAAGGAAGCCTGGACGGCCGACGACATCCGCGGCTTCATCAGCGAACAGACCGGCAAGAAATTCGATCCGCGACTGGTCCAGCTGCTGTTCGACAACTGGCAACGCGCCGAGCAGATCCGCGCCCGTTTCCCGGACTGATCAGCCCGCGTTCGCCAGCTCACCCTGCGGAAAGCGCACCAGGAAACGCACGCCGTTGCCGGGAGTGCTGTCACAGGACACGGTGCCGCCCAGCATCTGCGTGACCAGGTTGTAGACGATGTGCATGCCGAGGCCGGAACCGCCCTGCCCGCGCTTGGTCGTGAAGAACGGCTCGAAGATGCGCGTGCGCACGGATTCGTCCATGCCGCGGCCATCGTCGCGGTAGTCGAGCTCGATCTGCCCGGCTTCGGCCCGCACTGCGATCTGCACCCTGCCCTGTTCGATGCCTTCGAAGCCATGCACCAGTGAATTGATGACCAGGTTAACGATGACCTGATACAGCGCGCCGGGGTAGGTGTTGACGCGAATCGCCGGGTCGCAGTCGACGACCACTTCGTGCTGCGTGCGTTTCAGGCGTGGATGCAGCGAGGTCAGGATTTCGTCGAGGTATTCGGCCAGTTCGATCACGCGACGTTGTTCGCTCGACTGGTCGACCGCGACCTGCTTGAAGCTCTTGACCAGGTGATCGGCGCGCTTGAGATTGCGCAGGATCAGTTCCGAACTGTCGGCGGCAGTGCCGAGGTACATGTCGAGATCGGACCGTTTGAGCGCACCCTCGGCAACCAGCACCTGCACGCGCTTTGACTCCGTTTCCAGATGCGAGGCTGCAGTGACGCCGATGCCGAGCGGTGTGTTGATTTCGTGTGCGACGCCGGCCACGAGTGCTCCGAGCGCCGCCATCTTCTCGGATTCGACCAGTTGCTTCTGCGCCAGCCGGAGTTCGTCGAGCGTGCGTCGCAGCTGCCCGTTCGCGCTTTGCAGATCTCGCGTTCTCGCATCGACGCGATGTTCCAGCTCGGCATTGAGTTTCTGCAGCGCCTCCTCGTGCTGCATGATGTCGGTGATGTCGCGCGACACGCCGATCAGGCGCGTGGCGCGACCGGCGGCATCACGCTCGACCACGCGCCCGTAGGACAACGCCCACAGCCAGCCGCCGCTGCGCGTGGCAATCCGGAAGCTGGCTTTCATGCGCTCGCTCGTCCCTTTGACGGCCGCGTGATAGGCGTCGAGGTAAGCCTGCTGGTCATCCGGATGGACAGCGGAAAAAATGTCCTGCAGGTTCAGGCGCTCGCGATCCGGGATCACGGTTTCCGGATTGGCATTCCGGCGCACGATGCTGCCGCTGGCGAGATCGGCGTCCCAGATTTCGTCGCCCGACGATTCCAGCGCCATGCTCAGCCACTCTTCGCTTTGGCGCAGTCGTTGCTGCTGCTCCAGGCGCGCCCGGGCGAATCTCGCCGCCCGTTGCACCAGGGCCCAGGCCGCGAGCAGTGCCACGAGCCCGTACAGGGACCAGGCCCACCATGACCACCACGGCGCCGGCGACACGACGATGCGCAGCGGTTCGCGCGACTCGATCCAGGCCTTGCTGCCCGGTCCGGCGGCGCGCAGGCGCAGCGCGTAGTCGCCGGCCGGCAAGGCGGTGAAGCTGGCGGTACTCGTGCCGACCGCAAGCGCGATCCACTGGTCCTCGAAGCCATCGAGTTGATAGGCGTAACGCGTCGAGGCCGGATGCGTGAAATTGAACGCCGTCAGGTCGACATTGATCACCTTGTCGCGATGCGTCAGCGCCACCCGGCCGTCGCGCGGCATCAAGCGCCGGCTCGCGGACTCTGCATCGGCACCAACGATGCTGTTCGATCCGAGCACGCTGATGGCCGACACCACCGGCGGCTTCGGCGGCCGGGGCTCGCGCACGGCATCGGGGTGGAACAGGGTCAGCCCCTCCAGGCCACCGAAGTAGATTTCACCATTGTCGTCGTGCGCGACGGCGCCGACGAAATAGCCGAGGCTCTGCGTGCCTTCCGACCAATCGAAATTGACCAAGGTTTCGTCGGCCAGCGACAGTCGCGTGATGCCGGTCGAATGCGAGATCCACAGATGCCCCTCGTGGTCTTCGACGAGGGCGGCGATCGCATCCGAGCCGAGCCCGTCGCTGCGCCGGATCGCACGAAACCGGTAGCGCCCGTCGCTGTCGCGTTCGCCGCGATTGAGACCGCCGCCCTGGGTCGCGACCCAAAGCGTGCCGACCCGATCCTCGAGCAGATAGGTGATGACGCCGCTGCTCAATGCCGCCTCGCCCTCCGGTGCGTAATGCGTGATCGCGCCGCTGACCGGATCGAACCGCACCATGCCCTCGCTGCGCAGGCCGAACCAGATCGCGCCATCGCGCGTCTGGTAGCTGAGATTGACCACTTGCAGCGGGAGATGGCGTCCACCGGTCAGGCTCTCGAATCGCTCGAAGCCGCTGCAACCGGCGCAGCGCCGGACCACGCCGGTGCCGAGGGTGGCGACCCACAAGGCGCCGTCCCGGTCCTCGAACAATCCGGAGACGTTGCGCCCGGGCAGCGATGTCGGGTCGTCCGGAATCGGCAGGAAATGTTCGAAGCGCGAGGCACCGGGCGCGAGCCGCGACAGACCCGCCGTCGGCGAACCCACCCAGAGACTGCCGTCTCGCGTCTGACGCAATGCCTGCACGGTCGATGACCCGATCGAGTCGGGGTCTTCCGGGTCGTGCCGGTAGACCCGCTCGACACCCTTGCGCGGATCAAGCAGGGCCACGCCCCCTTCCTCGTGCATGCCGATCCAGAGCTTGCCGGCGCTCGCAGGCGCCACTGCGATCGCGGTCGGGCGCGGCAGGTAGCGAGGATCATCGGGACGAAACGGGGCCAGGCGGAAACCCGAGCTGTTCGGGTCATGCAGGCTGATGCCATTGGCCCAGGTCCCGACCCAGACCAGCCCGTCGCGATCGATCATCATCGACTCGATGCGGTGCGCACCCAATCCGACCCGTCCGTAGGGGTCGTAACGCCAGTTGTGCAGGCTGCCATCGTGCGCGTCGATGCGCGTCAGGCCAGTCAGGGTGCCGACCCACACGGCGCCATCCTGGCCCACTTGCAGCGCTCGAATGGCATTGCCGGACAAGCCCTCCGGACGCTCCCGCCAGCGGGTCACCTCGCCGTCGGGCCGCATCCGGAACAGGCCGGCATCGCCGGAACCGATCCAGACCGCACCATCGGCCCCCTCATCGACGACATAGCTGTCGAGCGCCCCGAGTTCGGGGTCGTGCCAGTCGCGCACCAGCGCGCCTTCGGCATCGATCTCGCAGGTCCCGAGCCGGGTGGCGATGAGCAGATGGCCATTGCGTCGGGCAGTGATGACGCGGGTCGCGTTCAGGCCGGGCAAGGTGGCGCTGTCGCGCGCCGCTTCGAAGCGGCGTTGTCCGGGCCGGATGCGCTGCAACCCGCCCGCCGACGTCGCCACCCAGATCGCACCGTCCGCGGCTCGCGCCAAGGCGGTGACGCCATCTCCCGCGAGCGAATCGGCAGCCGCAGGATCGTGACGAAAATGTTCGAAGCGATCGGCCTCGGGGTCGTAACGATTCAAGCCGCCGCCACCGGTACCGATCCAAAGGAACCCCTCGGCATCCTCGACCATCGCGGCGACGTGGTTGTCGGAAAGACTGGATGGGTCGTCGGGACGATGCCGGAACACGCGGATGCGATTGCCGTCGCTGCGATTCAGGCCATCGAGCGTGCCGATCCAGACGAAGCCGCGACGGTCCTGCAGGATGGCGCGCACGGTCGGCTGGCTCAGCCCCTGCTCGACCGTGATTGAGTGGAAGCGCACGCTCTCGATCGTCGAGGGTTCCGCCGCGGGCAACACCGTCGCGCCGAGCAGGCCGGCGAGCAGAAATGCGCATGCGACGAACGTTCGATGCATGCCGCGAGGCTATCCGCCATGGGCGATGCCGACAACCGTGACGATTCTTGATTGCCGCGATCATGTTGCACCGCGATAATCGGACTCCCGAACCATCCCTTCCGCTGGAGCTGCCATGTCCGAAAATTCCGTTGTGATCGTCGGCGCGAAGCGCACGGCGGTGGGTTCCCTGCTCGGTCAGTTCACCGGTGTTGCAACGCCGCAACTTGGCGCCACCGCGATCCGTGCGGCGCTCGCGCAAGCCGGCGTGGCCGCCGACCAGGTCGAGGAAGTGCTGATGGGCTGCGTGCTGCCGGCCGGTCTCGGACAGGCGCCGGCACGCCAGGCCGCCTTGGCCGCCGGCATTTCGACCGCCGCGGCCTGCATGACCCTCAACAAGGTCTGCGGCTCGGGCATGAAGGCGATCATGCTCGGCCATGACGCGCTCAAACTCGGCCATGCCAGCGTCGTCGTCGCTGGCGGCATGGAATCGATGACCAATGCGCCGCACCTGTTGCCGGGCAGTCGGACTGGCGTGAAATATGGCAATTTCGAGGCGCTTGATCACATGGCCTGGGATGGCTTGGTCAATCCCTACGACAAACAGGCGATGGGCGTGTTCGGCGAGCAGTGCGCCGACAAGTACGCCTTCACCCGCGACGCCCAGGACGCCTACGCGATCGAATCGGTGCAGCGCGCGCTCGCGGCGCAGGCCTCGGGTGCGTTCAAGAACGAGATCGCACCGGTCACCATCGCCGGGCGCAAGGGCGATGTCGTGATCGATAGCGACGAACAGCCGGGTCGCTGCGACATCGGCAAGATCGGCAGTCTGAAGCCCGCGTTCAAGAAAGACGGCACGATCACGGCGGCGAGTTCGTCGAGCATCAACGATGGTGCGGCCGCCACCGTGATGATGCGAGAAAACGACGCGCTGGCGCGGGGTTTGAAGCCGATGGCGCGCGTGCTCGGCCATGCCACGCATGCACAGGAACCAGGCTGGTTCACGACGGCGCCGGCACCGTCGATCGCGAAGCTGCTGAAACAGGTCGGCTGGTCCGTGGCCGACGTCGACCTGTTCGAGGTGAATGAAGCCTTCGCGGTGGTCGCGATGGCTGCGATGAAGGAGCTCGACATTCCGCACGCGAAGATCAACGTCAACGGCGGCGCCTGCGCGCTCGGTCATCCGATCGGCGCCAGCGGTGCGCGACTGGTCGTGACCCTGATCCATGCGCTCCAGGCGCGCGGCCTCAAGAGAGGGGTCGCGTCCCTGTGTATCGGCGGCGGAGAGGCCACCGCCATCGCGATTGAACTCGTGTAATATCCCGTTTCGGCCTTGTAACGATCCGCGACTGTAGGGCAGGCCAGCCCTGCGGCGCGGTGAGGTCGTGTTTCCAAACCTACTCCTTGGAGAAAGAAATCATGCAACTGAACAAGCTCGCTCTGATCGCCGCTCTGGCTGCCGCTCTGGCTGCTTGCGGTGGTGACGCCCAGCAGGCCGCCGACACGGCCGCGACCGAAGCCACCCAGGCTGCGGAACAGGCTGCCGACGCCGCCGCCGCTGCTGCCACGGATGCTGCTGCCGCGACGACCGAAGCCGCCACCGACGCCGCCGCTGCCGTGGGTGATGCCGCTGCCGACGCCGCGACCGCTGCCGGCGACGCCGCTGCTGCTGCCGCTACGGACGCTGGCGCTGCCGCTGCCGACGCTGCAACTGCTGCCGGCGATGCCGCTGCTGCTGCCGCGACGGACGCTGCCGCTGCTGCGACGACCGACGCAACCGCGCCGGCGACGACCGAAGAAGCCCCGAAGCAGTAATTCGCTTCGCTTCCCGGAAGTACTGAAAACCGCCGGGGCAACCCGGCGGTTTTTTGTTGTGCGCTCGCTAAACTCCCCGCCTCTTCCAGGGACCGGTCCCATGCCCAAGATCCAGTCGAGCCTCGACCCGCGCGCCGCGGATTTCATCGCCAATGCCGAACAGATGCACAGCGTCGTCGCCGACCTGAAAGCGCAGACCGCACGTGCGGCCGCCGGCGGTGGCGACAAGGCGCGAAAGAAGCATACGGAACGCGGGAAATTGCTGGCGCGCGAGCGCATCCGCGCCTTGCTCGATCCGGGCTCGCCATTTCTTGAATTGTCCGCACTCGCCGCGCACGGCATGTATGAGGACCAGGCGCCCGGCGCCGGCGTCGTCACCGGCATCGGTCGCGTGCATGGCATGGAAATCATGGTGGTCGCCAACGATGCCACCGTCAAAGGTGGCACCTATTATCCGATGACGGTGAAGAAGCATCTGCGCGCGCAGCAGGTGGCACTGGAGAACCGGCTGCCCTGCATCTACCTGGTCGATTCCGGCGGCGCCTTCCTGCCGTTGCAGGACGAGGTCTTCCCGGACAAGGAACACTTCGGCCGCATCTTCTACAACCAGGCGCGATTGAGCGCGCAGAACATCCCGCAGATCGCCGTCGTGATGGGCTCGTGTACGGCCGGTGGCGCCTACGTGCCGGCAATGTGCGACGAATCCATCATCGTGCGCGAGCAGGGCACGATCTTCCTCGGTGGGCCGCCGCTGGTGAAGGCGGCCACCGGTGAAGTCGTCGATGCCGAATCATTGGGCGGCGCCGAAGTGCATTGCTCGGTCTCGGGCGTCACCGATCATTTCGCCGAGAACGACGAACACGCGCTCGAGATCGCGCGCGACATCCTGAAGCATCTGAATCGCACGAAGTCGCTGCCGGTGGCGGTGCAGGCACCGGTTGAACCGGCCTACCCGATCGAGGACATCTACGGCATCCTCCCACGCGACACGCGTTATCCGTACGACGTGCGCGAGATCATCGCCCGCCTCGTTGACGGCTCCGAATTCCAGGAATTCAAGGCACGTTACGGCAAGACGCTGGTGTGCGGCTTTGCGCACATCCACGGGTATCCAATTGGCATCGTCGCCAACAACGGCATCCTGTTCGCCGAATCGGCACTGAAGGGCGCGCACTTCATCGAACTCTGCAATCAGCGCAACATCCCGCTGGTGTTCCTGCAGAACATCACCGGCTTCATGGTCGGCAAGAAATACGAGAATGCCGGCATCGCGAAAGACGGCGCGAAGATGGTGACGGCGGTCGCCTGCTCGCACGTGCCCAAGTTCACGGTGATGATCGGCGGCAGTTTCGGCGCCGGCAATTACGCGATGTGCGGCCGCGGCTATCAGCCCAGGTTCCTGTGGATGTGGCCGAATTCACGCATCAGCGTGATGGGCGGCGAACAGGCCGCGAGCGTGCTCGCCACGGTCAAGCGCGACGGCATCGAAGCCGCGGGCGGCGCGTGGCCGAAGGACGAAGAAGACCAGTTCAAGGCACCGATCCGCGAGCAGTACGAAAAGCAGGGCCACCCGTACTACGCCAGCGCCCGCCTCTGGGATGACGGCATCATCGACCCCGCCGACACCCGTCGCGTCCTCGGCCTCGCGCTCTCGACGGCGATGAACGCGCCGATCGAAAGATCCGGCTTCGGCGTATTCCGGATGTGACCGGGTGGGTGACCGCGACCCCTCCGGTTCTTGATCCAAGTCAAATCCATGCCCTTGATTGCGCCTAACATCGTGTCGTGAACCACGATCAATAGCTACATCCTGGGCGAGGGAGTGCCGAACCGAAAGTCCACCGCAACGGGGGCATATCGTGTTCAAGCGGCTGCGCAACTGGATCAGGACGCCCAGTGTTCGCTGGGGCGGGGGCACCCTGATATTGGGCGGCATCCTCGTGGGGGTGCTGGGCTGGGCTGGATTTTCCGAAGTCGTGACGCAGACCAACTCGCTCGAGTTCTGCAGTTCCTGTCACGCCATGCAAGTCGGCGTACTTCCGGAATACAAGGATTCGGTGCATTTCCGGAACCAGTCCGGCGTACGCGCCGTGTGCTCCGACTGCCACGTGCCGCATGCCACGATCCCGAAGTTGTGGCGCAAGTTTCAGGCCACCTACAACGAAATCCCGCACGCCGTGCTCGGCACCATCGATACGAAAGAAAAGTTCGAGGCGCGACGCCAGCAAATGGCCGAGCGCGTCTGGGCCACCATGAAGGCGACCGATTCGCGCGAGTGCCGCAACTGCCACGTGCGCGACGCGATGCGACTTGATCTGCAGAAGCCCCGTGCACGCGGCCAGCACGAGGATGCGCTGAAGAGCGGCGAAACCTGCATCGACTGCCACAAGGGCATTGCCCATCACCTCCCCGCAAGCGCGCAACCGACGGCCCAGCCGGCGGCAGACAGCGAGGACTTCGCGCTCTAGCACGCCTCCGGATCCATCCACCGCGGCTCCAACCGCATGAGGGAAGCACATGAACGCGCAGACGCTCCGCACCGAATCGCTGCAGTTCCGTCCCGTCCTTGCGGGTGTCGCGCTGTTGCTGGCGACACTCCCTGCTGCGGCAATCGACTGGAGTGGCGTCAAGGAGAGGCAGGTCCACCTGCTGTATCCCGGTCAGGCCTCGTGGGAATGGGTGATGACCCAGAGCGATCACAGCGGTGCCGGCAAGTTCCGCGAAGGCAAGAACTGCAGTGGCTGTCATGAGGGTGAGCAGGCGGATATGGGCAAGTCCATCCTGTCCGGATCCCACAAGGCCGAGAGTGCGCCGGCCAAGGGTCGGCCCGGCAGCCAGACCCTGTTCGTCAAGACCGCGCACGATGCCGAACGCCTGTACTTCCAGTTGCGCTGGAAACCGGCGCCCAGCAGCGGCGTCAAGATGTCCGAAGACGCCGCGCACATCACCGTGATGCTCGATGACGGCGGACTCAAGGAGTCGGCCCGCGCAGGCTGCTGGGCGAGTTGCCATGACGACGCGATCGGCATGAAAAGCGCGCCGGCCGGCACCGAGATCACCAAGTACTACGGCGGCTCGCGCGTCAAGCTCACGCGCCAGGGCGGCGGTACCAACACCAAACCGGCCGCCGATCTGGAAGCCGCGCTGAAGAACGACGCCTATTTCGAGTATTGGCAGGCGGTGCTCAATCCCGGACAAGCGGCCAAGCCCGTGGCCGGCCACATCCTCGACCAACGCAAGCCGCACCCTGCATCCAGGCTTGAAGCCCAGGCGGCGTTCGCCAACGGCGAATGGACCGTGACGCTCAGTCGTCCGATGGCGCCTGCGGGTCCCGGCGAAAAAGCGATCGTGGCGGGCAAGGACTACAGCATCGGCTTCGCGTTGCATGACGATCATGCCGCGCATCGCTTCCATCATGTTTCCCTTGGCAATTCACTGCGACTCGACAGCGGCGCCGCCGATTTCGTGGCCACAGCCAAATAGTTCCCACGACAGACGTCGGCGCCACGGCGCCCGCAGGCGACAGGAGAACGACCATGCGCGGATCGACCCATCCACTGCTGATGCGATGCGGCCGCTGGGCCGCGTTGCTGCTGATGGCGGGCACTGCCCTTGCCCAGGAGAACGACACCGCAGCCGCATCGTCGCCGGCCGCCGACGTGCAGCGGACCTGCACGCGCTGCCATGACGAGACCGATCCGGGCGGCGTGCTGAACATGCTGAAATCCAAGCACGCGATGCGTGGCGATGCGCGCACCCCGTTCGCGGACAAGGCCTGCGCGACCTGCCATGGCGACTCCGAAGACCACATGAAGGCGCCGCCGGAAGGTCAGGAACGCGCGTCGCCCGATCGCGTCTTCGGCGACGGCAAGCATGCTTCCGACGCCATGACACAGAATGGTGCCTGCCTCAGCTGCCACCAGGGCGGCCTGCGCATGCATTGGCGCGGCAGCGCGCATGAACGCCAGGACGTCGCCTGCACCTCCTGCCACAAGTTGCATGTCGGCGATGATCCGGTCCTGGCCACGAACACGCAGCCGGCGGTCTGCATGACTTGCCACAAGGAAAAGCGCGCCGAATTCCATCGCCCGTCGACCCATCCGGTGATGGACGGGCAGATGACTTGCAGCGGCTGCCACAACCCTCACGGCAGCACGGGCCCGAGCCTGCTGGCCAAGGGCACGCTCAACGAGACCTGCTACCAATGCCACGCCGAGAAGCGCGGCCCGTTCCTCTGGGAACATGCGCCGGTTCGCGAAGACTGCAGCAATTGCCACAAGCCGCACGGCTCGGTGAACGCATCGCTGCTCAAGCAGCGCACGCCATGGCTGTGCCAGCAGTGCCATCTGGCGCCGCAGCATCCGAGCAGCGCCTACAGCGGCACCGGCCTGCCGACCGCGGCGACTCCGTCAGGCGCCCAGCAATTGCTCGGGAAGTCGTGCCTGAACTGCCATTCGCAGGTGCACGGATCCAATCATCCCTCAGGCGTCCGCAAGACGCATTGATCGACCCTCGAGTCATCCTTGCAGTTGAGGTGTGCCATGACCACTCGCGCTTCGCACGGAATACCGACGCACCGCATGTTGCATGCGGCGATCCTGTTGTCGTTGTCGACCTTGGCCTGGGCCCAGGACAGCAGCGACCCGGGCGACGAATTCAGTCTTGAGGAACCGACCACGCCAGCGCCCGACCCGCAGTTGTTGCGCGATCTGACCGAGGTCGCGAGTTGGCTCGAAGTCGGCCTGCTCTATGTCGACGATGATTCGTTCCGCTTCGGCCGCTATCGCGGTCTCGAGGACCGCGGCGGTTACGGCGTGCTGAATCTCGACTGGTACCGACGCGCCGCCTACGACGCCGAAGACCCGAGCTATGTTCGCGTTCGCGGCCGCAATCTCGGGCTCTCGACCCGCACCGCATCCGTGGAATTCGGTCGTCAGGGCGACTACCGCGTACGCCTCGATTACGCCCAACTCCCGACCACGCGCTCGGACACCGGCAGCACCGTGTTCGACGGCGTCGGCAGCACCCAACTGACGCTCCCCGCGAACTGGGTCGGCGCACAAAATACCGCCGGCATGAGCCAGCTGTTGCCCAACCTCGATTCCCTGGAATTGCGCAGCGAGCGCAAGCGCATCGGCGTCGGTCTCGAATACGAACTGGCGCGGGGCTGGGGCATCGACACCCATGTGCGTCACGAGCACAAGGACGGCATCAAGAGTCTGGGTGCAGTCATCGGCAACAGCGGCGGCAATCCGCGGGCAGTGATCCTGCCCGAGCCGATCGACTACGACACCCGCGAGGCCGACGTGACGCTGAGTTATGCCGACGATCATCGGCAACTCGAGTTCAAGTATCTGGTGTCGCTGTTCGACGACGGCAATGCTTCACTGATCTGGCAAAACCCTTACACCGCGATCAATGGCTGGAATGCCGCGGCCGGCTTTCCGACCGGCGAAGGCCAGATGGCGCTGCCGCCCGACAATCAGTTCCACCAGTTCAGCATCACCGGCGGCTATTCGTTTGCCAACGACGTGCGTGCCAGCGGCAACGTGGCGGTCGGCCGCATGACCCAGGACGACCCGTTCCTGCCCTACACCGTGAATCCGGTGCTCGCAGCATCGATCACGCAGCCGCTGCCGCGCGATTCCCTGGATGGCAAGATCGACACCACGGTCGCCAGCCTGCGCATCGGCGGACGTCCGATCACCGCACTGTCCTGGAATGCCTCGGTCAATTTCGATGATCGCGACAACCAGACGCCACGGGACGAGTATGTCTACATCGGCGGCGACTCGACGACCCAGAACGTGTCCGCGACCAGTTCGAACCGACGCTTCAACGAGCCCTACAGCTATCAGTCGACCAAGCTGAAGCTGGACGGCGCCTGGCACGCGGGCCGCACGACGAACGTCAATGCGGCGCTGACGCGCAGCGAGACCGAACGCACCTATTCCGAACGCGAAAGCGCCGACGAAACCGCGTTCAGCATCAACCTGCGCCACGCCGTCGCCGATTGGTTCAGCGGTGCCTTGCGCTTTGAACGTGCCGATCGCAGCGGCTCGACCTACCACGGCAACGAACCGTTCCTGTCGGGCTATGCGCCGGGCTACACCAGCACGGTGCCCGGGCAGTTCGAGAATCCGCCGGGCTTGCGCCGATTCTTCCTCGCCGATCGCGTCCGTGATCGCATCGGCGCGAACCTGAGCTTCACCCCGCATGAGCAATGGAACATCAGTCTCGATGCATCCACGATCGAGGATGACTACGACCAGTCCGAACTGGGCGTGACATCGGCCAGGAACAGCGTCTACACGGTCGACGTCGCCTACGTGCCGTCCGCCACATGGTCGATCTATGCGTTCCATTCGCGCGAGAAGATGGACCTCGACCAGAACGGCGTGTCCATCGGCGGCGGCACCCGCGTCGGCGACGCCGACAACCCGAATCGCGCCTGGTCAGCCTTCCATCGCGATGCCGTGCACTCGAACGGCGCCGGCACCCATTGGACGGTGGTCGACAGGAAGTTCGACGTCGGCGCCGACTACCTGCACCTGAAATCCCGCAACGCGATCTCGCTGACGACCGGCAGCCTGCTTACCTCGGCGCCGCTGCCGATCAATCACACGCACCTGAGTTCGCTCAGCGTCTACGGCAAGTACCACATGAACACGGACTGGGACCTGCAGGCGAGGTTGTGGCAGGAACAGTTCCGCGCCAGCGATTTCGCGCTCGATGGCATCGAGGCGAACCAGCTCGCGAATGTCATCCTGCTCGGCGAACAAAGCCCGAACTACAAGGTCAACGTGGTCACGCTGATGTTCGCCTACCGCTTCTAGCCGGCTCGCCGTGTCGGCGCTGCCGGCTTGGCATCGCCGCAGCCGTTGCACGAGTTGCTGCCGCAGGCGCCGGACGACTGCCGCTTCGGGGCAAGCCAGCGGCCGAGTTGTCGCTCGAACCTGCCGGCGTTCGGTTGCAGGAACATCAACGCAAGCATCGTGCGGGCTCGGCGCACGGCATTCGGGGCGAGTTTGCCCATGGCGTAGATCGCGCTGGCGACGATGGCCAGCACGATGATCGTCCATTGCATGGCGTCGTAACCGCTCATGCCAGCCATGCCGTCAACTGGAAGGTGATCAGCGACGCGAGATACGCGAGCCCGAACAGATAGGTGGCGGCGATGCCGACGTGCCTCCAGCCATTGGTTTCGCGACGGATCACTGCCAGGGTGCTCAGGCACATCGGCGCGTACACGTACCAGACCAGCAGTGACAGCGCCGTCGCCAGCGACCACTCGTTCGCGACGATGCCGGTCAATTGCGCGATCGCCGCATCGTCGTTGGCCGCCGACAGCGCGTAGACCGTCGCGAGGGACGACACCGCCACCTCGCGCGCGGCCAGGCCCGGGATCAGCGCGATGCAGATCTGCCAGTTGAACCCGAGCGGCGCGAACACCGGCTCCATGAAATGACCGATGCGACCGGCGAAGCTGTAATCGATCGCCGGCCCGACGGCATCCGCCGGCGCAGCCGGAAACGACAGCAGGAACCACAGCAACACCGTCAGCGCCAGGATGATGCCGCCGACCCGCTTGAGGAAAATCATGCCGCGCTCGTACAGGCCGATCGCGAGGTCGCGCACGTGCGGCACGCGATACGCCGGCAACTCCAGCAACAGCGCGTGTTCACCCTTGTCGCGCCGGAATTTCTTCATCACGAACGACACCAGCAGCGCGCTCAGCACGCCGGCCATGTACAGCGCGAACAGCACCAATCCCTGCAACTCGAATGCGCCGCCGACTTTCTGGCGCGGAATGAATGCGCCGATCAGCAGTGCGTACACCGGCAGCCGCGCCGAGCAGGTCATCAATGGTGCGACCAGGATTGTGGCGATGCGATCGCGCGGATCCTGGATCGAACGCGTCGCCATGATCCCCGGAATCGCGCAGGCGAAACTGGACAGCAGTGGAATGAACGAGCGCCCGGACAGGCCCGCGACCGACATCATGCGATCGAGCAGGAATGCCGCACGCGGCAGATAGCCGGACTCCTCCAGGAGCAGGATGAAGGCGAACAGGATCAGGATTTGCGGCAGGAAGATCACGACACCGCCAAGGCCGGCAATGATGCCGTCGGCGAGCAGGCTGGCGAGTGGTCCTTCCGGCAGGGTCGCGTTGACCCAGGCCGCCAACGCCGCGGTACCCGCATCGATCGCTTCCATCAGCGGCGCCGCCCAGGCGTACACGGCCTGGAAGATCAGGAACATGATCGTCGCCAGCAATGCGAGGCCGAACACCGGATGCAGCACGACACGATCCAGCGCGTCTTCCACCGCCGTGCTTTGCACCGGCAATTGCACCGCGGCGCGCATCAGCCGTCGCGTTTCCGCGTGCAGATCGAGCGCCGGGATGACCGTTGGTGCAGCCGGGGGCGCGGTATCGATCGCGCTCCGCAATGCATCCACGCCGTTGCGCTTGACGGCAATCGTCGCAATCACCGGAATGCCGAGTTCCGCCTGCAACCGGGCGATATCGACGCGGATGCCACGCCGCGCGGCCGCGTCCATCATGTTCAATGCCAGCAGCATCGGCTGGCCCAGCTGGCGCACTTCCAGCACGAAGCGCAGATGCAGGCGCAGATTGGTGGCGTCAGCCACGCAGACAAGCAGGTCCGGTTTCGGTTCCTCCGGGTGATGGCCCTTGCAGACATCGCGCGTGATCTGCTCATCCGGACTGGTCGCATCGAAACTGTAGGCACCGGGCAGATCAAGCACGCGCACCTGCTGTCCGGACGCGGTCGTGAAGCGTCCTTCCTTGCGTTCGACCGTTACGCCGGCATAGTTCGCGACTTTCTGGCGGCTACCGGTGAGCTGGTTGAACATCGCGGTCTTGCCGCAGTTCGGATTGCCGACCAGGGCGATCTGCCGAGCGACCGTCGCGCGCGCGGCATTCATGGGGTCTGATCCTGCAGGCGCACGCGGGCCGCTTCGGCACGCCGCAACGCGAAGCGGGCGTCGCCAATGCGCACCAGGATCGGTTCCGACCCGACCGGCCCGAACGCCAGCACGCTGACCGCCTCGCCGGAAACGAAGCCGAGATCGCGCAGGCGCCGCGCAATCGCGTCATTCGGTCCATTGGGTTCCACGTCGATCACGATGCCACCGCCGCCGCGCGGCAATTCCGACAGTTTCACGAACGGGTCCGTCCGATACAAATGAGAATGGTTCGCATTATACGCACAACCATGGGCGAAGTGATGACCTGAATCAGTTCGTCGCGATCCGGCTGATGGGTCGGCGCCGCTATCATCCGCGGCCCTGCCCGACCGGATCTGCCATGACCTCGTCCATACGCATCGAACGCCGTGGCGCGACGGCTGATCTGGTCATCGACCGTGCGCCGGTCCACAACGCCTTCGACGATGCCCTGATCGCCGAACTCACGGCCGCGTTGAAGCAGCTCGATGGCGACGACAGCGTGCGCGCCGTGGTCCTGACCGGCGCCGGCAACACCTTTTCCGCCGGAGCCGACCTGAACTGGATGCGGCGCATGGCCCAGGCCACGGCTGACGAAAATCGCGACGATGCCCTCAAGCTGGCGGAATTGATGCGCACGCTCAACTATCTCGGGAAACCGACGGTGGCGCGCGTCAACGGCTCGGCCTATGGCGGCGGAGTCGGTTTGATCGCCTGCTGCGACCATGCGATCGGCGTCCCGGAAGCCAAATTTTCGCTGTCGGAAGTGAAGCTCGGCCTGGTGCCGGCAGTGATCTCGCCGTATGTCGTCGCGGCGATCGGACTGCGCCACGCTCGCCGCTTGTTCGTCAGCGGCGAAGTCTTCGATGCCGACTATGCGCTGCGCGCCGGCCTGATCCACGACCTCGTGCCCGCGAGCGAGCTCGATGCCGCGGTCGAGCGCGCCCTGCACTTCCTCGGCAAGGGCGGACCGGTCGCGCAACGCGAAGCCAAGCAACTCGCGCTGCGCCAGGCCGGCATGACCCCCGAATGGCAACTGGCCCGCGACCGCGACAACGCCGATCTCATCGCCCGCCTGCGCGTCTCCGCCGAGGGACAGGAAGGACTCACCTCATTCCTCGACAAGCGCCCGCCGCGGTGGGTGGGTTGAGCCCTACAATCGCAGCCCCCGCAAGGAGCGCCTCGTGTTCCGCAAAGTCCTGATCGCCAACCGCGGCGAAATCGCCTGTCGCGTGATTCGCACTTGCCGTCGACTCGGCATCGCCACCGTCGCCGTCTATTCCGATGCCGACGCGAACGCGCAGCACGTGATCCAGGCCGACGAAGCCGTGCATATCGGCGGTTCGCGCCCGGCCGAGAGTTATCTGCGCGGCGACGTGATCCTCGACGCTGCGAAACGCACGGGCGCAGAAGCGATCCATCCCGGTTACGGCTTTCTGTCGGAGAATGCCGATTTCGCCGAAGCGGTCGAAGCCACCGGTCTCGTGTTCATCGGCCCCGGCGCGGCCTCGATGCGCAAGATGGGCTCCAAGGCCGGCGCCAAGAACCTGATGCAGGACCACGGCGTGCCGGTGGTCCCTGGCTACACCGGTGAGAACCAGGATGCGGCGCTGCTGCAACGCGAAGCCGACCGCATCGGTTATCCGCTGATGATCAAGGCCGCGCACGGCGGCGGCGGCAAGGGCATGCGCATCGTGCGTGCATCAAGCGAATTCGCCGCGAATCTCGAGAGCTGCCAGCGCGAGGCCAAGAATGCCTTCGGCCGCGATCGCGTGCTGCTCGAACGCTATGTCGAAACCCCGCGCCACATCGAGATCCAGATCTTCGGCGATGCGCACGGCGAGGTGATCCACCTCAACGAACGCGAATGTTCGGCGCAGCGTCGTTACCAGAAGGTCATCGAGGAATCGCCTTCGCCCTTCCTGACGCCGGCACTGCGCGCGCAAATGGGTGCCGCCGCAGTCGCCGCCGGCAAGGCCATCGACTATCGCAATGCCGGAACGGTCGAGTTCATCGTCGGTCCGCGCGGCGATTTCTACTTCATGGAAATCAACACCCGCCTGCAGGTCGAGCATCCGGTGACCGAACTCGTGACCGGGCTCGACCTGGTCGAGTGGCAGCTGCGGATCGCGGCAGGCGATCCATTGCCGCTGCGCCAGGATCAAGTCACCACGCGCGGCCATGCCATCGAGGTGCGGCTGTATGCCGAAGACCCGGAACACGGCTTCCTGCCCGGCTCCGGTCGCATCACACGCCTCGCGCTGCCGCAGCCGGATGCCCGAGTACGCATCGACGGCGGCGTGATCGAAGGCGACACCGTCTCGATCTTCTACGACCCGATGATCGCCAAGATGATCGTGCACGACATCGATCGCCCGGCCGCATTGCGCCGCCTCGCCGAAGCGCTCGCGCAGTGTGACGTGCTCGGCCCGAAGTCGAACATCGACTTCCTCGAACAACTGATCCGCCACCCGGCAGTCGCGAACGCGACCATCGACACCGGTTACCTCGATCGTCATCTCGACGAGGTGCTGGCGACGCCGACCGAATTGCCCGAGCCCGCGATGATTGCGGCGGCGTGCGCCGAACTGCTGGCCGAGGAAGCCGCAGCCATTGATGCAGCCCGCGCGAGCGCCGATCCGCACAGCCCATGGGCGCGCGCCGACGCCTGGCGCCTCGGCCATGTCGGCAAGCGCGTGGTGCGTTTCGAATGGCGCGGCCAGCGCTTCGTCCTCGTGGCACACGGATCGAACGGGCGATACGCGCTCGATATCGAGGGCCGCCATGTCGAGGTCGAACACGCGCTGCACGACGGCGAATGGCTGAGCGCGCGCCTCGGTGATCGCGCACTGCGCGTGCGCGTGCGTCGATCCGGAGACGACTGGCTGGCCTTCGTCGACGGTCGCCGCTACCGATTGCACCCGAGCAGCCCGTTCGCGTTCGAAGCCGGTGTGACGCATGGCGCCGACGCGATCAAGGCACCGATGCCGGGCCGCATCATCGCGGTCAAGGTCGCGCTCGACGCGACAGTCGAGGCGAACCAGGAGCTCGTCATCATGGAAGCCATGAAGATGGAGATCACGCTGCGCGCGCCGCATGCCGGCAAGGTCGTCGACCTGCGCGCTACGCCTGGCGATTTCGTCGAAGCCGATGTCCTGCTCGCCAAGGTGGAGGCCGCATGAATTTCTCGCTGATCAAACCCGTTCTGTTGGCTGCGCTTGCGGCGTTCGCGCTGTCGGGCTGCGAACAACTCACCGTCGAATCGATTCCGACCGGCGAGGTCATCGCCTGTGACCAGGCTTTTACTGGCTGGTGGCGCGTCCAAGCAGAATCCGTGGACGGCGATAACGACGATGCGCTCCATCTGCATGTGTCCGACGATTGCACGCGTTGGGTCACGGTCGAGACGGACGCGGATGGCCAACGCAAACAAGAAGACCTGTCGTCACAGATGCGTTTCGACTTCCGCCGTATCGGCGACATCGGCTATCTGGCCGTGTCCGATGTCCCGAACAACCCGGACGGCAAGCGCGAGGTGGGCGAAGGCTTTGCACTGTTGCGCTATGTCGTGCGTACCGACCGCATCGACCTGTTCGACGGCGACCCGCGCCGTGAAGCGCATCGCATCGCGGAAGGGCTGGTGCGCGGCAAGGTCGAGTCGGGCTCGCAGTCGCAGTGCGGGACGGACGGCAACTGCAACGTCAACACGACGATCAGCGGCGATGGCGATGCCATTGCTGATTGGCTCAAGCGTTTCGATCCGATCGATCGCGCCTTCTTCGAGCTTCGCCGTCTCGACGACAAGACTGCGAAAGAGCTCGGCGCCCTCTTGAAATCGGCACCCACCGACGGCAAACCCAAGCCCCATGAGTGAGCGCATGAGTCCGCCTGTGAGCCATGACAGCGTCCGCATCGTCGAAGTCGGGCCGCGCGACGGCCTGCAGAACGAGAAGACCATCGTCCCGGCCGCGACCAAGATCACGCTGATCGACCGTCTCTCCGCCGCCGGTCACCGCAGCGTCGAAGCCACGAGTTTCGTCAGCCCGAAGTGGATCCCGCAGCTGGCCGATGCCGCGGAAGTCTATGCCGGTATCCAGAAACACGAAGGCGTCGACTACCCGGTGCTGGTGCCGAACCTGCAGGGCTACGAGCGCGCGCTTGCGGTCGGCGTGCGTGAAGTTGCGGTGTTCACGGCGGCGTCAGAGGCGTTCAACCGCCGGAACATCAACGCCAGCATCGACGAATCGATCGAACGCTTCGCGCCCATCCTCGAACGCGCGCACAACGACGGCGTCAAGGTGCGTGGCTATGTCTCGACCGTGCTCGGCTGCCCGTATCAGGGTGACGTCGACCTGCGCGACGTGGTGCGCGTCGCCAAACGCATCCACGCACTCGGCTGCTACGAAGTCTCGCTCGGCGACACCATCGGCATCGGCACGCCAGCCAAGGCGCGCGCGATGTTGCGCGCGGTCGCCGACGCGGTGCCGATGGGCGCGCTCGCCGTGCATTTCCACGATACCCGCGGTCAGGCGCTGGCCAACGTGTTCGCCTGCGTCGAAGCCGGCGTCCGCGTCGTCGACGCCTCGGTCGCCGGCCTCGGCGGCTGCCCCTACGCGAACGGCGCGACCGGCAACGTCGCCAGCGAAGACGTGGTCTACCTGCTGCACGGCATGGGCTTCGCGACCGGCATCGACCTCGACGCACTCGTCGCCGCCGGGCAATGGATCAGCGCCGAACTCGGCCGCGACAACGGTTCGAAACTCGGGCGCGCATTGGCGCCTGCTGCCGCGTGCGCATGACGGCGAACCTGCTGGCGCGCGCCCATGCCGCCTTTGCCGCGACCGACTATGCGACGGCACTGCGCGAGGTCGAACGGGTGCTCGCGCACGAACCCGGTCAGTTGCAGGCGCTGTCGATCAAGGCCAATGCCGCGATCAAGCTGGACGATGCCGACGCCCTGCTGGAAGCCCTGCAAGCCCTGCACGCCTTGCGACCCGATGACGCGGCGATCCGTCGCAACCTCGCGACGACCCTGAACCGGCGCGGCAATCGCGCATTGGAATCCGGCCAGTTCGCGAGGGCGGAGAGCGAGTGGCGCGCGGCCTTGGCGGTATTCCCTGCGCATCGCGAAGCCCGCTTCAACCTGGCCGGTTCGCTGCGCCGGGCGGGCGACGCGCAGGCGGCGCTTCCGATCTACGAAGCCCTGGATCGCGAAGCCCCGGAGCCAGCCGTCTCTCTCGGGATCGCCGATTGCCTGAGCGACGCCGGGCGTGACGACGACGCAGCCGCACGATTGCGCGCAACCCGCATCACCGACGATCTGCGCGATTCGGCCATCAGCATCGCCACGCGCTGTGGCGCGATCGATGTCGCCGACCGTCTTCTCGCCAGCGTCGAATCGACCGAAGCGCGAGTCGCAGCCATCGTCGGCGCCCAGCGAGACGCGATGGTGCATCGCCGCAGTGCCGAGCCGCTGTTGGCCCGCTGCACCGACCCGGCCCGCTTGGGCGAGCGGTCGCCGGAGCTGCAGATCGCGCTGACCCGAGCGATGGCGCTGCCCGACACCCTGCTCGATGCCGGCGAACTCGACCAGGTACGCACCGCATTTGCCCAAGGCTTGCAGGACCTGACCCGTCACTACGACGAACCCCGTCTCTTGCGCTGCGAACCGCGGGTCGCACAGGTGGTATGGAGCAACTTCCTGCTCGCCTATCACGGCCGCGACGACCGCGAACTCCAGAGCCACTTCGGCGACTGGCTGCATCTCGCGACCTCGGTGTTGGGTCGCCAACTGAAACCGCTCGACGAACGCCGCCGCCCCGGCCGCAAGCGCGTCGGGCTGGTATCGGCGAACTGGTACTACTGCACGGTCGGTTCCTATTTCGGGCGCTGGATCGACTTGCTCGCCGGCATGGACCTGGACCTGCATCTGGTGCAATTCGGTCCGCGCGAGGACGGACAGACGAAGGAATTCGCGACGCGCGCGCCCACCTTCCATCTGCTCGGCCCACACGTCGACGATTTCATTGCGCAGGTGCGGGCGCTCGACCTGGACCTGGTGATCTTCCCCGAGCTCGGCATGGACCAGCGCCTGTTCGCGGCCGCGGCCGCAGGCCTGGGTCGCCAGCAATGGATGGCCTGGGGACATCCGGTGACGTCCGGGCTGCCGCGCGTCTCGCATTACCTCACCTGCGGCGACATGGAACCCGCACAGGCGCCGTCCGCGTATCGCGAGACCCTGCTGCCGTTGCCCGGTCTCGGCACCCGTTTCGCGTTGCCGCCGAAGCCGGCGCTGCGGACACGATACGAACTCGGCTTGCCCGAGGGCCGTTTGGCGGTGGTCCCGCAATCGATCTTCAAGGTGTTGCCGGACAACGATCCGATCTACGCGCGACTGCTCGATGGCGATGGCACGTTGCGCCTCGCCTTCTTCGGCGCCGATCTGACCGCGGATGCCGCACGGTTTCGCGCGCGCCTGAGTCGTGCCGTGGGCGCCGCTGCGGCGAAGCGTCTGCATTTCCTGCCGGAACTGTCCCGGACCCGCTTCCTCGAAACGATCGCCAGCTGCGATCTGATGATCGATACCCTGGGCTGGTCAGGCGGAAACTCGGCGCTGGACGCCCTGCGTGCCGGCCTGCCGATCGTGACCTGTGCCGGCGAATTCATGCGTGGCCGCCAATGCGCCACGATGCTGCGCCTGCTCGGCATTGAAGGCGCGCAGGCCGACTCGCCCGAGGAACTGGCCGAACTCGCGTTGCAGCGCATCGGCGACGGCGACTTCCGCGCCGACTTCCGCGACCGTGTCGATCGCGGCCTGAACGACCTCGTCGACCATCCGGACTGCGATCGCGCACTGATGACACATATTGAAAACGCCCTGGGGGCGTAGCCGCCCCGAGGTCGGCCAAAGTGTTATCTTCGTCACAGTTTTCGCTGTTCGGGAGCCAGTGGCCCGGTCATGAAGCCAGATGCGAACCGCGATATGACGTCCGCCCAGACGACGATCAAGCAGGCTTGGGAGGATGCGATTGCGCGTCTCGCCGATGCCATTGCGGCCCTCGCCGTGGACGAGCCGGCGGCGATCCCGCTGCGGCGCACGCGCGAGCGCATCGAGGCCCTGCTGCGTGCCAGTGACGCGCTCGAATCGCGCTACCGCAGTCTGCTCGATGCAGTGCCCGAGGCGGTCACCGTGCATGACCGCCACGGGCATATCCTCGAAGCCAACAAGACCGCCGAATCGGTCTATGGCTATCCGCTCGACCAGCTGCGGCGATTGCGCATCCAGGACCTGAACCCGGCGCTGCCGGACGGTTACATCCCGCAGTTGTTCGACACCTTCCAGGTCGGGCGCACCGAAACCGTCGAAACCACCAATCGCCATGGCGACGGCCATTATTTTCCGATCGAGGCGCATTCGCGCATGTTTCTCGACGGCGACGACATGCGCATCATCGCGGTCGTCCGCGATGTCAGCGCGCGCCATGCCGCGGAACGCGAGTTGCGCGATTCCGAGCGCCGCTACCGGGAACTGCTCGATGCCATCGACAAGGGCATCCTGGTGCAGGACCGCAATGGCCGCGTGCTGTCGGCCAATGCCGCGGCCGAACGCATGCTCGGGATGTCGGAAGCGGACTTGAGCGCGGAAACGCTGAGCGTGGCGGACTGGCGCTTCGTCGACGAGCATGGCCAGCCGCTGAAACCGTCGGCCTTGCCGCCGAATCGTGCGCTCTCGGAAGGACGGGCCATCGATTCGACCGTGATCGGCATCAACAGTCCGGCGCTGGGCGGCTATTCCTGGTTCTCGGTGACCGCCGTGCCGCAACACCGTGAAGGCGAAGCGGGCGCCTTCCAGGTCATCACGATGTTCAGCGATGTCACTGCGCTCAAGCTCGAATCGATGCTGTTCGACGAAGTCCAGTCGCTGGCCAGCATCGGTGGCTGGCATTACGACTTCCGTCGCGACCGCATGTACGGATCGCGCGAACTGCATCGCCTGCTCGAATTGCCCGGCGAAGGCCGGCTGGACCGCGACGGCGTCTATGCCTTGTTCGTGCCCGGCGACCGCGAGCGCATGCGCAATGCGATGGACGCGGCACGGCTGCGCAACGATGCCTTCGATCTCGAATTGCGGGTCGTGACGATGAACGGGCAGCGGCGCTGGCTGCGCGTGATCGGTCAGCCACAACTTCAGCGCGGCGTCGTCGAGAGCGTGATCGGCACGGCGCAGGACATCACCTCGCGCAAGCGCCAGGAAGAACAGTTGCGGCGCCAGGCGCTGACCGATCCGCTCACTGGCCTGAGCAACCGCGATGCGCTGATGCGCCAGCTGGCACTGGCTCTGGACGAAGCGCAGCCGGGCACCGGCCCGGCCCTGCTCTATGTCGATCTCGATCGCTTCAAGGTGATCAACGATCTGCTCGGCCATGCCGCCGGCGATGGCCTGCTGGTCGCGGCGGCGCAGCGCTTGCGGCGCGCGGTGGGGGCCGAGACGCTGCTCGCGCGTTTTGGCGGCGACGAATTCATGGCGATGATCGCGCCCTGCCCCGGCGATCACTTGCCGCGCGACATGGCCCTGCGCATCACCGAGGCCTTCGCCGAACCGTTCCCGCACAGCGGCGAGGAATTCTCGATCACCGCGTCGGTCGGCATCGCCCAGTATCCGCAAGATGGCGCGACCATCCAGCAGCTCATCAATCACGCCGACGCGGCGATGTTCGATGCCAAGCGCAGGGGCCGCAACAACTGGCAAGCGTTCACGCCGGCACTGGCGCGCAAGCTCACCGACCGCCTGCTGGTCGAGACGCAGCTGCGACGGGCGCTCGACAATCAGGAGTTCTACCTGCGCTACCAGCCGCAGGTGGATCTGGTCAGTGGCAAGGTCACGGCCGCCGAAGCACTGATCCGCTGGCGCAACCGCATGCTCGGCGAATTGGCGCCGGACCTGTTCATTTCGCATGCCGAAAACACCGGCGACATCGTGCGCATCGGTGCCTGGGTGATCCGCGAAGCCTGCCGGCAACTGCGGGCCTGGCGGGATGCCGGCATCGCCGTGCCGCGGGTCGCGGTCAACGTGTCGTATCGCCAGTTCCTGAGCGACAACCTGCCGGAAGTGGTCGCCTCGGCCTTGCACGACCACGGCCTCGACGGCGATGCGCTGGAACTCGAAATGACCGAGCGCGTGCTAGTCGAGGATGTGCCGGACACGCTCGACATCTTCAACGCGATCAAGGCGCTCGGCGTATCGCTGGTCATCGATGACTTCGGCGAAGGCTATTCGGCGCTGAACTACCTGCGCCGGCTGCCGTTCGACGGACTCAAGATCAGCCACCATTTCATGCAGGGCATCCCGGCCACGCCCACCGACACCGCGATCTGCGAAGCCATCATCCGCATTGCCCAGAGTCTCGGCATGCTGGTGGTGGCCGAAGGCGTCGAGACGGAGACCCAGCGCCAGTTCCTCGTGCGCCAGGGCACGACCCTGGCGCAGGGCTATTTGTTCTCGCGCCCGATTTCACCCGAGGAACTGGTCGATTTCGTGCGGTTGCACGGCAGCGCCGGCTGACCGCAGTTGCCCAATCGCCCAGGATTGGGCACGCTCGGGGGATGAGCCACCTCATTCGCCCGATCGAACCGGCCGACAATGCCGCCGTCGCCGCCATCATCCGCTCGGTCATGCCCGAATTCGGTGCCGACGGCCCGGGCTTCGCGATCCACGATGCCGAAGTGGACGATATGGCCTCGGCCTATTCGATTCCACGCGCGGCCTATTTCGTCGTCGAACACGAGGGCGTCGTCATGGGGGGAGGCGGCATCGCGCCCCTGATCGGCGGCAACGGCGACACCTGCGAATTGCGCAAGATGTACTTCCTGCCGTCACTGCGCGGACTCGGTGCCGGCAATGCGTTGATGCAGACTTGCATCGCCAAGGCCCGAGAATTCGGCTTCGACCGCATCTACCTGGAAACACTGACCGGCATGGACGCGGCCAAGAAGCTCTACCGCATGTCAGGGTTCGAACCGGTCAAGAACCCGCTTGGACGAACCGGCCACTTCAGCTGCGACAGCTTCTTCGTTCGCAAGCTCTAGTTCACGCCACCAAGGCGGCCCATGAACTGCCGGTAATAGCGCAGTTCGGCGACCGATTCGCGGATGTCGCTGAGTGCGGTGTGCGTGCCTTCCTTCCTGAATCCGTCAAGGAGTGCGGGATTCCAGCGGCGCACCAGTTCCTTGAGCGTCGACACATCCAGATTGCGGTAGTGGAAATGGTCCTCGAGCTGCGGCATGCAGCGCACGAGGAAACGGCGGTCCTGGCAGATCGAATTGCCGCAGATCGGCGACTTCCCTTTCGGCACCCAGGCTTCAAGGAAACGGAGGGTGTCGGCCTCGGCTTCGGCCATCGTCACCGACGATTCGAGCACGCGCTGCCACAGGCCGGTCTTCGCATGGGTGGTGCGGTTCCACTCGTCCATCGCTTCGAGCCGTGGCAACGGGTGCGAGATCGCGAACTCGGGCCCCTCGGCGAGGACATTCAGGTCGCTGTCGGTCACCAGCGTGGCGATCTCGAGGATCGAATCGCTGTCCGGATCCAGCCCGGTCATTTCCAGGTCGATCCAGATCAGGTGTTGGTCATTGGCCATGGTCATGCGCGATTCCAGTAGCTCAGGACGCGGATTAGAGCTCAGCCTTGCCGCGTTTGCGACGGAAATAATTCGTCAGCATTCGGCTGGATTCGTCGGCCAGTACGCCCTCGCTCACCTCGACGCGATGGTTGTGCACCGGCGACGCCAGCAGGTCGAACACGCTGCCGGCAGCACCAGTCTTGGGATCACGCGCCGCAAAGACGACGCGATGCACGCGCGCATGCACCATCGCCATCGCGCACATCGCGCAGGGCTCCAGCGTCACGTACAGGGTCGTGCCGGGCAATCGATAGTTCCCTTCGTGCCGACCGGCCATGCGCAACGCGACGATTTCGGCATGCGCACTCGGATCGCAGTCGCTGATCACGCGGTTCGAACCTTCGGCGATCGCCTGCCCACGTTGATCGACGATCACCGCGCCCACCGGAATCTCGCCATCCCGGGTGTCGGCGAGCTCGGCCAGATGCAGTGCGTGCTGCATCCAGTGCGCGTCGATCGCGGATTGCGTTGCGGTCATTCCCACTCGATCGTCGCCGGCGGCTTGCCGGAAATGTCGTAGACGACGCGGGAGATGCCGCGGACTTCGTTGACGATGCGGCGCGCGACATGGTCGAGCAGCTCATACGGAAGATGCGCCCAGTGCGCGGTCATGAAGTCGATGGTTTCTACCGCGCGCAACGCGACCACGGGTTCGTAGGCGCGCGCATCGCCGACGACGCCGACCGAACGCACCGGCAACCAGACCGCGAAAGCCTGGCTGACACGGTCGTACCAGTCGTGCTTGCGCAGTTCCTCGATGAAGATGGCATCGGCACGGGCCAGCGTATCGGCGGCTTCGCGCGTCACTTCGCCGAGGATGCGTACGCCGAGGCCCGGTCCCGGGAACGGATGCCGATACACCATCTCGCGCGGCAGGCCGAGTTCGACACCAATGCGCCGCACCTCGTCCTTGAACAGTTCGCGTAGCGGCTCGACCAGCTTGAGGTGCATGCGCTCGGGCAGGCCACCGACGTTATGGTGCGACTTGATGACATGCGCCTTGCCGGTCGCGGAACCAGCGGATTCGATCACGTCCGGATAGATCGTGCCCTGAGCCAGAAAGGCGACGCCCTCGAGCTTGTTCGATTCCTCTTCGAAGATCTCCACGAACAGACGACCGATGATCTTGCGCTTGGCCTCCGGATCGTCAACGCCCTTGAGTTCGGCGAAGTAGCGATCCGCGGCATTGACGCGGATGACGTTGACGCCCATGTGCTCCGCCATGGTCGCCATGACCTGGTCGCCCTCGCGATGACGCAGCAGGCCGGTGTCGACGAAGACGCAAACAAGTTGATCACCGATCGCGCGTTCCAGCAGGGCCGCGACGACCGAGGAATCGACACCGCCCGAGAGCCCGAGCAACACCTTCTGAGTGCCGACGTGGGCGCGCACGCGCGCAATCGCGTCCTCGATGATGTTGGCGCTGGTCCATTGCGTCGCGCAGCCGCACAGGTCGACGACGAAGCGACGCAGCAATTCGGTGCCGAATTGCGTGTGCGTGACTTCGGGATGGAACTGCACCGCGTAAAAGCGGCGCGCTTCATCCATCATCGCGGCGATCGGCAAATCATCGGTCGCACCGATCGTCGCGAAGCCCTCGGGGATACGCACGACGCGATCGCCATGCGACATCCACGCGGTGAACGCATCACCCTCGGCCTGCAGCAGCGGATTGGCGCGATCGATGCGGAACCGCGCCAGTCCGAACTCGCGGTTGTGACCGCTCTCGACCTTGCCGCCGAGCTGTTCGGCCATGGTCTGCATGCCGTAGCAGATGCCGAGCACCGGCACGCCGAGCGCGAACACTTCGTCCGGCGCACGCGGCGAATTCGCCTCGGTCACCGATTCGGGGCCGCCGCTGAGGATGATGCCGGTCGGAGCAAAATCGGCGATGCGTCCGGCGGCACGATCCCAGGCCCAGATTTCGCAATACACGCCGATCTCGCGCACGCGTCGCGCGATCAACTGCGTGTACTGAGCACCGAAGTCGAGAATCAGGATCTTGTCGTGATGGATATCGGTCATGGTCCCTACTGCATCCGGTAATTCGGCGGTTCCTTGGTGATCGTCACGTCGTGCACGTGCGACTCGCGCATCCCGGCCGCGCTGACGCGGACGAACATCGGCTTCGTGCGCATCTCGGCGATCGAGGCGCAACCGACATAGCCCATCGACGCACGCAAGCCACCGGCCAACTGGTGCACGATGTTGCGCAGCGGACCGCGATACGGCACACGGCCCTCGATCCCTTCGGGCACCAGCTTGTCGGCGTCGGACGCGTCCTGGAAATAGCGATCCTTGCTGCCCTGCTGCATCGCGCCGAGCGAACCCATGCCGCGATAACTCTTGTAGGACCGTCCCTGGAACAGTTCGACCTCGCCCGGCGCCTCTTCGGTGCCGGCGAACAGGCCGCCAATCATCACCGCGCTTGCACCAGCGGCAATCGCCTTGCCGATGTCGCCGGAATAACGAATCCCACCGTCGGCAATCAGCGGGATGCGATCCTTCAATGCGGTCGCGACCAGGTCGATCGCGGTGATCTGCGGCACGCCGACACCGGCCACGATGCGCGTGGTGCAGATCGAACCCGGGCCGATGCCGACCTTGACTGCATCGGCGCCATGATCGGCCAGCGCGATCGCCGCTTCGCCGGTGACGATGTTCCCGCCGATCACGCACAGGTTCGGAAACTGCTTCTTGACCCAGGCGACGCGCTCGAGCACGCCCTGCGAATGGCCATGTGCAGTGTCGACGACGATCACGTCGACGCCAGCTTCGACCAGCGCAGACACACGCTGCTCGGTATCGCCGCCGGTACCGACCGCGGCGCCGACCGCCAGACGCTCGGCCGAATCCTTGGCCGCGTTCGGATTGTCGCGCGCCTTCTGGATGTCTTTCACGGTGATCAGGCCACGCAGCTTGAACTGCTCGTTCACGACCAGCACTTTCTCGATGCGGTGCGTGTGCATCAACTGCAGCACCTCGTCGTCGCTGGCGCCTTCGCGCACGGTGACCAGGCGATCCTGCTTGGTCATGATGCGGCTGACCGGTTCATCCAGTTGCGTCTCGAAGCGCAGATCGCGGCTGGTGACGATACCGACCAGATGCCCGCCCTCGACCACCGGCACCCCGGAGATATTGCGTGCCCGGGTCAGGCTCAGCACATCGCGGATGCTGGTTTCCGGCGCGACCGTGATCGGGTCGCGGATGACGCCGGCCTCGAACTTCTTGACCAGGGCGACTTCGGTCGCCTGCTGCTCGACCGTCATGTTCTTGTGGATGATGCCGAGACCGCCGAGCTGGGCCATCGCGATCGCGAGTCGCGATTCGGTCACGGTGTCCATCGCCGCAGCAACGATCGGCAGGTTCAGCAGCAGGTTTGGCCCCAGGCGTGTCGCCAGATTCACGTCGCGCGGCAAGACGATGGAATGGGCGGGGACAAGGGAAACGTCGTCGAAGGTCATTGCTTCGGCCAGGATGCGCATGGTCACTCCCGAAAAAGATCGCGCATTTTAGCCGCTGGCGCCGGCTCGCGCCGGAGCCCCGGCGCGCTGCCCACGAATTGCCACGACGGCTGGTTTCAGTCGATCCAGACCAGCGACAGCGACGGGAAATAGGTGATGACCAGCACGCAACCCAGCAGCAGCCAGAAGAACGGCAGGCAGGAACGGGCCAGGGTCAGCACCGGCTTGTCGAAACGGTAGCTGGCGATGAAGAGATTCATGCCCATCGGCGGCATGAAGTAGCCGATTTCCATGTTGGCCAGGAACATGATGCCGAGATGCACCGGGTGCACGCCGTAGTGCATCGCGATCGGCAGCAGGATCGGCACCATGATGACGGTGGCCGAGAACACATCGAGCATCATCCCGAGCAGGAGCAGGAACAGGTTCAGCAGCAGCAGGAAGGCCAGCTTGCTGTCGACGTGCGCGCTCACCCATTCGATCAGCCGCGCCGGAATCTCGGCATCGATGATCACGTTGGTCAGCGCCAGCGATACGCCCAGGATGAGCAGGATCGCACCCACCAGCATCATCGAATCGCGCAGGACCGACGGCAATCGCACCAGCGAGATCTCGCGCCGCACCACGACGGTGACGAACAACACGTACAGCGCAACCACGGCGGCGGCTTCGGAGGTCGCGAACACGCCGCCGTAGACGCCACCAATCAGGATGACCGGCAAGGGCAATTCCCAGCGCGCGTCCCATACCGCGGCACGCGCTTCGGCCAACGAAAACGGAATATCGTGCGAGCGCTTTGGCGCACGCCACATGCTGTAGGCCGACACGACGGCAATCATCATCAGCCCCGGCAACACGCCGGCTGCGAACATGTCGTTGATGCTGACGCTGGGCGTGGTGCTGAGCTGTTGCGCGACAATGCCGTACAGGATCAGCGGTACCGAAGGCGCGAACAGCATGCCGAGGCTGGGTGCCGTGGTGACCACGCCATAGGAAAAACGCTCGGGATAGCCCGCCTGGCGCAAGGCCGGCAGCAGCAACGCACCGAAGGCGATGATGGTGACGCCGGAGGCACCGGTGAAGGCGGTGAAGAATGCGCAGACGAGCAGCGCAACGATCGCCAAGCCCCCATGCAACCAACCGAGCAAAGCCTCGGACAGACGCAACAATCGCTGTGGCGCCTTGCTCTCGCTGAGCAGGTACCCGGCCAGCGTGAACAGCGGAATCGCGATCAGCACCGGCATCTCGGTGAGACTCCAGAACTGTGCCGCGAGCAGGGTTTCGTCATAACCGGCCGAGTGCAGGCCGAGCCAGGCGACAGCAGCGACCAAGGCAAACAAGGGCGCACCCAGCGCTGCCAGAAGCAGGATCAGCAACGCAATCAGCAGCGTCGTCATGGCGCCATCACCGATCGTTCAGGTACCGCGAACGCACGCAACGCGAAGCGCAGCGTCAGCATTCCGAACGCGAACGGGAGGATCAGTTCGGCCCACCAGGTCGGCACCGTGCCGAACAACATCGTGGCCGATTCGCGGTCGATCTCGATCAGGCCGAGCGAGGCGCGCAACAGCGCGAACGACATCAACGAGGCGAAGCCGAACGCGAACACGCGCGCGACACGCAGGGCCTTGCCGTGCAGCAACTTGCCGACCACGTCCAGACTGATGTGCTTGTCGCTGCGCGCCGCCGCGACGGCACCGAGCAAGGCGACCCAGATCACCAGCACGCGCAGCAGCGGGTCGAGCCAGATCAACCCGTGGTCGAGCAGACGCAACACGATCTGCAGCCCGGACAGCACGATCAGCGCCAAGGCCAGCGCGGCGATCAACACGTTCTCGACGGTGTTGATGAGCCTGAGCGCACCGCCGATGCCGGATTTCACGGCTTCGCACCTGCCGCCGGCGCCGTTTTGGCCCGATACTCGGCGCGCGCCTGCAGGATGGCGTCGAGCAACTCCTTCGAAATCTCGTTGTTCGCGAGCATCTGCTTCAAGGTCTGCTCGCCGATGCCGTGCCAATAGCCGATCTCGTCGGCACTCGGCACCTTGAACACGATGCCCTGCTTGGTCAGCGCAGCGCGTGCTGACTCGTTATCGCGCTTGCCTGCGGCGTCGAGTTCGGCAAACGCCTTCGCGAATTCCTCGCGCACGATCGGCTGGTCGGCCGCGGTGACGCGATTGAACGCTTTCTGATCGATCGCAAGCACGCCGATCACGTAGGTCAGCGGCAAGTCGACCGCATGCTTCACCTTGGTGTGCCACTGGAACGCGATCGCGCCGCTGGTGGTGATGCCGACGGTTTCCAGCAGACCCGTCTGCAACGAGGTGTTGACGTCGCCCAGCGGCAACGCGATCGGATTGACCCCGGCCTTTTCGAACGCGACCTGGGCGATGCGGTCGTTCTGCGGCACCCACACCTTTGTCGCGCGCAGATCGTCCTTGTTCGCGATCGGCTTGGTGCTCATCAGATAGGCAAAGCCGCCGCCGGACAGGCCGACCGCGACCAAGCCGGACTTCTCGAAGCCGGCACGCAGCAGCGGATCGATCTTGCCGCGCACGTAGTCGACTTCGGCGAGATCGTTGAAGATAAACGGCAAGCTGTAGATGCTGGCGTCGCGATAGATCGGCGACAGCTCGGCCCCGGACAGCGCCCCGCCCTGCAATTGGCCGAGCTTGATCTTTCGCAACACCGCAGTGTCGTTGCCCATCACGCCACCAGGGAAGAATTTCACCTCGACCCGGCCCGCGGTCCGGGACTTGATGCTCGCGCCGGCCGCGCGCATTTCCTTCATCCACACCGTGCCTTCCGGCGCCAGCGTGGCGATTTTCAGGGTTTGCGCTTCGGCCGCGGTGGCGGCCAATGCGACGATCGCGATCATGAGACGCTTCAGCATCGGGAGTTCCTCAGAAATAATCCTTGCCGGATTCGACCAGTTCGGCCGCACGGCGTTTTGCAATGGTGTTCGACAAGGTCAGGCCGGGAACGTTCGCGTCCGCCGCCAGCACTTCCGCGAGCATGCGGTCATGGGCCTCCTGATCGAACAGGAGACGCGCGCAGTATTCCGAATTCAGCACCTTCGGTAGCAGATTCTTGCCCGCATCGACGGCATCGGCCGCGGCGAGGCGCTGCTGGCCGCGCGCCGGACGACCACCCAGCGATTCAGGACGCAGGCAGTCGAGCACGCCGAGGTAGGCCAGCACATTGCCGTGATCGTGGGCCGGCGACAGCGCGTCGACCCGATTCAGCAGCGCCTCGATCCGCGGCAGATCGGCGACGCGATCGAAATCGGCGCTGTCGGCGCGAAGCCAGCCGACCCAGCTGGTCGCCAGGATGTAGACGGCATCGATGTCGTCCGGGCCGATATGTTCGACGACGAAGGCATTGAAACGATCGAAATCCTTGTCGTCGAACTGGCGGCAAAAAGCGTCGTCACGGGCGCAGATGCCGCGCTTGGCATAGGCGAAGCTGCGATCGGACAAGCGCTTCACCCGGTCGCCATCGACCACGAAGCCGCCGGCATAGGTGCCATAGAGTTTCGCCGCCGAGAGCAGCAGCGACGCATTCTGCGGATCGCCTTCGATGAGTCCATCCAGCAGCAGCAGGTAGGCCGGCAGGCCATCGGCAACGGTCTCGATGTCGTCATGGTTGCTGACGCCTTGCGTGAGACCGGCACTCAGGCCATCGGCGGCGCGCTGGACCAGGGCCGCACAACCGGACAGCGCCACCAGTGCGGCCGCCAGGATCGGTAGTCGGGGATTCACGGGCATGCACGAACCGTTGATCGGGAGCGTGGATTGTAGGCGAGCGAGGATGACAATGGCTCAATCGCCCCGCATCTCGGTGGCTTCGAGGGTGTTCTGCATCAGCATCGCCACCGTCATCGGCCCTACCCCCCCCGGCACCGGGGTGATCCACGACGCTCGTGCCGCGGCGGCCGCGTACTCGACATCGCCGGTCAAGGAGCCGTCCGCGAGCCGGTTGATGCCGACGTCGATGACCACCGCCCCCGGTTTCACCCACTCGCCCTTCACCAGGCCGGGTTTCCCCACGGCCACGGTCAGCAGGTCGGCCTGGGCGACCTGTTCCGCCAGGTCACGGGTAAAGCGGTGGCAGGCCGTGACCGTGGCGCCCGCCAGCAGGTATTCGAGCAGCAAGGGCCGACCGACATGATTCGACACGCCGACAATCACGGCATGGCGTCCGCGGACGGGTTTGTCGGTGTGCGCGAGCAGGGTCATGATGCCCTTCGGCGTACACGGGCGCAGTCCTGGCTGACGCAGCGCCAGGCGACCGACATTCTCGGCGTGAAAGCCGTCGACATCCTTGTCCGGGCGGATGCGCTGGATCAGGTCGGTGGCGTCGACGTGGGCAGGCAGCGGCAGTTGCACGAGGATGCCATCCACTTCGGGGTCGGCATTGAGGCGGTCGATCAGCGCATAAAGTTCGGCACTGTCGATCGTTGCCGGCAAGTCGAAGTCCTTGGTCACGAAACCGACGCGCTCACAGGCGCGGCGCTTGTTGCGGACGTAAACGGACGAAGCCGGATCCTGGCCGACCAGCACAACCGCCAGACCCGGCCGACGCTGCCCGCGCGTCACCCGCGCCCGCACGCGCCCGGCGATGCCGTTCAGCACCTCGTCCGCGATCCGCTTTCCATCGAGAACCCGCGCCGCCATCGGACCTCCAGCAAAGGTCGCCATTATCCCCGAGCCCGGCTTGCAAAGTGCAGGCGGTTTGCTGGCGCTGCCGGACGCAGCGTCATGGTGGCGATCCCGGGGCGAACGCGTGGTTCGCCCCAGTGACCTGACTCAGATCGTCGGACTCATTGCACCGCCGGCACGTAGGGATACGGCACGCGCGGCAAAACCGTCTCGAAGCCGTCGATAAACAGGCTGTCCGGACCAACCTCGTCCAAGGTCGTATCGGTGTTGTTGCCCGGCAAACTGTCGACATAAGGCGTCGTGACCGAAATCGTGGCAGTCGTGGCGATGTCGTCACCCTCCAGCGCCGACCCCGGCACATCCGCGCTGATCAGATAGGCCAAGCCCGTACCGCCGTTCAGGCTGACGCCATGCGACGGCGCACCATTGCCTCCCGGCGGGCACGACGCGCCCACATCAGCGACGCAGATCCACGAGACATTGGTCAAGCTGGGCGGCAAGCTGAACACGAATTGGGCAGTGGCAACGTCGGCCCCCACCGTCAGGTTGTCGCCCAAGACCTCGTAGGTGATGCGCTGTCCGGGTCCGATCTGGCCGGTGATCAAGGCACTGGTGACTACCAGATCGACGCTCAGCGTGTCGTTGTCGGTGATGTTCGCCGTGACATTGGCAATGCTGACGCCGGTGTAGCCGCCGCCACTCGCACTATGCGTGATCGCGTCGTTCATGGCGGTCACGGTCTGCGCGACATTCCAGTCCGGAAAAAAGAAGGGCCATTGAGCGGAACCCAATGACCCTTCTCGATTTTTACTGGCGCGCCCGGAGGGACTCGAACCCCCGACCACCGGGTTCGAAGCCCGGTGCTCTATCCAGCTGAGCTACGGACGCACTGAAACCCGACTACTTGCGCTCGCCGTGCGCGAGGATGCTGCGCGAGCGGGCGTAGGCAAAATACACGATCAGACCAATCACTGCCCAGATCAGGAACAGCTTGATCGTGTACCAGCCGAGGCTCACGAACAGCAACGCGCAACCTGCCATGGCCAATGGGCCGACGATCCAGACCAGCGGCGTCTTGAACGGACGGTTTCGGCCAGGTTCGCGCAGGCGCAGTAGCATCACGCCGGCGGCCACGACAAAGAAGGCGAACAAGGTGCCCGAGTTCGAGATGTCGGCCAACGCATCAACCGGAAACATGGCGGCAAACAGGGACACCGCGATGCCAGTGACGATCGTGACCTTGTGCGGCGTGAAGAAACGCGGATGCACGTCCGAGAACATCTTCGGCATCAGGCCATCACGCGACATCGTGAACAGGATGCGTGTCTGACCATAGATCATCATCAGGATGACCGAAGGCAGCGCAACGATCGCGGCGATGCCGACCCAGTTGCCAAGACTCGGCCAGCCGAGGTTGCGCAGGACAAAGGCCAAGGGCTCCTTGGACTGCGAGAGCGCCCCGCCCGGCTGTGCGCCGGTGGTGCCGATGGCCGCGTAGGACACCAGCAGGTAGAAGACCGTGCAGATCGCCAGGGAACCAATCAGCCCGATCGGGATATTGCGGTTCGGATCCTTGGTTTCTTCCGCAGCGGTCGAAACGGCATCGAAACCGACGTAGGCGAAGAAGATCGACGCCGCGGCACCGAGCACACCGGTACCGGACAGCGGCGTACCCCAGCCATTCGGCAGCATCGGTTCGAAATTCGCGCCATCGACGGCCGGCAGGGCCACCGCCACGAACGCGATCAGTGCAGCGATCTTGACCAGCACCAGCACCGCAGTGACTTTCGCGCTCTTCGACGTACCGATGACCAGCAACCAGGTGATCAGCAACGAAATCAGGCAGGCGATCAGGTTGAACGCGCCGTTCGCGGTCGTGCCATCGGCCAGCGTGATGGTGTCCCCCGGACCGGCCGTCAATGCCACGGGCAAACCGAAACCGATCTCCCGCAGGAAGCCGTTCGCATACCCGGACCAGCCCACGGCCACGGCACCGGCGGCCACCGCGTATTCGAGAATCAGCGCCCAACCGACCATCCACGCGATCAACTCGCCGAGCACTGCATAGGAATAGGTGTATGCGGAGCCTGCGACAGGCACCATCGCAGCAATTTCGGCGTAGATCAGTGCGGTCAAGGCGCAGACGATGCCGGCGATGACGAACGAATACATCATGCCCGGCCCCGCCTTGTTGGCGGCCACTGCAGTGAGCACGAAGATACCGGTGCCAATGATGGCGCCGATGCCGAGCATCGTGAGGTCAAATGCACCGAGCTGGCGCTTGAGGCCTTTCTTTTCGGCCGCTTCGAGGATCTGGTCCAGCGGTTTGACGCGTTCGAACAACATTCGGTGCTCCCCGTGAGAATTCGTACTGCTGCCACCCGGGAGCGCTCCCGGGCGGACAGGTCATGCGCGCAGTCCACAGGTCGACCGGCTTGCGCCGTCGCGACTCCGCCCCTGCAAAGCGCCGGTAACATACTGTTGCCCACCGCAGGCGGCAAGCCCGAATGTGACCGGGCGCACCTTCCCCGACACGACTTTCGGTATGAGCGCATTCGAACTCCGGGCCGCATTGAGCCATTACACCTCCGGCGAACCTGACGAATGCGCCGCGTGCATCCGCTTCCTCGAGCTGATCGTCGCCGAACCGCGCTGCCTCTGGCGCGATGCGTTTCCGGCGCATTTCACCGCCTCGGCCTGGCTGGTGTCCGCCGACGGCGAGCGTGCCCTGCTGATGCACCATCGCAAGCTCGACCGCTGGCTGCAGCCCGGTGGCCACGCCGACGGCGATGCCAACCTGCCGCAGGTCGCGCTGCGCGAGGCCGACGAAGAGACCGGGCTGCACGGGCTCTCGGTCGATCCGTCGATTTTCGATCTCGACGCGCACGAGATCCCGGCACGCATGAGCGAACCCGCGCACTGGCATTACGACGTGCGCTTCGTCGTGCGCTGCACGGGATCGGAGGCCTTCAACGCGAATGACGAGTCCCGCGCGATGACGTGGCGCCCGGTGTCGGGCATCGCCAAAGACATGCACATCGATCCGTCGATCCGACGCATGGCCCGACGCTGGCTGGCCCGGACGCGCTGACCTCAGCCGATTTCGCGCTGCAACGCCGCACAACTGGCGGCATGCAGGCCGAGCAGGCGCATGCGCCGATCCGGATCGAGGCGACCGACGCCCATGCGCGCGTCGGTCTCGATGTCACGACACAGGTCGGCGAGATCGCCCGCACCGAAACTGGCGGCATTGGATTTCAGGGTGTGGCTGGTCACGCGCAGCTTCTCGACATCCCCGGCATCGCTGGCGGCTAGCAATGCGGTGATCTGATCGCCGGAGCCCTTCACGAACATGCCGATCATCTGCACGAGGATGCCGGGCTTGCCGGCGCGCTCCAGCATGCGGAACTGGTCCAGCATCGCCTGGTTGATCACCACATCGCTCATGTCGCGTCACCCTCGCCGTCGTCCTCGTCATTGTCGGCGATCGGCAGCAGATTGCGCAGGTCGCGGCTGCTGCGGGCGCCGAGTTGACGAAGCTTTTCGACTTGCCCGACCAGATGTCCACGCCCGGTCGCGAGTTTGCCGATCGCGGTATCGATGCTCTCGCGCGCCTTGCCGACCTGCTCCGATGCGCGCTGCAAGTCCTGCACGAACGCCGCGAACTTGTCGTACAGCAGACCGGCGCGCTCGGCGATCTTCTCGGCATTGCGACTGCGCGCCTCGGCCTTCCAGACATGATCGACGGTGCGCAACACGCCGAGCAGCATGCCCGGACTGACCACGACGACATCGCTGCGCAAAGCCAGTTCATACAGTTTGGGATCGACCCGGATCGCTTCCAGATAGGCCGCCTCGATCGGCACGAACATCAGCACGATGCCGTTCGACGCGAGGCCGCTCGATCGCGCATAGCCGCGCTTGCCCAGGTCGTCGATATGCCGACGCATCGAACCGAGATGCTCGGCCAGGTGCCTGTCGCGCGCGGCCGCATCCGTGTCATTGCACCAGCGTTCGAATGCCGTCAGCGACACCTTGGCATCGATCACCACATCGCGACCGCCAGGCAAGCGCACGACCACATCGGGGCGGCGGGTTTCATTGCCTTCGTCGCGCAACACCACCTGCGTCTCGTAGTCGCGACCTTCGCTCAACCCGGACGCCTCGAGCAGGCGTTCCAGCACCAATTCACCCCAGGCGCCCTGACTCTTGGTGTCGCCGGTCAGTGCCCGCGCCAGGTTCATCGCGTCGCCGCTCAGACGCTCGTTCATCTGACGGAGTTGGACGATTTCGGTACGCAGCACCGCTCGGCTCTCGCCTTCCTGCGCGCGCGATTCGACGACCAGTTGCTGGAACTGCTGCAACTGCTCGCGCAGCGGCGCCATCAACGCGCCGACCTGTTCGTTGTTGCTCGCGGCAAACCGCTCGGACTTGGCATCGAGAATGGATGCCGCGATTGACTGGAACTGCTGCGCCAGTTGCTCGCGGGCGGCGTCGATCCAGCGCAGCTTTTCGGCGTGGGCACTGGCCGACTCGTCCATGCGCGCCGCGAGCGCCGCGCGTGCCTCCGCCGCGGCCTGAGCCACGACGCGCGCCTCCTGGAGGGCCTTCTCGCTGCTGCCGAGGCGCGCTTCCAGTCCAGCGAAATCGTCGTCGCGGCTGACGCGACCGGCATCGAATCGTCGCTGCGCATGGCGCGCCGCCCAAAACGACATCGGCGCGGCCACGAGGGCAGCGCCGATGAGCATTCCGATCAACAGGCTCACGACATCCATGCCGTGAAAACTAGCAGAGGCGGCGCAGGGCGTCGCCTCGTTCGACGTCGATCATGCCTTGGCGGCGTAGGCCGCGCACCAACCCTTCGCATTGACGGTCTTGCCCGGGAAGATGCTGCACGGACGCCATGCATCGGCATCAGCCCCCTGCACCAGCTTGCAATTCGCGCAGGCCTGCGTCGGCTTGTGATTCGGATATTTCGCGGCATCGACCTTGCTGCTGTCGTGCTTGTAACCGAGTGCAGCAGCGGTCGGATCAGCCTCGTCGATCTGCGGCAATGCGCCCTGGGCGCGGGCGACGCGCGGGGCGATGGCGGCAGCGGCAACGGCGGTCACGCCGATGGCCAGGAACTGGCGGCGGCTGGTCTTGATCTCGTTCATGTAGCGACTCCTTCTGGGGACTTGTCCGGGACGGATGATGCACCATCTTCGGGTATAGTCGCGCGCCCTCGTTTGATCCCGGTCAAGAATGCTTCAGCCTATGCAAACCCTTGATGCGAATGGTTTTCAATACGCAGCGCAAGCACTGGCCGACGCCGCCCGCGAACTCGCGCAACTGGGCTGGACACCGGCGACGAGCAGCAACTTCTCCTCGCGCCTCGACGACGTTTCGGCGGTCATCACCATTTCGGGTCGCGACAAGGGCCGGCTCGGCGTCGACGACTTCATGGTCGTCGATTTTGACGGCCGCGCGGTCGGTTCCGAACATCGACCATCCGCCGAAACCCTCCTGCATACCCAGCTGTACGTGCACGACGCGAACATCGGTTGCGTCTTGCACACCCATTCTCGGGTACAGACCGTGTCGTCGCGCCTGTTCGCCGACCGGGGCGAGATCGTGCTTGCCGGCTACGAATTGCTGAAGGCGTTCCGAGGCTATGACACCCACGAAGCGACCATGCGGCTGCCGGTGCTGCCGAATTCGCAGGACATGCCGGCGCTGGCAGCGCTGATCGAACCCTGCCTGAAACGCGAGCTGCCGCTGCATGGCTACCTGATCGACGGCCACGGCATTTACGCCTGGGGTCGCGACCTCAAGGAAGCCCGCCGCCATCTCGATGCCTTCGAATTCCTGCTCGCCTGCGAGCTTGATCTGTGGAACCTGCGCCGATGAGCCGACTTCGCATCTTCAACGAGTCCGACGCCACGACCGTCATCACCGAAACCCGGGATCACGCCCTGATCGCCGAACTGCTGGCCCGCGAAGCCGTGCGCTTCGAACGCTGGGCCGCGCACGCGCCGGTGCAGCCGGGTGCGACGCCGGACGAAGTGATCACCGCGTATCGTCCGGATATCGACCGCATCATGGCCGAGAAAGACTACAAGGCCGTGGACGTGATCAGCCTGAGCCACGATCACCCGCAGAAGGATGCGTTGCGGCAGAAATTCCTGAACGAACATCGCCACAGCGAGGACGAGGTGCGTTTCTTCGTCGCCGGTTCGGGCCTGTTCACCCTGCACCTCGACACGCGCGTGTTCGAAGTGCTGTGCGAGCAGGGTGATCTGATCAGCGTGCCCGACAACACCCGGCACTGGTTCGACATGGGTCCGCATCCGCACTTCATCGCGATCCGCATCTTCAGCAATGTCGAAGGCTGGGTCGCGAACTTCACCGGCGACGACATCGCGCAACGCTTCCCGCGGTACGAGAACTGATGGCACGCATCGTCCTCACCGACATCGAAGGCACCACCAGCGCCATCGACTTCGTTCACCGCGTGCTGTTTCCGTATGCGTGCGAGCGCCTGCCGGCCTACGTGCGTACTCATGCATCCGATCCGGACGTGCGCGCCGCGCTCGACGCGGTGCGCGCCGAGACCGGTGATGCGGATGACGAGGCGGCGATCGCGACCTTGCTGCACTGGATCGACATCGACCGCAAGGCCACGCCGCTGAAGACGCTGCAAGGCCTGATCTGGGAAACAGGCTACGCCGAGCGCCACTTCACGGCGCATGTCTATGTCGATGCCTACGACCAGTTGCGTGCCTGGCATGCAGCCGGCGTACCGCTGTACGTGTATTCGTCGGGCTCGATCGCGGCGCAGAAACTGTTCTTCGGCTACTCGGTATTCGGCGACCTGTTGCCCTGGTTCCGTGGCCATTTCGACACGACCAGTGGCGGCAAGCGCGAAGCGGATTCGTATCGGCGTATTGCCGCGGCGATTGGCGTCGCGGCCTCGGAGATGTTGTTCCTGTCCGACGTCGAAGCCGAACTCGATGCGGCAAGGGAAGCTGGCATGGGCACGGTCCAACTGTGCCGACCGGACACGCATCCGGAATCGCACGGCCGCCACGACTGCGTCGCGAACTTCCGCGATATCCGGCCCTGATGCGTCGCGGTTTCTGGCTCGCATTCGTGCAGCCGACGATGCCGGCGCCGCTTGCGGGGCGACGCGAGGTGATCCAGGCGGGCCTGTGTTGCGTGTTCGCCGGTCTTGCCAGCGACTACCTTCACCGCGGCGACGCCGACGTGTTTACGCCGTCGGCGCTTGCTGCATACGCTCTGCTGTTTCTCGCTGCGGGAACGACCGGGTGGATCGCCGCGATCCTGTTGCAATGGCGTGCCGTTGCCGGCTCGGTCTGGTCAGCGATGCTGTTGGCCTGCGCCTTCGCACTGCCACTGATCGACGCTCGCGGCACGGCGATCGGCGGCGATATCGACCCTGACTACGGTTTTGGGCCGCTGTGGCTCTATGCCACACCGATCAGCGCCTTCGTGCTGGCGCTCATGCTGCGTCGCTGGACCCCGCAGGCCTCGTGGTGGCGACGCCTGATCGCCGCCATCGCGACGCCGGTGCTGGCCTTGTGGCTGTCGTTCCAGGCGGATGCCTGGTCGTCGTTCTACTACTCGGACATCGAAGAGGATGCGGAATCCGCTGTCGCGGAACGCGCCGACGCCGCGCTCGACTACGATCCCGAGGACCTGCTGGCGCTGCAGGATGGGCTGGTCGACGCGCAGATCGCCGCACTGTTGCCGCAACGCCCCGGTCAGGTCGATCTTTATCTGGTCGCGATGGCGGGCGATGGCGCCGAAGATGTGTTCCGCAATGAAGTCGTGCTGGCAACGACCGAGTTCGACGAACGCTTCCGGACTGCAGGGCGCAGCCTCAGTCTGATCAATCACGTCGACACCCTGCCCCAGGTACCGATGGCGACACGGCGGAACCTGATGCGTACGCTGGAAGGCGTCGGTCGCATCATCGAACCGGCCGAGGACATCGTGTTCGTGTTCATGACGTCCCACGGCAGCGAACAACACGACTGGATCGTGCAACTCGGCGATCTCTCGCTCACCCAGATCACGCCGGACGACCTGATCGAGGCCTACGACAATGCCGGCATCCGCTGGCGGGTCTCCGTCGTTTCGGCCTGCTACTCCGGTGGTTATGCCGACGTGCTCGCAGCACCGACGAGCCTGGTCATCTCCGCGGCGCGCGCAGATCGAACCTCGTTCGGCTGCGGCAGCGACGCCGACCTCACCTATTTCGGACGCGCCTACTTCGCCGAGGCGCTGGCACAGACGCCGGATTTCGTCGCAGCCTTCGGCATTGCCGCGGCGCGCATCCGCAAGCGCGAGCAGCAAGACGGCTTCGAGGCATCGGAACCACAGCTCCGCAGCGCCGAGCCGATCGAACGACAGCTCGCCCTCTGGCGCGGCACGCTCACGACGCTGCGCGACCGATAGCGTCACGCGCGAGCACCGCGGTGCCGGGAAAGTCCGCGAACAGGGCATCGACACCGAGCTCGAACAGCGCACCCAGTTCGGCCTGCACATCGGCGAAACCCGGCATCACCTGATCGTCGCGCAGGGTCCACACATGCACTTGCCAGCCGAGATCATGCGCTGCAATCAGCAGGTCCGGATCGCCATTCGCGCCGATCAGCGCCGATTTCGGCAAAGCAATGCCATCGAGCCAGGAATGGCGTGCACGCAACGCGCGTAGCCAGTCGACAGCACCGATATCGCCCGGTTCGACCAGAAAAAATACCGGCAATGCCAGCGCCTGGTGAACGCGGCGCAGCGGTTCGATCTCGAAGCATTGCAGCCAGACGGCGTCGTGTTTCCCGCCATGACCACGACCGCACAACAGGTCGATACAGATCGCGGTCACGTCGATCCCCTGCGCGGCGAAGAACGCAGGATGTTTCAGCTCGGGATAGACACCGATCCGGCGTGCCGGTGCCGAACCCGCTGCAGCGATGTCGAGCACCTCGGCGAACGTTGATAGCGGGAATCGCGAATCGAAGGCGCGACTGCGCCGACCGAACGGTTGCACCGCACACAGTGCAGCAATGTCGTCGCGATCAAATCGATGTACCGGCCAATCGCGGCGACCGTTGCGATCCCGCGTACTGCGTGCCGCAAAGCGGGCGCGGCGGGCGATGTCGGTACTGCGCGCCAGGCCGGCATCATGACGCGCGTACAGCACGCCATCGCGACTCGGCACCAGATCGGGCTCAATCAGGTCGGCGCCCTGTGCGATCGCCAATTCATAACCGGCGCGCGTGTGCTCCGGACGCAGCCCGGACGCGCCGCGATGCGCGATGATCCGCGTCGGGCGGCCATCGAGCGTGCGCCAGTCCATCTCAGCGATGCCGCTCGCGCAGCACGCGCAGAACGTCGTCGAAACCGCGCCCGCGCATGCGCAGTGCAACGCCGAGGTGATAGATCAGATCGGCCGCCTCGCCAACCAATGCATCTTCATCCTGCACGACGGCAGCCAACGCTGTTTCCACACCTTCTTCGCCGACCTTTTGCGCAACCCGCCGGATACCGGCCTCGGCGAGTCGCGTGGTGTAACTGCCTTCGGGGCGATCACGCAATCGCTGGGCGATCACCGCATCAAGCCTCGCAAGTTCCGACATCAGCGGCCGATCACCGGGATCGAAGCACGATTCACAGCCCCGATGACAGGTCGGACCATTCGGACGAGCCAAGATCAGCAAGGTGTCGGCATCACAATCAAGTGCGATCGACACCAGGTCGAGCGTATGCCCCGAGGATTCGCCCTTGGTCCACAATCGTTGCTTCGATCGCGACCAGAACGTGACCTTGCCGCTGGCCAGGGTCGCGTCAACCGCGGCACGGTCCATGTAGCCGAGCATCAGCACGCTGGCGCTGCTCGCGTCCTGCACGATCGCAGGCACCATTCCGCCGCCCTTGGCGAAATCGATGCGTGAAGGATCAAATGAAGTCGGGGTCATGGTCGGATCGCGATGCCCTGCGCGCGCAGGAACGACTTGAGTTCGGGGATCGGCAGCGTACCCGAATGGAAGACGCTGGCGGCCAGCGCGCCGTCGGCATCGGCATCGCGGAACACGTCGGCGAAGTGCTGCGCCATTCCGGCGCCGCCGGAGGCGATCAAGGGCACCGGACAGACGGCGCGGACCGCGCGCAACTGCGCGATGTCGTAGCCATTGCGGGCACCATCCACGCTCATGCAATTCAGCACGATCTCGCCGGCACCTCGCGCGACGACTTCACGCACCCACGCCGTGGTTTCGACCGGCGCGACACGCGTACGCGTCGGGTCGCCCGTGTATTGATGGACGCGCAGCTCGCCCTCGACGAGCTGTGAATCGATGCCGACGACCACGCATTGCACACCGAAGGCTTGCGCCAGTTCGCTGATCAGTTCGGGACGTTCCAGGGCCGGCGAGTTCACCGAAATCTTGTCGGCACCCGCGTGCAGGATGCGTTCGGCATCCGCCACCGAACGGATGCCGCCGGCCACGCAGAATGGAATATCGAGATGCCGTGCCACCCGGCGTACCCAATCCGGATCGGCCGCACGTCCCTCCGGGCTTGCGGTGATGTCGTAAAACACCAGTTCGTCCGCGCCCTCGTCGCGATAACGCAGCGCGAGCTCCTCGATCCCGCCCATCACGACGTGATCCCGAAAACGCACGCCCTTCACAACCTGGCCGTCGCGCACATCGAGGCAGGGAATGATGCGACGGGTCAGCATGCATTCGCCTCGGCGACACCGAACCGGCCTTCGAGCAAGGCGCGACCGATGATCGCGCCGTCGACGCCGATCGCGCGCAGCGCGGTCAATGCCATGACCGAATCGACCCCGCCCGAGGCCTGGATGCGCGCCCGCGGATACGTGTTCCGCAAGGCTTGATAGAGATCGAGGCTGGGCCCGTTCATCATGCCATCGCGGGCGATATCGGTGATCAGGAACTGGTCCAGTCCGGCGTCGAGATACAGCGCGATGCGGTCGTGCAGGTCGACACCGCTGGCTTCGGTCCAGCCATGCAGGGGCAAGGTCCAGCGGCCGTCGATCTCGCGAGTATCGAGCGCGACGACGATGCGGTCGCGCCCGAACACGCGCGCCCATTCGATCACACGCTCGGGATCTCGCACGGCCACGCTGCCCACCACGGCAGATGCGACGTGTCCGCGGAACAAGGCATAGAGGTCCGCTTCGTCGCGTACGCCGCCGCCCGCCTGCACTGGTACGCCGAGGCGCGACGCGATGTCGCAGATCGCGAGCCGGTTGCGGCTTCCGCCATCACGGGCGGCATCGAGGTCGACGACATGCAGTCGCTGCGCCCCGTCGGCGACGTAACGTTCGGCCAGCGCAACGGCATCGACGTCGTAACTGCGCTGCTGGTTGTAGTCACCCTGGGTCAGGCGCACGACGCGACCCTCGCGCAGATCGATGGCAGGAATCGGAATCATTGCAGCTCCAGAAAATTGGCCAGCAGGCGCGCACCCACCGCCGCAGATCGCTCCGGATGAAATTGCGCGCCATGAAAGTTGCGTTCGGACACGACCGCGGCAAACGCGCCCCCGTAGTCACAGCTGGCCACCGTCGCCGCGGTCACCGGTGCGGCGTAACTGTGCACGAAGTAGGCAAATGCATCGCGCTCCAGTCCGGCCAACAACGGCGACGGCTTGATCGTGTCGACGCGATTCCAGCCCATGTGCGGCACACGCCCGCAGCGCGCTCCGTCGAATCGCGACAGCTTGCCGCGCAGGATGCCGAGGCAGGTCGTGTCGCCTTCCGCACTGGCATCGAACAACAGTTGCATGCCGAGGCAGACACCGAGCACCGGTTGGGTCAGCGTCGGGATCAATCGATCCAGCCCGGCCTCGCGCAGTCGCTGCATGCCGGGTGCCGCTGCACCGACCCCGGGGAGCACGACATGGCTGGCGCGACGGATGCGGTCGACATCACGCGACAACTCGGCACGCACGCCCAGCCGTTCGAATGCGTACTGCACCGAACCGAGGTTGGTGCCGCCGGAATCGAGCATGACGACATCGCGACTCACAACGTCCCCTTGGTGCTCGGAATCGCATCGCCGTCGCGACGAATCGCCTGGCGCAGCGCGCGCGCGAACACCTTGAAGCAGGCTTCGACCATGTGATGCGTGTTCTCGCCGCGCACGCTCAGGTGCAGGTTGGCTCCGAGTGCGTCGCACAAGGAACGGAAGAAATGCGAGACCAATTCGGTCGCCATGCCGCCGACTTCGCTGCGCGGGAACGCGCCATCGAACACCAGGCAGGCGCGTCCCGACAAATCGAGCGCGGCGCTCGCCAGCGTCTCGTCCATCGGCAGCGTGAAGCCGTAGCGACCGATGCCGCGCTTGTCGCCGAGCGCCTTGCGCAGCGCTTCGCCCAGCGCCAGCGCCGAGTCCTCGATGCTGTGGTGCTCGTCGATGTGGGTGTCGCCGGCGCAGGTCAGGGTCAGCGCGAAGCCACCATGGCGCCCGATCTGTTCGAGCATGTGATCGAAGAATCCGATCCCGGTGGCCACTTCGGCCCTGGCCTCGCGATCCAGATCCACCTGCACGCGGATCCGCGTTTCGCTGGTCACCCGTTCGACCGAGGCGATGCGCGGCGCCTCGGCGATGCGGTGCGCGATCGTCGCCCAGTCATCATGATCCGGACCGAGACGAAAACCGCGCACGCCGAGATTCCGAGCCAGTTGCAGATCGGTCTCGCGATCACCGATCACTGCACTCTGAGCGAAGTCGAGGGTGCCCGAGCGCAAGTAGTCGAGCAGCATGCCGATGCCGGGTTTGCGAGTGGGCGCGCCTTGATGCTCGAAGTGCGGATCGATGTGGATCGCGCTGAACCGAATGCCCTGCGATTCGAGAATCTCCAGCAGCAGCCGCTGCGGCGGTTCGAAATCGGCGACGGGAAAACTGTCGGTGCCGAGTCCGTCCTGGTTGCTGACCATCACGAACTCGTAGCCGGCCGCTTTCAGCTTCAGCAAGGCCGGGATGACGCCGGGCACCAGCCTGAACTTCGCCAGCGCATCGATCTGGAAGTCGGCGGGTTCCTCGATCAGGGTGCCGTCGCGGTCGAGGAAGAGAATCTTGCGCAGGCTCATGCGACCTCCCGATCTGCGGCGAATGCTGCCAGTACGGCATTGTTCTCGTCGGGCGTCCCGATCGAGATGCGCAAGGCATCGTCGAGCCCCGGATACTTCATCAGCTTGCGCACAATCACGCCGGCCTGCGCGAGTTGTCGATAGCGGCGTTCCGGATCATCGAAACGGACCGCAAGGAAATTGGCCTCCGAAGGCAGGATCTCGCGCACGCCGGCATAGTCCGGAAGCGCAAGACGCATGCGCTCGCGTTCGCTGCATACCTGGGCGATGCGTTCTTGCGTGAGCCTCTGATGGTCCGGGGACAGCGCCAGCATCGCTGCGGCGGTGCTCGGTTCCGGCAGCGGATACGGCGCCATGATCCGGCGCAGCAGTCCGATCACCTCTGGCGCGGCGATCGCCGTACCGATGCGCACGCCGGCCAGTCCATGCGCCTTCGACAAGGTGCGCAGCACGACCAGGTTGTCGGGACTGCCCGCGCGGGTGACAAGCGAGTCTCGCGACGAAAATTCGATGTAAGCCTCGTCGACGACGAGCAGTGCCCGGTCATGCAGACGTTCGGCCAACGCCAGCAGCAATGCAGGATCCGTGCTGTTGCCGGTCGGATTGTTCGGGGTGCAGGCATAGACAATCCGGGTGCTGGCATCGACTGCCGCAAGGATGGCGTCCGGATCCAGCGCGAATCCGGCTTCGGGTCGCAGCAGGACCGTGCGCTGTTTCGCGCCTTGAACCTGGGCGGCGACCGCGTACATGCCGAACGTGGGCGGGGCGATCAGGACCGAGTCGATGCCGGCGCGGCAGAACGCACGCGTCAGCAAGTCGATCGGTTCGTCCGAACCGCGACCGACGAAGAGGTGCGAGATCTCGACACCGTAGAGACTCGCCAGTGCCGCGAGCAACTGTGGTGGCTGCGGCTCGGGATAGCGGTTGATCCGTCCGAGCTCGATCGGATTCCACGGCGATTCGTTCGCGTTCAACCAGATGTCGCCGCCGGCAGCCTCCATCCGCGCCGAGGAATACGGGGCCATCGTCAACAACTCGGGTCGGGCCAGGCCAAGTACGCTCATGCCGATCGCTCCAGGCGCAAGCGCACCGCATTGGCATGGGCGTCCAGTCCTTCGATGCCGGCCAGGGTCACGGCGCATGGACCGATCGCGCGCAAGCCGGCGGCACTGACTTCCTGCACGCTGATGAAGTTCAGGAAGCTCGCCAGCGACACCCCGCTCCAGCCACGTGCAGCGCCATTTGTCGGCAATACGTGATTGGTACCCGAGCAATAATCGCCCAGCGACTCTGCGGCGTAAGCGCCGAGGAAGACCGAGCCGGCCGCACGAATCTTCGGCAGCAGCTCGCGCGGCGCATGTGTCTGCACGATCAGATGCTCTGGCGCGTAGGCATTGGCGATCGCCAGCGCATCGTCGAGCGTGTCGACGCGGATCAGCAGGCTGTTCGCCAGAGCGACCCGCGCCGTGTCGGCACGAGACAGGCGCGCCAGCTGCGCCGCGACCTCGCGCTCGACCGCGTCGATCAGTCCGGCATCGGTCGCGACCAGCACGACCTGGGAGTCGGGACCATGCTCGGCCTGCGACAACAAGTCCGAGGCGACGAACGCAGCATCCGCCCCGGCATCCGCGATCACCATGACCTCCGACGGCCCGGCAGGCATGTCGATGGCCACGCCCTCGGCTGCCACCTGCAACTTGGCTTCGGTGACATAGGCATTGCCGGGACCAAACAACTTGTCGCAGCGCGGTACCGAGTCCGTCCCGAAGGCCATCGCCGCGATCGCCTGCGCACCGCCAAGCTTGAACACGTCGGTGATGCCGCAACGCTGCGCGGCATACAGTACATGCGGTTCGACCCGGCCGTCCTTGGCGGGCGGCGAGCACAACACCACACGCTCGCAACCGGCCAACTGTGCCGGGACACCCAACATCAGCGCCGACGACGGCAGCGGCGCCGATCCCGCAGGCACATATAGACCGACACTGCAGATCGGTCTCGCGATGCGTTCGCAGACGACACCCGGCGCGGTCTCGACCCGCAGTGGTTGCGGCTGCTGGGCGGCATGAAAGAGGCGGATGCGATCGCGGGCTTCATCGATCGCCGCCCGCGCCGCTTCACTGATCGAGTTCGCTGCCTCGACGAATTCGGATGCCGGAACGCGCAGGTCCCCGAGCTCCACGCTGTCGAACTTGCGCGTCAATGCCCGCAGGGTCGAATCGCCATCGGCGCGCACTTGTTCGATGATGCGCGTGACCGACTTGCGCATCTCCGCATTGCGCTGGCTTTCCGGGCGACGCAACACGGATTCACGTGCCACCGGGTCCAACGCATTCCACTCGACTCGCTTCATGCCAGCATCCTCTCGACCGGCAGGACCAGCATCTGGCGCGCGCCGGCGCGACTCATCGCCTCCAGTTCCGGCCAGCCGACCGGTCGCGGCACGATCGCCTGCACCGCGACATCGATGCCCTCGCCATCAATGAGGGTCAAGGTCGGCAACGAACCCAGCGGCAGGGTATCGCGCACTGCCGGCCAGTCTTCACGGCGCGTGCGCAGCATCAGCATGCGCGTCTCGCGCACCGCCAGCACGCCATCGAGGCGGCGCATCAGCATCGTCAGGATGTCATCGCGCTCATCGCCGAAAGCCGTCGTCGAGCCGGCCAGGATCGCTTCGCTCTTCAGGATGATCTCGGCTTCCTTCAACTGGTTGGCGACCAGGGTCGCGCCAGACGACACCAGGTCGCAGATCAGGTCGGCGGTCCCGAGTCGCGGCGCGATCTCGACCGAACCCGACAAGGTCACGACGCCCGCGGCGACACCGCGTTCCGACAGGAATTTCGTCAGCAGTCGCGGGTAACTGGTGGCGATGCGGCGACCCGCCAACTGTTGCGCATCGACGAAGTCTTCTTCCTGCGGCACCGCGATCGACAGGCGACAACCGCCGAATCCGAGTGCGCGGACTTCGCGCAGCACGCTCGTGCCCTTGGAGGCGAGCTGGTCGAGACGCGCCTCTTCCAGCACGTTGCGACCGAGAAAGCCGAGGTCGCAGACGCCGTCATCGATCAGGCCGGGGATGTCGTCGTCACGCACCAGCAGCAGGTCGATCGGCTGGTTCTCGCCGAAGCAGAACAACTTGTCGCGGCTCTGTCGGAAGCTTAGGCCGCATTGCGCCAGCAAATTCTGCGACGGCTCGGAGAGCCGTCCGGATTTCTGCACGGCGATGCGCAATCGATCGCGGGTTTTCATCGGAGTTTCCGTTTCATTGAAGTCTTGGCGACGGGCGCGATCCAGCCCAATCGCTCCGCAGCGGTGCGATAGCCGCCCTCGCCCATCTGCAGGCAGCGCGCGACGCGACCGATCGTGGTCACGCTCACCGCGGTGCGGTCGTGGATTTCGCGATAGGGCACGTCGCCAGCGAGCAGCGGCACCACGCGCCAGCGATCGCGCAGGGCCTCGAGCTCGGCCGGCGTGCACAGATCATGGAAGAACGCATGCAGTTCCGATTCGCTGCGCAGCGTCAGCAGCGCCGCATACAGCGACGCCTCGGCGACCTCGGCTGGTGCATCGGGCTGGATCGATTTGCGCTTCATGGTCGACGAGATTGGCTATGCGTTAATGTGATAGCGCATTGTTACATGCATAGCGATACACACGCAAGCCAAGGATTGTTTCCTGCCACTTCCGGCGCTCCGGCACCGCTATGCTGCCGGCATCCGGGAGCCCCGCATGCCGCGAATTCTCGCCCTGATCTTGCTCTGCATCGCACTGCTCTGGGTCCAGCCGGGGCACGCCGGCAACGATCCGCTCAAGCTTCACGCCGGCCAGTCGACGTTCACGCCGACGAGCAATCTGCGCTACTGGGTCGACCCCGATCCCGCATCAACCGAGCAGGATGCCGAGACCGCCCTGCAAGCCGGCCGCTTCCAACCGGTCGTGCGCTGGCCGCCGACCTTCGGTTTTGCCGAGGGGGTGCACTGGTTCGCCCTCGACTTGCACAATGTCGACCATCCCGACGAAAGCTGGCTGTACGTCGTCGAATACGCCCTGCTCGACCATCTCGACCTGCATTTGCGCTACAGCAACGGTCGCGAGCAACGCTTCGTCTCCGGCGACCGCGAACCCTATGCCGCGCGCAGCGTCGATCACCGTCATTTCAATTTCGCGCTGAAACTGCCGCCGGGGCAAAGCGTGCACAGCCTTCTGCGCGTGCAGACCGAAAGTTCCGTGCAGGTACCGATCGCCATCTATTCCGACCACGCCTTCCTCGAAACCCATCAACGATCGCAACTCGGCCTGGGCGTCTACTACGGCGTGCTGATCGGCCTGCTGCTTTACAACCTGCTGATCTTCCTGTCGGTACGCGATCGCAGCTATCCGTACTACATCGGCTATGTCGCACTGTTCGGACTCGCACTCGCCTGCCTGAACGGCATCAGTTACCAGATCCTTTGGCCCACATGGCCGGTGTGGGACGACGCGATGCTCTTGCTTGCGATCGGCGGTTCCCTGACCTGCATGATCCTGTTCACGAACAGCTTCCTGGAACTGCCGACCCGACAGCCGAAGCTTGCGAAGACCTTCCGCATGGCCGCCTGGTTGCTGGCGGCCATCACCCTCGCCTCGCCGTTCATCACCTATCGCCACGCGATCCTGCTGGAGACCGCATCGGTCTTCCTGCTTGCATTCATGATGATCGGCGCCGGCCTCAGCGCCTGGCGCCACGGTTATCGGCCGGCCTACTATTTCCTGCTGGCTTGGAGCTTCATGGTCGCCGGCATCGTCGTCTATGCCTGCGTGTCGTTCGGATTGCTGCCCAAGAATTTCGTCACCGAATACGGCATCCAGTTCGGGTCGAGCATCGAGATGATCTTGCTGTCGCTCGGACTGGCCTATCGCTTCAAGCTGCTGCGCGAGCAAAACCTGCAGTTGCAGCTGGAGGCCACCGAACGGCTGGAAGTCCGAGTGGCGGAACGGACGACCGAACTGAATCGCGCAATGGGCGAGTTGCGCACCGCGAACCGGCGCCTGCACGAATTCAGCCTGCGCGACGGCCTGACTGGCGTGCACAACCGCCGGTACCTCGACGAATCGCTGGCGCACGCGGTCAGTCAGGCGCGCGAGCGCAAGGCGCCGATCGCCCTGCTGATGCTCGACATCGACCACTTCAAGCGCATCAACGACAGCTACGGCCATCTCGCCGGCGACGACTGCCTGCGTGCGGTCGCCGACGTGCTGCGCAATCACGTGCGCGAAGGCGACGACTTCGTCGCCCGCTATGGTGGCGAGGAGTTCGTGGTGCTGATGCCGGGCGCCACTCGTGACGACGCCGCGCGCCGCGCCGAGATTCTGCGCAGCGAAGTCGCGGCACTCCGGGTCGATGGCCACGGCGAGACCATCACGCTGACGATCAGCCTGGGCCTCGCCGCACTGGACGGCGGCGATCTCCACTCCGGTCCGGACAAGCTGATCCGCGCCGCCGACGCGGCGCTTTACCGGGCCAAACGCGACGGGCGCAATCGACTGGTGATCGCGGACTGAAGTTCGTGCCGACTCAGATCGCGTCGAAGCCGCCGCGATGGACCAGGAGGCAGATGTCACGAATGTCGCCGTCCATTGCCCGATCGCGGGACATGAACGGAATGCGTGTGCGGATCAGCGCCAAGGCCGCAGCAACGCGCGGCGACGGATGGAACGAATCCGCCGTCGCCAATGCCTTCAGCAACTCTCCGCTTTCGGCCGCGAACGCTTCGGTTTCGGGCGTATCACCGCGCGGTGCGTTACTGATCTTGCTGCGCAGCACATCCAGATCGCCACGTGCGGCGAGGCGCCGCGCGGCATTGAGCATGTCCTGACGATATTCGAGTGCCTGTGCGGCGGTGTAGAGCTCCAGCGCGATCACGCGTTCGAGGTCGTCGCACATGTCGAGCACGTGGCGTGCTTCGTTGGCGCCCATCGAGACGTGGTCCTCGGCATTGGCACTGGTCGGAATCGAATAGACCGAGGCCGGATGCGCACGTGTCGCGAGATCATTGACCAGTGCCGCCGCGGTGTACTGCACGATCATGAACCCGGAGTCGGTCGCGTCCTCGTTGCCGATCAGGAAGGCCGGCAAGCCGTCGTTGTTGGCCGGGTCGACGAGCTTGTTGGTGCGTCGTTCGGAAATGCTGGCGAGCACCGGGATCGCCACCTTGAGGTAACTCATCGCGAGCGCGAGCGGCATGCCATGGAAGTGGCCGGCGGAAATCACCTGGTCCTCGATTTCGCGCGCGTCCGGCTGATCCGGGAACACCAGGGGATTGTCGGTAACTGCATTCAACTCGATGTCGATCACGCGCGCCGCCTGCGCCCAGGCGTCGCGTACCGCACCATGCACTTGCGGGATGCAGCGCAGGCAATAGGCGTCCTGCGGCTGATGCTTCTTGCCGCCCTTGAACGGCAGGAAGCGGGTGTAGAACTTCTCGCGTCCATGACGCTGACTGGAGGGCACCCAGTCCCAGCTGATGTCGAAACGCTGGGCCTGATCTTCCGGTGCCTGCCAGGCATCGGCCAGCCAGGTCCTGAATCGCGGCACCAGATGGTAGGGAATATCGACCAGGGTCGAACCCTCGATCAGCGCGCGCATCGACGCTGCCGCCTCGACTTGTCCCGGATGCGGGCGCAATGCATGAACTTCCGCACGGAACGCACCGGAGCGGCCTGCGAAGGCCTCAAGTGTCATTGCCGCTGCCAGATCGGCGGTCCGGATCAATCGCTCGATCCGCTGCAAGGCCAATGCCCCGAGCGCCAGCATTTGCGTGGTGCCGTTGTTCAGTGCCAGCCCCTCCTTGAACGACAAGCGCACCGGTTCGATGCCGGCACGATGCATCGCCTCGGCGCCGGCCATGCGTTCGCCTCGGTAGAAAGCTTCGCCACCACCGAGCAGCACGATCGCGAGATGCGACAGCGGCGCGAGGTCGCCTGAAGCCCCGACCGAACCCTTGGCTGGTATGACCGGGATCACGCCCCGATTCAGCATCGCCGCGAGCGATTCCAGCGTCGATACGCGAATGCCGGAATGACCGCGCAGCAAGGTGTTGATGCGAATGCCCAGCATTGCCCGCACCACCGGCTCCGGAAACGGCTCGCCGACACAGACCGCGTGCGTGATCACCAGGTTGTGCTGCAGCTCTTCCATCAAGCTGCGCTCGCTCGGCTCCGGATTGCCACCGGGCAGGTCATCGCGGGCGCGACGTGCACCGAGCAGCTTGTCGGCATTGCTGCCGAAGCCGGTGTTCACGCCATAGATCGGCTCTTCGGCCGTGACTTTTCGCGCCAGAAAATCGGCGGCGTGGGCGACGCGCTTGAGCGCTTCCGGCGCCAGCGAGACCGCTGCGCCCTCGGACATCGCCGCGACATCGGCGCGTGTCAGCGATCGTCCATCGAGCCGGATCATCGACGCGCTCACGGGGTCAGTCCTTTCGGCATCGCCGCCAGCTGTTCGATCTCGACGCGCAGGGTTTTCGCGAGTTCGGCGCGCGGCACCTCGTACTGCAATTCGCGCGGCATGTCCTTGACCGACACCGTGTTCCTGGCCAACTCGTCCTCGCCCAGCACCAGCACGAAGCGAATCCCCGCCTTGGAGGCATACTGGAACTGTTTGCCGAGTTTCTTCGGTTCGAGCTGCACTTCGGTATTGATGCCGGCGGCACGCAACTGGTTCGCGAGTTCGATGTATTTCGGCAAGTCGGCCTCGTTCATCAAGGCGACCATGGCCTGCACGCTGCTGCGCGCCATGCCGATCAACCCGGCCTCGCGCAATTGCCAGAACAGTCGCGTCAGTCCGATCGAGATGCCGACACCCGGCAGCTTCGACTTCGTGTAGTGCGACGCCAGGTTGTCGTAGCGACCGCCCGAACAGATCGAGCCGATCTGCGGATGATCGTTCAAGGTGGTCTCGTAGACGGTGCCGGTGTAGTAATCGAGGCCGCGTGCGATCGAGAAATTGATCGCGTAGTTCGATTCCGGCACGCCAAGCGCACGCACGAAGGCGAGCACTTCCTTGAGTTCGGCGACGCCGGATTCCAGCATCGCATTGCCGCCGCCGAGTGCGTCTAGCTTGGCGATCGCATCATCGTGTCCGCTCGATCGCAGCGAGATGAAGGCCAGGATCCGGGCGACTGCCTCGGCCGACAACTTGAAGTGTTCGCCGGTCAGGGTGTCTCGGACATACTGTTCGCCGCGCTTGTCGATCTTGTCGACCTCGCGCAGCACCAGACCTTGCTGTTCCGGATCGACGATGCCGGCGCGCTCGAAGAAGCCACGCATCAGCCTGCGATTGTTCATCTGGATGGTGAACGGCCCGATCGCGAGCTCCGAGAAGATGCCATGGATCACCGCGGGCAACTCGGCATCGAAACGAACCGACAGCGCGTCCTTGCCGATCACGTCGATGTCACATTGGTAGAACTCGCGAAAACGACCGCGCTGCGCCGACTCGCCGCGATACACGCGCTGCATCTGGTAGCGCCGGAACGGAAACTGCAATTGGTGTTCGTGCTCGGCCACGTAACGCGCAAGCGGCACCGTCAAATCGAAGCGCAGTGCAAGTTCGGGCTCGTCGCCCTGCTTCAGACTGCCGGTCGACTGGACGAAATAGACTTGTCTCTCGGTTTCGCCGCCGGTTTTGGTCAGCAGCACGTCGGTCAATTCGATCGCGGGAGTTTCAACCGGCAGAAAGCCGAAGCGCTCGAAGTTCCGACGGATGAGATCGAGCGTGCTCTGGAACGCGATCTGCTCGAGCGGCAACAGCTCGAGCACACCGGGCATGGTGCGGGGTTTGGTCAGGCTCATGGGTGCGGCGCGAGGCAGTCCGGAAGACCGCGAAGGCTAGCAGAATGCACAATGGCACCGATCAGGTGTTGCCAGTTCCGTCATGCCTCGCTAAGATTCGCGCCCTTCGGGGTGTAGCTCAGCCTGGTAGAGCGCTACCTTCGGGAGGTAGAAGTCGCAAGTTCGAATCCTGTCACCCCGACCAATCCAGACGACAACGCCACCTTCGGGTGGCGTTGTCGTTTTCGGAGCCGGCGTTACCAGGGAATGTTGTTGAAGCGCTGGATCATGCGGCCGTATTCGGCCTTGCTCTGCTCGGTCTTGGCTTCGCTGGCGGCGATCTGGGCCATGCCCGAACCCGGGTGAACGGTGCGCATGACCAGTGGCCACGGCGACTCGTGCCGCATGAACGAGCAGAACTCGGCCGCGCACAGCAGGATGTTCCAGAGATTGGGGCGAGTGCTGCTGATCGCGTCGAGCTCGATCGGCGCAGTCGCCTCGACGAAATGCACGCGCGGGATACGCTGTTCGTTCAGGCGTCCGATCCATTCGCTGTCCAGATGCCAGCGATACGACTCGTCGAAGCCGCCGACGCGGTCCAGCGTCGCTCGCGGCATCACCCACGACGAAGGTGTCGGGTAGTCGAGAATCCGGACGACGGTACCGTCGACCGTTCGTTCCAGATGCGTCGACGAGGCGAACTGGAATTTCCCGAACTGTGCGATGGCCCGCTCCAGATAGGTCGGCTCCCACAGGTCGTCGTCTTCGATGAAGGCGACAAAGTCGCCCGATACCCTGGCCAAGGCCGCGTTCAGCGCCGAAGACTGCAATCGCTCCGCCCCTTCGGCGACCAGGATCGCTGGGTCGAGGCGCTGTTGCGCGAGCAAGGCCATGCCGGGATCGACGCCAATGATGATTTCGGGCACGAAACCCGGCTTGCGGAAGATCGACTGGCCGCGGACACAGGCGATCGAACGTTGCACGAACCACGGCCCGGCGGGGTCATCCCGTTGCGGGCCCTGCAGTCTGGATGGAATGACAACTGAAATTCGGGGCATGACTTGTTCGCTCGCCAAACCGCCATGTTACCGAATGCAAAACGACAACAACCCACGAGCAGTGCTCAAATCGACACCTGCAAGGCCGTGAGGCGGACCTGCAACTGCGTCATCCCCAGGTCGCCAGCCGCGCCCGGCGATGTCCGTGCGGCAAGGCTGCCTTCCGGCGTGCGCGCCACTCGATCACTCCCGACATCCGCCGCCTGACGATAGGCCTCGCGGAACGGCACGCCGGCTGCAGCCAGTTCGATCGCCCGATCGGTCGCGTACATTCCGGCATCGATCGCCGCGCGCATCCGTTCCGGCTTCCACGCGACGGCCTCGAACACTCGCGCGGCAATGGCGAGCGCATCGAGGCCATGCGCAAAAGCACGCAATACCGGGCCTTTTCCGGCCTGCATGTCACGGTGATAGCCCAGCGGGAGCGCGGACAAGGATTGCAGCTCCAGCATCGCGCCCTGCACGACCGACGGACTGGCGCGCAACAACTCGACGACATCCGGATTGCGCTTGTTCGGCATCAGCGACGAACCCGTGGTGAAGGCATTGGGCAGCGCGACGAAATCGAACTCGGCACTGGTGAACAGGCTCAGGTCCCAGGCGAAACGACGAACATCATTCAGCGCCTGCGCCAGTGCGGCCAGCGCCTGCCATTCGTACTTGCCGCGCGACAGCTGCGCCGCAATCGGATTCACCAAGGTGCGTGCGAAGCCGAGATCGGCCGTCACGCCCTCGCGATCGAGCGCCAGATTGACGCCATAACCGGAGGCCGTACCGAGCGGGTTGGCGTCGACCCACGCCAGCGTGCGTGCCGCGAGTTCGGCGTTGTCGATGAAGGACTCGGCCATGGCCGCCCACCACAGTCCGGTCGACGACACCATCGCGCGTTGCAGGTGGGTATAGCCCGGCATCGGCAGATCGCCCTCGCGCTGTACGCGCGCCAGTGCAAGACCCGCGATCGCGACGCAGCGCGACTGCAGCGCGCGCAACTGCGCCTTCAACCACAGCCGCAAGGCCACCAGCACCTGATCGTTGCGACTTCTTCCGGTGTGGATCTTGCGCCCCAGGTCACCGAGCTTGTCGGTGAGCCAGGACTCGATCGCGCTATGCCCGTCTTCGAAGCGCGCATCGAGCACGAAGGATTCCTCCGCAAATGCCGAAGTCAACGCCGCCAGTTCGGCCTCAAGTTGCGCGCACTCGGCCGAGGTCAGAATCCCGACACGGACCAGGCCACGCGCATGCGCCGCGCTGGCGGCGATGTCGTGCACGAACAGCTCGCGATCGAGACGTACGTCTTCGCCAGCCATGAAGCGCATCAGGTCGGCATCGATCTCGACGCCACGCTTGTTCCAGATCGGCGCGGTCACAGTTCGATGCCCCTCAACTCGTCGAAACCGAGCGCGAGATTGAGATTCTGCATGGTCTGGGTGGCGGCGCCCTTCAGCAAGTTGTCGAGCACGCACACGATCACGGCACGACGCTGATCCTCGGCGACGGTGATGCCGCCGATCAGAACACCGTGGCGACCCGCGATGCTGGACACCCATGGCGGCTCGTCGCGGATCGAGATCAATGGCTCGTCGTCGTATCGGTCGCGGAAGCGCTCGTACAAGGTCTCGACATCGCAGCGATCCGACAAATGCGCATTCACCGTCATCGTGATGCCGCGAAAATGCGATGCCACATGCGGCATGAACTCGACTGGATGCCCGAGATGCCGGGAAACTTCGCGCTCGTGCAGATGCCCGATCAGGCTGTAGGGCATCAGATTGTCCTTGAGCTTGAACGGATCGTTCTTGTCGCTGGGCGTGGTGCCGGCGCCGCTGTAGCCAGAGACGCCAAAACATTGCGCCGGCATCGACAGCAGATCGGTGATCGGTGCCAGCGCCAATTGCATCGCCGTCGCGTAGCAACCGGGATTGCTGATCCGGCGCTGGCCCTGCGCATTGAACCGGGTCAATTCGGGCAGCCCGTAATACCAGCCATCGTCGAAGCGGTAATCGGCACTCAAATCGACCAAGACGGGATCGCGACCCGCGGCGTCCAGCGCCACGACATAATCGTCGGCGCGACCGTTCGGCAAGGCCAGCACGATGGCATCGACCTCGCGCCGGCAAATCGCATCGGGATTCAAGTTTTCGTAGCGTAGTCGGCCGAAAGGCTTGTCGTCACCAACGACGACTTCCTGCCCCGCCCATTCCCGAGACACGACGAAGTCGAGTTCGAGCTGGCCATGCGCCGCGACAAGGCTGAGCAGTTCCTGGCCGACATGGCCGCGAGCGCCGACTACCCCGATCCGCTTCATCGTCATCGTTGTCCACCCGACTCCAGCAAGAATTGCAGATTGCGCTTCACCGCCAACCACTCCGACTCGATGATCGAGAACACCACCGTATCGCGATAGCCACCACCCGGCAGCTTCATGTGATTGCGCAGGATACCGTCCTGCTTCGCACCCAGTCGCGCGATCGCTGCCCGCGACCGATGGTTCATGAAACTCGTGCGCAACTCGACGACGCCGGCGCCCAGCGTCTCGAACGCATGCGTGAGCAGCAACAGCTTGGCTGCGGTATTCAACGCGCTGCGCTGCACCCGCTGCGCATACCAGGTCCAGCCGATCTCGACGCGCTGGTTGGCCGCGTCGATGTTGCAGTAGCGCGTGGTACCGACGACCTCGCCCGACGGGTCTCTTACGACGAAGGGTACCGCCCAACCGGTGCGCTGCTGATCCAGCGCCTGTTCGACATACTGCTCGGCGCTAGCGGGCGTGGGCACCGAGGTATAGAACAGCCGCCACAATTCGCCGTCCGTTGCGGCGCGGCCCAATGCCTGCGCGTGTTCCGGCAACAACGGCGCCAGCGAAACATGCGCGTTCTGCAACGTCACCGGTTGCACCCACCAGGTCGGATCGATGGCTCCGAGCATGCTCATCCCTTCAAGGTCGCGGGCCGCGCGCGGCAATGGACGACGGCGCGCTCGATTTCATCAAAGGATTCGAGTCCATACCAAAACACGGTCCATTTCTCGCCCTTGAGGCAGCCATCGCATTCGTCGGCATAGAACTCGTTGACGGCATTGTCGGGACGCGAGCGCCAGAACAGCTTCGGCGTCTCGGCACGCATCACCTGCCAGGCCGCCTTGCCGAGGCCCTCGCCCTGCGCATCGTCGGCGACCGCGAACTTGTCGAGATGCGGCAGACCCTCGTCCCGCGTGATCACCAAGGGGGCACGGTAATTCTCGGACACGTAGCAGCGCAGCAGCCGCGTCTTCTCGAACCAGTCCGCAGTGAGCTTGCGTCGGAAACCGGATTCGATCAGCGCTTGAAGCTTTTTCTTGTCGAGCGTCGACCACTTCGTGTGCACCCGGATCTTCTCGCCCTTCCGCACCAGCGTGCCGGAACCGCGATGCGTGAACAGCTCCTTCGCGAGTTCGGCCGGGCGCGTGATGGAGACGGAACTGGAGAGCGGCAGCCGATCAAGCAGGTCGGCGATTTGCTCGATCTTCAGGCGCATGCCCGAATGCAGCCAGGAAGCGGAACGCAAGGCTTCCAGATCGGTGCTGAGGTTGATCGAGTCGATCAGTTCGCCGTCGCCATCGAGCAGGCCGCCGGTGCCGGTCAGGAACACGATCTTGTAGGGCTTCAGGCGCACCACCAGTTCGTTCGCGGCCATGTCGGCATTGATGTTCAGGATCTGCCCGCCCGGGGTTTCACCGAGCGAGGCGATGATCGGAATCGAACCGGCACGAAGGGAGGCTTGGATCGGTGTCAGGTCGATGTTGGTGACCTTGCCGACGAGGCCGAATTTGCGCTTGTTCAGCAGGTCTGCCTCGAACACGCCGCCGACGATCGCGCTCGCACGCGCACCCACCGCGTGCAGGGCTTCGACCAGCTTCAGGTTCTCGGCATGAAAGACGCGACGCACGACCGCCAGCGCCTCCGGCGACGTCACGCGCAGACCATCGACAATCGGCGTGACGATGCCGGCAGACGCGAGTTCGTCATTCAATTGCGGGCCGGCGCCATGCACCACGATCGGCGTCAGCCCGACCTGCTGCAGGAACGCGAGCGCGGATGCGAGGTCATCGATCTCGTCGCGCAGGATCGCGCCACCGACCTTCACGACGGCGAAGCGCGCGGCATCGAGTTGCGAGAAGCGCTTCAGGTACTGGTTGATCTCCTTCGCGCTGCCGATGCCCGAGAGCAGCCGCAGGATGACGGGGCGCACGTCCTTAGCCGAGTCCATGTTGAATCACCTTCGAATAATGCAGTGCAGCGCGTTCGAGTTGATCGATCGCTACCCATTCGTCCGCCGTGTGTGCCTGACGGATATCGCCGGGACCAAACACCAGCGCCTGGTACCCGGCCTGCGAGAACAACGAGGCCTCGGTCCAGAAATCCACGGCATTGCCGATCGGCAGGCCAAGCGCATCGGCGGCGTCGCGCGCCGCCAGGCGGCGTTCTTCGGCCGTCGCCACGTCGCCGCTCGGCAAGGAAGGACCACGAAACATCTCCTGATAGACCGCACGTTCGGCCACCGGCAACATCGCGCGAAAATCGGCATGCAATCGATCGATGTCCTGCGACGGCAAGGGCCGGAAGCCGAAACGCAATTCGGTGGTCGGCGCGATCATGTTGGCCTTGATGCCACCTTCGATGCGACCGATGTTCAAACGCAATCCGGTCAAGCCGCCGAAACGCAGTGCCTTGTCCGTATCGACGCGATCGAGCAACGCCCCCGAGAAGCGCACGGCCTGATGCAAGGCCGAATCGAGCAGCGCATTCGCGCCGCTGGCATGTCCGGCGTGGCCGCTGAAATTCACCAGTACCGAGCTGATGCCGCGATGCGCGAGCACGGCCTCGCAGTTCGTCGGCTCGGCGACGAGCACTGCGTCGAAGGCATGGCGTTCGGCCAGAAACGCGGCGACCCCTCGGGGGTCGTTGGCCTCCTCGTCGCTGGTGAACAGCAACGCGATGTCGCCCGGGACGTGGTGCACGACGGCGAGCAAGGCGGCGGCCGCGCCCTTGATGTCGCAGGCGCCGAGTCCGATGGCACGATCGCCGGCCACGCGCAGCACATGCGGATCCGCCGTCCACGCCGGACTCGACGGCACGGTGTCGAGATGCACGTTGACCAGCACCCTTGGCGCGCCCCGGGTCGCGAACAGACTGACCGAGCCGGCGCCATGATCGCGAATGCGAACATCGAAGCCCGAGAGCTGCGATGCGCAGTACGCAAAGATGCCCCCCTCGTCGATCAGGCGCGGCGGGTTGCGCGTATCGAACGACACCAGGTGTCGGAGCTGGGTCAGGATCGCGTCACGCACCCTTGGCCCTGCCCTTTTCCGCCCACAGGCTCGACGACATGCCGTAGAGCTGGATGAAACCCTCGGCCTCGGCCACGCCCCAGTCCGCCGACTGCGCATACGTGGCGCCGCGACTCGTCAGCAGGTAATCGGAGACGATCTTGATCGCATCGACCTTGGCGCCGTAGGTCTCGACCGTCACCTCGCCGGTCACGCGCGCCTGGCTCGACGCGATGAAGGCCTCGCAGTCGCGCTTCAGCGGATCGTGGAAGAAGCCTTCGTAGGCGAGTTCGACCCACTTCTGCCCGACCAAGGGCTTGAAGCGGTTCTGCGCCTTGGTCAGCACGGCTTCCTCCAGCGCATTGTGCGCGGCCGCCAGCACGGTCAGGGCCGGCGCCTCGTAAAGAATGCGACCCTTGAGGCCGATCGTGGTGTCGCCGGTGTACATGCCGCGGCCGACACCATATTCGGCGAACTCGCGATTCAGCTGCGCCAGAATCGCGGCGCCGCTCATCACGACGCCGTCGATGGCGACCGCGACGCCCTGCTCGAAGCGGATCGTGCGACGCAAGGCCTGCGTCGGCCATTGCGCACGCGGCTTGCACCAGCCGCGTGCACCGACGCCGGGTTCTTCCCAGCGATCGATTTCGCCGCCGGACATGGTCACGCCGAGCACGTTCTCGTTGATCGTGTAGGCCTTGACCTTGTCGCGCACTCCGAAGCCGCGCGCTTCGAGGTATTCGCGCTCGTACTTGCGCACTTCACCGACCTCGCGCTGGATCTCGCGGATCGGCGCCAGAATCTCGTAATCGCCCAGTGCCTTCACGGTCAGATCGAAACGCACCTGGTCGTTGCCCATGCCGGTGCAGCCATGGGCGAATGCCCGGGTGCCCAGTTCGTCGCAGCGCTTCAGCGAATGCTCGACAATCAGATAGCGGTCCGACACCAGCAGCGGATACTGGCCCTGGTACCACTGTCCGGCCTGGATCAACGGCACGACGAACGAATCCCAGATCGGCTGCGCGATGTCGACGGTGCGATGCGTCGCGGCGCCGAGCTCCGCCGCGCGCTGCTCGATGTAGGCGCGCTCTTCGGCATCGACGCCGCCGGTATCGGCGAACACCGTGTGCACCTCCCAGCCGCGCTCCTGCAGGTAGGGAATGCAGAAGCTCGTGTCGAGTCCGCCCGAGAATGCGAGGACGACGTGCTTGGTCATGACTTAGCTCCGGATTGCCATTGAATGAGTTGTTTCATCACCGCCTTCTGCACGTGCAGGCGGTTCTCGGCCTCGTCGACCGCGACGCAGTAGGGTGCGTCCATCACGCCGTCGGTCGCCTTGATGTTCCGGCGCAGCGGCAGACAATGCGAAAACAGGCCGTTGTTGGTCAGCGCCATTTTTTCTTCGTCGACGATGAAGTGCTTGAGCATCGCGCGCATCGGCGCCTCGCCCTCCCAGGCACCGAAATACGGCAGCGCGCCCCAGCTCTTGGCGTAGACGACATCGGCGCCACGATAGCCATCCTCGATGTTGTGCGTGATGCGGAAAGAACCACCGGCCTCGCCGACATTCTGCCTGGCGATGTCGATGTAACGCGGGTCGAGAATGTAGTCGGGATTCGGGCACAGCAAGGTCACGTCCATGCCGAGCCGCGTGGCGATCGTGAGCGCCGAATTCGCGACGGCGGTATTCAGCGGTTTCGGGTGCCAGGTCCAGGTCAGCAAATACTTCTTGCCGCGCAGGTCCCGGCCGAACTTTTCGCGCAGGGTGAGCGCGTGTGCGAGCTCCTGACAGGGATGCGTGATGGTCTCGAGATTGATCACCGGCACGCGCGAATGTTGCGCGAACGCCTTCAGCACCTTGTCCTCGCGGTCGTAGGCCCAGTCGCGGAACTTCGGAAATGCGCGTACGCCGATCAGGTCGCAGTAGCGCGACAACACCTGCGCAACTTCGGCCACGTGCTCCTCGGCATCACCGTCCATCACCGCATTCGGCTCGAACTCGATACCCCAGGCATCCTTGCCCGGCGCCAGCACGACGGCATGCGCCCCCAGCTGCCAGGCTCCGATCTCGAACGACGTGCGCGTGCGCATCGACGGGTTGAAGAACAGCAGCGCGATCGTGCGCCCTTCAAGATCCTTGCCGAGCGGCGACTGTTTCAAGCGCGCGGCCTCGTCGAGCAGGGCATCGAGTTCGGCGCGACTGAGGTCCTGAGTGTTGAGGAAGTGGCGGATCATGGATGCTCCATTGCCTTGTGGTTTGGATCACGAAAACGACGAAGCCCGGCACTGGGCCGGGCTTCGTCGAAAAAACGGAATGCCGGCCGGTTCAGTCGGAACGACGGCGCGCGCGCGAAGTCATGCCCGAGGCCTGATAGGCCGAGCTGTTGAAGGAGACGGTGGCAATGATTTGCTGCATGGCGTCATTGAAACATGCGTTCGGGCCAAAAAGCAAAGGGGCCGCACATGGCGGCCCCGAACGTTCACGATTCAACGTGAATCAATCGGCCGGAGCGATCGCGACACGGACGCGCATGCGTTCACCCGGATCGTAGTCGAGACGGGACATGAACACTTCGCCGCGATAGCGGTATTCGACGTCATAACCGACGACCCGGCGCTCTTCGCGCTGGACTTCGACGACGCGGCAGGTGGTGCCACCGCGTTCGTAGCGACCGCCGGCCGAGCCGTTGTGCTTGTCGACATCGCGACCGATGGCGCCACCGATCACGGCGCCGGCGACCGTTGCAGCCTTGCGGCCATCGCCCTTGCCCACCTGGTTGCCGAGCGCGCCACCGATGATGGCGCCGAGCACGGTGCCGCCCGTCGGGTCGCCACCGGAGCGTTCGCGATACTGGCCCTGACGCTCGTAGCACTCCTCGCGCGGCTCGCTCGTCATCACCGTGTCGTAAATGGGATCGACGCGAAGGACGTCGGCATATCCGTAACTGATGTTCTCCACCGCCGGGCCACCCTGACGGCCACCAAAATTCGACTGGGCAAAGACGACCGGAGCGGTCGCCAACAGGATCATCGGGAGCAGGATGCGTTTCATGGTGTGAGCCTATCGGATTGAACCGGGAAAATTACAGCACGACTCGACTGAATGGCTGCCAATGCGCCGCCCATTGCCGGCTAGAATCGGCAGTCCGCCACGGTTGATTGCAATGTCCCTGAACCTGTTCAACTCCTTGAGCCGCAGCGTCGAACGCTTCGAACCCCGACACCCGGACCGCGTCAGCATGTATGTCTGCGGTCCGACGGTCTACAACTACGTGCATATCGGCAACGCGCGCGGGCCGGTGGTGTTCGGCGTGTTGGCGCGACTGTTGCGCCGGCATTACCCGAAGCTGGTTTATGCCCGCAACATCACCGATGTCGACGACAAGATCAATCAGGCGGCGATCGAGCAGCAGGTCCCGATCAGCGCCATCACCGGCAAGTTCGCCGATGCCTATCGCGCGCACATGGGCGCGCTCGGCGTCGACCTGCCCGACCTCGAACCGCATGCGACCGCGCATATCCCGCAGATCATCGCGATGTGCGAGCGCCTGATCGAGGCCGGGCATGCCTACGCCGCCGACGGGCACGTGTTGTTCGCCGTCGATACCTATCCGGACTACGGGCAGCTGTCGCGTCGTTCCACCGACGAAATGCTGGCCGGCGCCCGCGTCGAAGTGGCGCCGTACAAGCGCGGCGCGGGCGATTTCGTGTTGTGGAAACCCTCGACGCCCGAATTGCCGGGCTGGGATTCGCCCTGGGGCCGCGGCCGACCGGGTTGGCACATCGAATGTTCGGCGATGTGCGAGGCCGCGTTCGGCGACACCATCGACATCCATTGCGGCGGCATCGATCTGCAGTTCCCGCACCACGAGAACGAGATCGCGCAGTCGGTGTGCGCACATGGCGGGCAACCCTTCGCGCGCTTCTGGCTGCACAACGGCATGCTGAACATGGACGGGCGCAAGATGTCGAAGTCGCTCGGCAATGTGTTCCGCATCGACGAAGTGCTGGCCACCCATCCGGCCGAAGCGCTGCGCCTCGCGCTGATCTCGGCGCACTATCGCCAGCCGCTGGACTGGACCGACGGACTGATCGAGCAATGCGTGCGCACGCTCGACCGCTTCTACGGCACCTTGCGCGATCTGGCCGACGTCGATGCGAGCATCGGTGCGATTCCGGAGACGGTCGAGTCGGCCTTGTGCGATGACCTGAACACGCCCCAGGCATTGGCGGCCCTGTCCGCCATCGCCGCCGACGCGCGCAAGGCCGACCACGATGCCGATCGTGCACGACTGAAATCGGCGTTGTTATCCGGCGGTTTCGCGCTCGGGCTGCTGCAGCAAGACCCGGCGAGCTGGTTTGCACGCGGCACCGGATCAGGCGATCTGGATGCGGCGGCGATCGATGCATTGGTGGCCCAACGCCAGAGCGCGAAGCAGGCGCGTGACTTCGCTCGCGCGGACGCGATCCGCAAGCAACTCGCCGACCAGGGGATCGAGATCGAAGACACGCCGCAAGGTTCGCGCTGGAAGGTCGCTGCGAAATGAGCGACATCGTGCTTACCGATCCGCTACAGCAGGAGATCGCCGAGGAGTTCTCGTTCTTCGGTGACTGGAGCGAACGCTACCAGTACCTGATCGACCTCGGCCGGAAGCTGCCGGCGTTTCCCGACGAATGGCGCGTCGAGGCCAATCGCCTGCACGGCTGCCAGTCGATGGTTTGGGTCGTGGCGGAAGGTAATGCCGAGCGGCTCGTGTTTCATGCGATCAGCGATTCGTCGATTGTGTCCGGGCTGGTCGCGCTGACATTGCGCGTTTACTCCGGTCGCAGTGCGGCCGAGATTCTCGCCACCGAACCGGTGTTCATCGAGGCGATCGGTCTCGGCAAGCATCTATCGGCCACGCGCGCCAACGGGCTGGCCGCATTGATCGCCCGGATCAAGGATACTGCCGCAGGTTTCATCTGAACCGGAGTTCGTGGTGCACCAGCTGCCGTATCGAAAGCCTACGCTCGGACGCGACTACTGGATCGTCGACGACGTCTTGCCGGACGTTCAGGCCGTGCGCGACCGCACCCTGCAGCGTGACGACTGGGCGGCGGGATTTCCGCACACGAAGGAGTCGTGGCCGGGGCACCGGGTGATGCCGGGCCTGCTCGCGGACGAGTTGGACACGGTCGAAACGGCGATGCGTCGGGTCACTGGTGTCAGGAAGCTCTGGATCGGTGACACCGGTGACGGTCGTACCCTCAATCACAACTGCATCCAGGTGGTGGGGCGTCACGAGGGCCAGGTCCGGCCTCACACCGACTCGCGCCTGCTTTGTCGTTACGCTGGCGTGCTGTATCTCAGTCCTGAGGTACCGGAAGCCTGTGGCACCAGCTTCTTCCGGATGCGGACGCCGACCGGCCAACTCGGGGGCAACACGGTGCCGGCCCCGAACGCCACCCTGGTCGATGCGCTGGGCACCCGCTACGTGCCGCAAGATGCGTTTGCCGAAGACGTGCGCGTGCCTTACCGCTTCAACCGATTGCTGGTCTATGCGGCCAACATCATCCACAGCGCCAGCGCCTACTGTGGCGAGCACTTCGAGGACATGCGCATGGCCGGCGTATTCTTCTGGATGAGTTGAGCGCTTGGCCGCAGTTCGTAAAAAACCCCGCCGAGGCGGGGTTTTTCATGGCGGCGGTCGGAGATCGGAGCGCTCAGTCGCCGATCTGGCGCTGACGATGCTCCCAGCGCTCCTGCGCATCGACCGTGCGTTCCGCTGTCGGACGCGCTTCGAGACGATCCAGACCGATGTCTTCGCCGGTGTCGATGCAGAAGCCATATTCACCGTCGTCGATGCGGCGCAGCGCATCGTCGATCTTCGAGATCAGCTTGCGGTAGCGGTCACGCGTGCGCAGCTCCAGCGAATTCTCGGTCTCGCGCGTCGCGCGTTCAGCTTCATCGCCGACATCACGCACTTCATCGCGCAAGTTGTCGATGGTCTGCTTCGACTCCTCAACCAGTTCGCTGCGCCAGTTGCCGAGCTTCTGGCGGAAATATTCAACGTGCATATCGTTCATGTACGGCTCTTTCGCACTCGGCTTGTAGCCGGCGGGGAGGGCCACGCGAACGGGTTTCTTCTTGTCCAACGGACGTACTGGCTGCATCGGGCTCTGCTGTTTCTTCGGATTCTTGTCCGACTTCGCGGCCACGGCCGTGGCCTTGCGCACGTTCGTCGCAGGCTTGGGCGCTGGCGCAGGGGTCGGGACGGACTTGACGGCTTGCGCCGCAGACCTGCCCACAGGCAAGGACTTGGTCGCGGGCGTCGGCGTCGGCGTCGGCGCCGGAACTTTGGCTGCCGGCTTCGCAACGGGCTTGGACGCGGGCTTGGGTAGCGGTTTGGCGACCGTTTTCGCGACAACCTTCGGTGTCGGCTTCGCCGCCGGCTTCACGACCGGCTTGGCCGCAGGCTTGGCGACCTTCTTGGCCGCGGGTTTCGCTGCCGGCTTGGCGGCCACTTTCCTCGCGACCGGCTTGGGCGCCGCCTTTTTTTTCGCGACAGGCTTCGCCGGTTTGGAGGATTTGGCCGCTTTCGCCGATTTGGCAGCCGGCTTGGCCTTGCCGAGCAAGGCCTGTTTCAGCTTGCTGACCAGGCTGGGCTTGGCGGCCGGTTTCACGGCCGATTTCTTTGCAGGGGTCTTGGCAACAGGTTTCTTGGCGACCGGCTTCTTTGCCGGTTTGGCGGCGGGTTTCGCGATTTTCGCCTTGGCGGCGAGCTTCTTTGCGGGCTTTGCCATGATCGGACAACCTCCAACCTGTTGCTTGCAACCGGAATGCCGGAAAATCCGACACGCCAAAGGGGGCGCTTTATAGCGGATGCCGGGATCAGTCACAACCTCGGCGCGCCCGCTAGCATGTTCTCATGCTCGAACGATTCTTGATCATCTTGCTCCGCGGCTACAAGCGTTTCCTGAGCCCGCTGCTCGGCCAGCGCTGTCGATTTCACCCGAGCTGCTCGGTCTATGCGATGACCGCGATCGAACGCCACGGCGCGATTCGCGGGAGCTTGATGGCCGGCACGCGCCTGTTGCGCTGCCAGCCGCTGTGCGAAGGCGGCATGGACCCGGTACCGGAACGATTCACCTCGCGCTTCTGGGCGCGCAACCCGACGGCCGATCCGCCGCCGGATGCACCAGACCGCTAGAATTGCGGCTCCACGAATCGAGCCGTCCATGAGCGAACCGCGCTGGCTGATCACGAATGCCCTCCTCGTCAACGAGGGTCGCACCTTTCACGCCGATGTCCGTGTCCGCGATGGCCGCATCAGCAGGATCGAACGCAGCCTCGTCGCCGGTGACGACGAAACCGTGATCGACGCCAGCGGCCTCTGGCTGCTGCCGGGCATGATCGACTCGCAAGTGCATTTCCGCGAACCGGGGCTCACGCACAAGGGCGACCTGACCAGCGAGTCGCGTGCCGCCGTGGCGGGCGGCATCACCAGCTACATGGAGATGCCGAACACCAGGCCGCCGGCGATCACGATCGATGCGCTGGAAGCAAAATATAAGCGTGCCGCCGAAGTCTCGGCCGCGAACTACGCGTTCTACATGGGCACAACGAACGACAACCTCGACGAGATCCGCCGTGTCGATCCGACGCGCGTGCCTGGGCTGAAAATATTCATGGGCGCGTCCACCGGCAACATGCTGGTCGACAACCCCGAAACCCTGGACGCGATCTTCCGCGAGGCCCCCTGCACCATCATCACCCACTGCGAAGACACGCCGATGATCGACGCCAACGTCGCCGCGGCGAAGGCGCGCTACGGGGACGACATCCCGGTCGAACTGCATCCGGAGCTGCGCTCGCGCGAGGCCTGCATCAAGTCGACGCGACTCGCGATCGAACTGGCACAACGCCATGGCAGCAGCCTGCACGTGCTGCACATCTCCACAGCGGACGAACTCGCGCTGTTCGCGCCCGGACCCATCGAACAGAAGCGCATCACCGCCGAAACCTGCGTGCATTTTCTGCACTTCGACAGCGGCGATTACCTGCGCCGCGGCAACTTCATCAAGTGCAATCCGGCGATCAAGCACGCGTCCGACCGCATCGCCATCGTGCAGGCGCTGTCCGAAGGTCGGCTCGACGTGCTGGCGACCGACCATGCGCCGCATACGCTGAAGGAGAAGTCGCAGCACTACGGTGCCGCACCTTCCGGCTTGCCGCTGGTGCAACACGCGCTGCAGTGTGCGCTGGAGCGTGTGTTCGACGGTGACTTTCCGGTGACGACGCTGGTCGAACGCTTCGCGCACGCGGCGGCCAAGCGCTATCGCATCCGCGATCGCGGCTTCCTGCGCGAAGGCGGTTGCGCCGATCTGGTGCTGGTCGATCCGAACCGCCCGCAATTCGTGCGCCGCGAAGACACGCTGTCGCGCTGCGGCTGGTCGCCTTTCGAAGGCGAGACGTTCCGTTCGTCGATCCATTCGACCTTCGTCAATGGCCGCCGCGTCTGGCACGACGGCGCCTTCGATCAGTCGCCGCTGGCGATGCGCCTGGAATTTGCGGTCGCATGAGGCTTCGTACCTTGCTGATCGCCGTGCTTGCGGCGGTGCCGACTATCGCAGCGGCAATACCACGCACCGAACTGCCCGCATCGACGACGCCCGGCGCACTGGTCATCGGCCGCACTGAACCCGGCAGCATCGTCACCTTTTCCGGCCGGACGCTGCGTGTCGCGGACGATGGCAATTTCCTGTTCGGGCTCGGCCGCGACGTCAGCGGTCAGGCCCGGATCGACGTGCGTTATCGCGATGGCACGGCGCAGACGCTGTCGATCCCGATCCAGCCGCGCGAATTCGCGATCGAACGCGTGAACGGCCTCCCCGAATCGACCGTGAACCCGGATCCAAAACTCGCCGAGCGTATCGCTCGCGAACAGGCGCAGGTCACCAAGGCGCGCGAACGCGACGATGCCCGCCAGGACTATCGCTTCGGTTTCACCTGGCCGAACACGGGCCGCATCAGCGGTGTCTACGGCAGCCAGCGGATCCTCAATGGCACGCCGAAGAACCCGCATTACGGCGTCGACATCGCCGTGGGCACCGGCACGCCGATCCACGCGCCTGCCGGCGGCGTCGTCAGTTTCGTCGCCAAGGATCTGTATCTGACCGGAGGCACCGTCGTCATCGACCACGGACATGGCCTGTCGAGCGTCTTCGTGCACATGAGCCGCATCGACGTGAAGCCCGAGCAACGCATCGAACAAGCTGCTGTCATCGGCGCCGTCGGTGCCACCGGCCGCGCCACCGGCCCGCACCTGCACTGGGGCATGAACTGGTTCGACACCCGACTCGACCCGCAACTGGTCGTGGGACCGATGCCGAAGTAGAGATCGCGGGGCGGGGCGCCGGCCTGCAAAAGCCACGCCAGCTCCTGGGGGGTTGGGGGAGCGGCGGGGACCCAGACCGGGGCGGGGCAGAACGCAACTGCTTGCGGGGGGGGTCACCGCCTGAGACCGCCGCGTCAACCCTGCGCACCGCGGCATCCATGCCAGCGCTGTAGCCATTTGCGACTCCCTTGGTGGCGATGGCGATGGCATTGTGCGGATGCAGGCTTTCATAATGACTGGCGCGTACCCAGAAATCGGCGATGCGGTCGTCGGCATCGAGGGCTCTCTGCATGCGCCGGGCGGCGTCCTCGCAGAACATCAGGTTCTCGCCGTTGAGGCGCGCGAAGGCCTGTTCGTCGGCGCGCTTCACGGCGGTCTGCACCGGCGTCTTCAGTGCGCCCTCAATGCGGTCGATCAGCGCCACCAGGGGGAACGAGTCGAAGCTCGGCACCAGGCGTACGCGCACTTCGGCACCGGAACGCTGGCTGTGCGGCGTCGCCACGATGCCCTGCTCGGAACCCAGCCAAGCCACGACACGCTCGTAATCGAGTCCGTCATCGGCCGAGAAGTCGGCCTTGAACTGGTCCTGGATGATCTGCCGCGCCAGCGCCGCCGAACAGGGACAGGTGCTGGAGTAAGTCACTTCAAACGCGGTCTCGATCGTGAACTGGCCGCGATCGAGCAGGCCGGAGATCACCACCGGATAGGACTTCCATCCGCTGTTGTCGCTGACCAGGGCCGGGCGACGCACCATGTAGTCGAAAGCGACACGCAGCAGCGCGCGGCTCGACAAGTCGGCATGCGAGTCGACGAATTCGCGCAGCACCTTGCGTACCGAACACGGCGTCAGCACTTCCGACCCGAGCAGACGATCGACCAGCAGGTACAGCCTCGACATGTGGATGCCACGCGCCTCCGGCTTCTGCAGATTCACGTACGCGGTGACCCGCGCATGCGCATGAATCGGCGTGCCGTCCGGCCCGGCAACGCGCACCGGCAATTCGATGTCGCCCATGCCGACCCAGTCCAGCAGGCCGGCCACCGCGGGCTGCGCCTCATTGGCAATGTCCGGCAGCAAGCGCGCCGCGGCAGGGATCGTGCTCATGCGAGTTCCTTCAAGGTCTGCGCCGCCGGTCGGCAACGGTTCCGGAGTAGCCGGTGCTGCATGGTCAATGGGGACACGTGATCGGCACGTCAAGCGCAAGGTCAAGCATCGTCACAGTGTATCGGCTCATCGCAGTCCGGCCACCGACCACCACGCGGCCAGCGTGCTGCGCCAATTCGCGCCAGGAACGGCGCGGCCTGCGGCGAGTGCGTCGATCACGCCGAGGGCGCCGTGGTTCAACACGCGCAGTCCGCGCTGCCCCTGCCATTCGGCGCGCGGCAGGCTGCGATATCGCGCCCGCAATTCGTCGCGCCAGGCCAGCGCCAGCGTGGCGACCAGCGCATCGAGGGCGATGCCGGTCGCGGCACTGGCCACGGCATGGCGGGCACGCAAATCCAGCGGCGCATGCGCGAAGGCAGAAGGCTGGCCGTCACGCAATGCGAGGAGAAACATCGCCGCCGCCGACGCCTGTGTCGCAGCGACCGCGATCGGGGCATCGTGTGTGTTTTCGGCCAGGCGCTGGATGCGCGTCAGCGTCTGCGAAGGACTCGCGGGCGTCGCGTCGTCGAGCGAGTGCAATGCATGTTCGGCCAGGCGTGTCGACAATTTCAATCCGGGCGCAGCCTGCAGGAGCGGGTGGCGCGCCCTGCCCTCTGCATGCAGGCGCAATTCATCCAGCCACCACGACAGCTTGTGCATTCGCACCGTAGGGTCGCGCAGCACCCAGCAGGCCTCGGCAATCTCGAACAGCGTGCCGACGCGCGCGCGCAGCAGTGGCCATTCTCCCTCCGAGGCAAACAGCTGCGCGCCGCGCGCTGCCGGCCAGGCTTCGGCCCACTTCGCGAAGAAGCTCTCGGCATCGCGCTCGATGGTCTCGCTGTCCATCGCCATCAATCGAGATAAGCAATCAGTTCGTGCGCGCTGCGCACCAGCACATCCGCGCCCCAGCGGCGCGGATCGTCGCCGGCATCGATGTAACCGAAGGCGGCCGCGACGGTGCGCGTGCCGGCCGCTCGGCCCGCCTGGATATCGCGCAGGTCGTCGCCGAACATCCAGGCATCGGCCGGTGACACCGCCAGCTGTTTCAGGGCATGCAAGACCGGCGCCGGATGCGGCTTCTTCTCGGCCAGGGTATCGCCGCTGACGATGACCGCGAATTCGCGATGCAGATCGAGCGCGTCGAGCAAGGCATCGGTCAGCCAGCCGGGCTTGTTGGTGACGATGCCCAGCGCGATGCCCTGGACACGGCACACGGTCATCAGGTCCAGCATGCCGTCGAAGGGCCGTGTCGCAACTGCGATGTCGGCGCGATAGCGGTCGAGAAAAGGTTGCAAGCGCTGTTCGCGCGCAGCGTCGTCGAGATGCGGAAACGCCGCACGCAGGATGGCGCGACCGCCCTTCGACACGAACGGGCGCAAATCCGCCAGCGGCAGGGCGTCGAGACCATCGTCGGCACGCAACGCGTTGGCCGCGGCAATCATGTCCGGTGCGGTGTCGAGCAGGGTGCCGTCGAGATCGAACAGGAGCGCGCGCGTCTTAACCGGCAACGGACTTCTCCGCATGCGCGAGATAGTTCACGCCGACATCGCTGTTGCGCCAGGCCTTGCGCCGGAACGGGTCGTAGTGCAGACCTTCGAGCGTGCGCAGTTCGAAACCGGTCTGGCGCAACCCGGCCGCGAGTTCGCTGGGACGAATGAACATCGCATGTCGGTGGGTGCCCTTCGGCAACAGCTTCAGGACATGTTCGGCGGCGACAATGGCCAGCGCGAAGCTGCGCGGGTTGCGGTTGATGGTGGACAGAAACAGTTGCCCGCCCGGCTTCAGCAACGACGCGCAAGCCGCGAGGATGCGCTCCGGCTGCTCGACGTGCTCCAGCATTTCCATGCAGCAGATGGCATCGAAACTGCCCGGCATCTCGTTGGCGAGTTGCTCCGCATCGACATGGCGATACTGCGCCGCCGAGCCGGATTCGAGCGCATGCAGCCTGGCGATCTCGATCTGCTCGTTGGCCGCATCGATCCCGAGCACATCGGCACCTTCAGCCGCGAGGGCTTCGGTCAGGATGCCGCCGCCGCAACCGAGATCGAGCATGCGCGAACCCTTGAGCACGACACGCTCGCGCACGAAGGCGACACGTTGCGGGTTCAGTTCATGCAAGGCCCGCGACGGGCCCTCCGGGTCCCACCAGCGATGCGCCTGTTCATTGAATTTCGCGATCTCGCGCGGATCAGCCGTCTGCATCTCAATCCTTCCGGCGCATGCGCACGCCCCAGCTGCGGGCGGTTGCGGTCAATTGTTCGGTGTCGAAACCGGTCAGTCGTCCGCCATCGAGCTTGCGTTCGCCGCGCACCCAGACATCGCGCACGTCGCGACGATTGCCGGCGTAAACGATCTGCGAAATCGGATTGTAGACGGGCAAGGCATCGAACTCATCGAGCGCGATCAGGGTCAGGTCCGCATCCTTGCCGACCTCGATCGAACCGATGCGCTCGTCCCAACCGAGCGCCCGCGCGCCGCCCATGGTCGCCATATACAACGCTGACGCGGCATCGAGCGCGGCGGCATCCCGCGCTACCGCCTTGGCCAGTTGCGCCGCGGTCTTCATCTCGCCGATCAGATCGAGGTCGTTGTTGCTGGCGGCGCCATCGGTACCGAGCGCGATGTTCACGCCAGCGCGGCGCAGCGCCTCGATCGGCGCGAAGCCGCTGGCCAGCTTGAGATTCGATTCCGGACAATGCGCGATGCTGACACCGGCTTCCGCACACGCCGCGATCTCCGCTTCGGTCAGCTGCGTCATGTGGACCGCGATCAGGTTCCGGTTCACGAGGCCGAGCCGCTTCAGGCGCGAAAACGGCCGCTCCTTGTGCTGGCGCAACGCGTCTTCGACCTCGAATGCCGTCTCGTGCACATGGACGTGCACCGGGATGTCGAGTTGATCCGAATACATCCGGATCTTCTCGAAACTCGCGTCCGATACCGTGTACGGCGCATGCGGCGCCCAGCAGGTGCGCAACATCGACTCATGCTTGAGTTCGTCGGCAAGCGCCAAGCCCTTGTCGATGTATTCGTCGGCATGACTGGCCCAGGCCGACGGGAACTCGATGACCGTGAGCCCCACGGCCGCACGCAGGCCGACGCGCTTCAACGTGGCCGCGGCGACTTCCGGGAAGAAGTACATTTCGTTGACGCAGGTGACGCCGCCGCGGATCAGCTCTGCCGCCGCGATCAGGGTGCCGTCTGCGACCATCTCGGCACCGACGAACTTCGCTTCGGTCGGCCAGATGTGGTCCTGCAACCAGGACATCAGCGGCAGGTCGTCGGCGAGACCGCGCATCAACACCATCGCCGAATGGCAGTGGATATTGACCAGCCCGGGGATCAGCGCATGCCCCGGCCGCGAGACCACTTCGCGCGGCGCATAACGACGTCGGGCCTCGGCCCGGGGCAACACCGCGACGATGCGCCCCTGGTCGACCGCGACGGCGTGGTCGTCGAGGACGACGCCGTGCGGCTGCACCGGAATCACCCACTCGGCTTCGATCAGCAGGTCGACCGCGATCTTGTCCATGCGGGCTCCGGAGGACGACTTACTTGACGCGCGAGACGTATTCGCCGGTGCGGGTGTCGCACTTCAGCACTTCGCCGTTCTGCACGAACAGCGGCACGCGCACGACCGCGCCGGTTTCGAGCTTGGCGGGCTTGCCGCCGCCACCCGAGGTGTCGCCGCGCACGCCCGGGTCGGTCTCGACGATCTGCAATTCGACATAGGTCGGCGGGGTGACGACCAGCGGTGCGCCGTTCCACAGCGTGACCATGCACATCTCGTTGCCCTTCAGCCACTTCACGGCCTCGGTCATGGCCGATGCGTCAGCGCTGACCTGTTCGTGGCTGGTCGGGTCCATGAAGTGCCAGAACTCGCCATCGCCGTACAGGTATTCCATGTCCGTATCGATCACGTCCGCGCCCTCCAGCGAATCGGTCGCCTTCATCGTCATTTCAACGACACGGCCCGACTTGATGTTGCGGTACTTCACGCGGGTGAAGGCCTGGCCCTTGCCCGGCTTCACGTACTCGGTGGCGGTGATCACGCACGGATAACTGTCCACGATGATCTTCATGCCGTTCTTGACGTCGTTCATGCCGTAGCTGGCCATGCAAAGCTCCACTGCGAAGAGCCGCATCGGGAATGCGGCTAGAATGAGAAATCCCGAGAAATTCCGAAGGTCCGGACGCGCTGCGTCCGGCGACAGGGCGCGCATGATACCGATAACCCCGCTTTCCTTGCAGCCCAAGGGCTGGCAGCAGCTTTGGCGCGAGGCGGTGACCGACCCGTCCGAACTGCTGGCCATGCTCGGACTCGAACACCTGGCGCCACAGCTGGCGGCGGCTGGACAAGCCTTTCCGCTGCGTGTCCCGCGTGGCTATGTCGCGCGAATGCGCCATGGCGACCCGAACGACCCGCTGTTGCGCCAAGTGCTGCCCTTGGACGACGAAGACCGTATCGTGCCGGGCTTCAGCCTGGATGCGGTCGGCGATCTGGCGTCACGGGAAGCGCCTGGCCTGCTGCACAAGTACCGGGGACGCGCCCTGCTGATCACCACCGGCAGTTGCGCCATCCACTGCCGCTACTGCTTCCGCCGGCATTTCCCCTACGGCGAGGAACTGGCCGCACGTGGCCAGTGGCGCGATGCGGTGGCCGCCATCGCCGCGGATGAGTCGATCGACGAGGTCCTGCTCAGCGGCGGCGATCCCTGGTCGCTGTCGACTGCCAAACTGGGTGAACTGACCGACCAGCTTCGCGCCATTCCGCACCTGAAACGGTTGCGCATCCATACCCGTCTGCCGATTGTCCTGCCGGAACGGGTCGATCCCGAACTCTGCCGCTGGCTGGGTGAGCTGCCCTGGCCCGTGGCGGTGGTCGTACACGCCAACCATGCTCGCGAGATCGATCCCGCGGTCGCGACCGCGTTCGCCCGCCTGCGCGCGGCCGGCACGACCCTGCTGAACCAGAGCGTGCTGCTGGCCGGCGTGAACGATGAGGTCGAGACCCTGGCCGACCTGAGCGAATCCCTGTACGCCGCAGGCGTGCTGCCCTATTACCTGCACCTGCTCGATCGCGTGCAGGGCGCCGCACATTTCGAGGTCGAGGAAGCGCGGGCACTGGACCTGCAGGCGCGGCTGAGAGCGCGGCTGCCGGGCTATCTGCTGCCGAGACTGGTCCGCGAGATCGCCGGGGAACCGTCCAAAACGCCCGTGGGATGAATCCCGTCAAGCCCGTTCATCGGCAAAACGCTGGCCTCGGGCGGCGCGAATACGGTAAAAAGACAGTCCAGAGTGAACCGGGGATGTCATGGCGCCAAAGGATCAGGTCGTTCGGCTGCTGATGGTCGAAGACTCGATGGAAACCGCCGAGCAGCTGATCAGCGCGCTGCGCAACGGCGGTATTCCCGTGCGCCCGGTACGTGCCGAAACGGCCGAACAGCTGGCCGCACAGATCGAGGAACACACGCCGGACATCATTCTGGTCGACGCCGCGAACAAGTCACCGACGCTGATCGAGACCGTCGCCGCCGTGCGCAAGTCCAGCAAGGACATCCCGGTCGTCGCGCTGATCGCGGAAGTGACCGAGAAGACCGTCATCGACGCCACCCTGGCGGGCGCGCGTGCGTGTGCGCTGCAGTCGCGAGCTGATCACCTGCAGATGATCGTCAAGCGCGAGGTCGCCGACGTGACCACGCGGCGCGCCGTGCGTCGCCTCGAGACCAGCCTGCGCGAGGTCGAGAAGCGCTGCGACGCCCTGCTCGATTCGTCGCGCGAACCGATCGCCTTCGTCCATGAAGGCATGCACGTGCGCGCCAACAAGGCCTACCTCGAAATGTTCGGCTACGAGGACTTCGAGGAAATCGAAGGCACGCCGATTCTCGACATGATCGCCGGCGACGCCGCCGACGGCTTCAAGATCCTGTTGCGCAAGATGTCCAAGGGCGACAAGCCGCCGGAGCGTCTGGAAATCAAGGCCAGCCGCAACGATGGCGCGGTGTTCGATGCGATCATGCAATTCGACGAGGCGACGTTCGAAGGCGAACCCTGCACCCAGATCACGTTCCGCAGCCAGGAAATCAATGCGGAACAGGCCGCCGAGCTCGATCGCCTGCGCTCCCAGGACCTGGTCACCGGGCTGTACAACCGTGTCAGCTTCCTGGCGGAACTCGACAAGGTCGCGGCCGAGGCTGCGGCCGGAAAATCGGATCTCACCCTGTTCTTCATCGAGCCGGACAACTTCCGCAAGGTCCTCGACACGGTGGGCATCGGCAATGCCGACCTGCTGCTCGCCGACATGGCCAAGATGCTGAAGTCGCAGTTGCGCGCCCACGACATCCCGGCCCGCATCGGCGAATTCAATTTCGGTGCGATCCTCCCAAGGCTGTCGCACGAGAAGGCCGAACTGGTCGCCGACAGCTTGCGCAAGGCCTTCGAAGAGCACGTATTCGAGTTGAACGGCAAGTCGGTGAACCTGACGATCAGCAACGGCGTCGTGTTCATCGGCGAAAAGATCGCGAATACCCAGAGCATGCTGTCCGAGGCGACCGGCGCACTGAAGTCGGCACAGGGCGAAGGTGGCAATCGCTACACCGTGTTCGATCCGGCAGCGCAGGACAAGGCCGACGCCGAGAAACAGCGCGCCTGGCTGAACCTGGTCAAGGATGCGCTCGCGCACGATGGCTTCACGCTGTATTTCCAGCCGATCATCAGCCTGATGGGCGAGGAAGGCGAGTTCTACGAGATCCTGTTGCGCCTGAACAGCCCGAAAGGCGAGATCTCGCCCGGGCATTTCCTGCCGATCGCCGAGAAGCACGGCCTGATGCCGGCGATCGATCGCTGGGTGATCGCCAAGGCCATTCGCACAGTCGCCGAACGCGAGCGCGAAGGCCGCAAATGCACCTTCTTCATCAAGACCACGCCGCACACGATGGAAGACCCGGCCATCCTGCCGTGGATCGCGACGCAGCTTCAGGCGGCCCGCCTGCGCGGCGACGCGCTGGTGTTCGAGGCACCGGAGAGCAAGGTCGTCACCAACCTGAAGGCGGCGCGCACGTTCCAGAAGGGGCTGGAGCAGTTCCACGCGCATTTCGCGATCGAGCAGTTCGGATCAGGCCTGAATTCGATGCAGCTGCTCAAGCACGTCGATGCGAAATACCTGAAGATCGATCGCACCTACATGGCCGAATTGCCGAAGAACAAGGACAACCAGGCCAAGGTCAAGGAAATCGCCGACCAGGCGCGCGGCATGGACAAGATGACCGTGGCCGAATTCGTCGAAGACGCGGCGTCGATGTCGATCCTGTTCTCCTGTGGCGTCAACTTCGTGCAGGGCAATTTCCTCCAGGAGCCCGAGAAGGTGATGTCCTACGACTTCGGGTGATTCCGCAGGCGCGATCGGTGACTCGCTGACGTCGCCGACGCCACGAACCCGGTCCCGCCGTCATTCATCGACAGCCCTGCCGCTCGAACCCCAACATCGTCGGCGCAATCCCGAAGACCCGTCGGCACGTCCGCGTGAAGTGCGCCGCATCGGCGAAACCTGCGTCCTGGGCGGCTTTGGTCCAGGACAGGCCGCGGTGTGCGGCGGCGATGGCGTGTTCGGCACGGGCCCACAGCAACCAGGCACGGAAGGACGTGCCAGTCTGGGCGACGAAGAGGTGTCGGAATCGGCCGGGAGAAAGGTGCACGCGGGTTGCGACGTCGTCGAGCCGCAGCGTGGTCGCGAGATGTTGATGCATCCAGCGGATTGCGGCGGTGATGCGCGGATCGGAGCTCGGTGCGGTACGTGAGTCGCCAGCGATGCGGCAGATTGCGGCGCGCGCGAACTGAGCGAGGCGCTCATCGGATGCGTCAGACAGGAATTCGTCGCGCAGACCGGAAGCACTCGCGCCGGATTCGGATTCGGAAAGCAGGCTGACGTCGCGTCCACCGAAGCGTTCGCGCAATGCGGCGCCGGGCCTCGAATTCGGCTCGACGAACAGGGTCGCGAGCGTCCCGTCGCAGCCATCGAGCTCATGCGGCTGGTCAGCCATCACGACCATGCCCAGCGCCATCCGCGATTCGGGCCACGATGTCGCGCGCACACGGAATGGCCCCGCGAGGGACAGGGAAATCTGGATGGCGTGGTGCGCGTGCGGCGGGACTCGTCCGACGTGGCGCCCAACCCACACGCTGCCGCCCGGCCAGACCAGCACGCGTCCGATGCCGGCGAGCGATCGCTTCGACGTGGCGTTGGCGACTTCAGTCATCGCGGGAGTTCCCGAGGTCAGCCCGAATATTCAAGACCCAGGCGCCAAGAGTGCCCAAACTTCTCGCCACTGGCCACTTCGGCCAGCACCCACCGACCAAGGAAACGCGATGAACACCGATATCCAGACCTGCAACTGCAACCCCTGCGTCGGCGCCGCCTGCACCTGCGGTTGCCAGACCCCGAATCCGCAGCCGTCGACCTGCGGTTGCGGCTGCCAGCAAGGCAAGGGTTGCGACTGCGGCACGCGCTGAACCCCCGAGGCCGCTGCCCCTGCGAGCGGGGCAGCGCCCCGGTCACCGATCCAGCGTCAGACCATCGTGGAGTCCGTCATGGCCTATCTCGTCGGCATCATCCTCGCGATCCTCGTCGCGGCATTCGCGCGCTGCGTCGGCCTCGATCGCGACCGCGCGTTCTATCCCACCGTGCTCGTCGTCGTCGCCTCGTACTACGACCTCTATGCGGTCATCGGCGGTTCGATGTCGGTGCTCGCCGCGGAACTCGCCGTCACCTGCATCTTTCTTGCCGTCGTCGTCGTGGGCTTCAAGCGCGACCTGCGCATCGTCGCCGCCGGACTCGTCGGACACGGGCTGTTCGATCTCGTGCATGGCCACCTGATCGACAATCCGGGCTTGCCTGCGTTCTGGCCAGCGTTCTGCATGTCGTATGACCTGGTGGCCGGAGGCCTGCTGTTCTGGATGCTGCGACCACATCGGCCAATGCGCGCCTCAAGCCGCGGGTCCTCGCGCAACGGCGCGCGAGAACCCGGCGTCGCGGCGCGATGACCGCGAGATCAGGACCTATCCGACCACGTTCGTGCGCGGCATCTGCTCCAGCGCGGCAATGCGATCGGCGATCGGCGGATGCGTCAGGAACAGCGCACGCAGACCGCCGGCCTTGCCGCCGGAAATGCCGAAGGCTTTCACTTCGTCCGGCAGCACATGGTCGTTCGGATCGCCGGCCAGTCGACGCAAGGCCGAGACCATGCTGTCGCGCCCGGCCAGGCTGGCGCCACCGGCATCGGCACGGAATTCGCGGCGACGCGAGAACCACATGACGATGATCGATGCGACCAGGCCAAGTGCGATCTGCAGCGCCATGTAGACCACGGTATGCACGATCGAATCGACCACGCCCGGACCGTCGTCGTCGCCGCGGCGCAAGGCCGAGCTGACGATCGATGCGACGATGTTGCTGATGAAGACCACGAACGTGTTCAGTACGCCCTGAATCAGGGCCAGGGTCACCATGTCGCCATTCGCGACATGCGATACCTCATGCGCGAGGACCGCTTCGACTTCGCGCCGCTGCATTTGCCGAAGCAGTCCGGTGCTGACCGCGACCAGCGCGTCATTGCGATTCCAGCCGGTCGCGAACGCATTCATTTCCGGCGCCTCGTAGATCGCCACCTCCGGCATGCCGATGCCGGCCTGTTCGGCCTGGCGGCGAACCGTGGACAACAACCAGGCTTCGGCTTCGCTGCGCGGCTCGGTGATGACCTGCGCGCCCGTGCTGCGCTTGGCCATCCACTTCGACACGAACAGCGAAATGAACGAGCCGGTCATGCCGATCACCGCGGACATCGCCAGCAACCCGGTCAGACTGCCGTTGCGATTGAGCCCGAAGACCGAGCCGAGCAGGCCCAACAGCACCATGATGGCGAGATTGGTGCCGACGAAGAGTGCGATGCGTAACATGCGAGGTTTCCGTGGCTGACTGCCGACATCGGCATTGCCGCACATACTGCGGCTTCCGCGGAAGGATTCAAGCGCTTCCTGCACCTGCGCCTGGCAATCGTCGTGATGGAGACGTGAACAGATGAGCGACTACCGCGGACGCTTCGCCCCCTCGCCCACTGGCGACCTGCACTTCGGGTCCCTGGTGGCGGCAGTGGGGAGCTGGCTGCGCGCCCGCGCCAAAGGCGGCGTCTGGTTGGTCAGGATCGAGGACCTCGACCCGCCGCGCGAAGTGGCCGGAGCAGCCGAGCGCATCCTCGCGACGCTGCAAGCCTTCGGCATGGCGCCGGACGAGGCGGTCGTCGCCCAAAGCCGGCGCCATGTTCACTACGCAGCAGCCTTGGACCAATTGATCAAGCGCGGGCTCGCGTTTCCCTGCTGCTGCAGTCGCAAGCAGCTGGAAGCGTCGGGTGGATTGCATCGTGCGCCCTGTGCGCGACCGGCGTCCGGCGTGCCGTGTGCGTGGCGCGCCCGCGTCCCGGACCTCGACGTCGCATTCGACGACGCCGTGGTCGGGCGCTATGCCCAGTCGCTGCGACAAGACGTCGGCGACTTCGTGCTGAAGCGCATCGACGGCCTGTATGCCTACCAGCTTGCCGTCGTGGTCGACGATGCCGCGCAGGCGATCAGCGAGGTCGTTCGCGGCGCCGACCTGCTGGACTCGACGCCACGCCAGATCTGGTTGCAGCGTGCGCTGGACTTGCCGACACCGGCCTACCTTCACCTGCCGCTGGTGCTGGATGAACATGGCCACAAGCTGGGCAAGTCGCACGCCAGCATGCCGGTCGACGCCACCGATCCGTTGCCGGCACTACGTGCGGCACTGCGCTTCCTTGGCCAGCCCGAACATCCCGATTGCCATAGCGTCGCTGCACTGTTGAGGTGCGCTGCAACATCGTTCGATGTCGCGAAAATACCTGCGTCCATACCCTCCCGCATCGCCGGACGCAGCGACTAGAATCCTCGCGTTACCGCAGCGGCGGACAATGGAGAAGCACATGACGCAACGTATTGCACTCGTCACCGGCGGCACCGGCGGCATCGGAACGGCGATCTGCCAGCGCCTGTCCAAACTCGGCCATCGCGTCGCCACGAACTATCGCGACGAAACCCGCGCCCGTGCCTGGCAGGATGAACAGAAGCGCCTCGGCTACGACTTCGCGATCGCGCCCGGCGACGTGTCCGATGCGACCGCGGCGGCGGACATGGTCAAGGCGATCGAGGCACAACTGGGTGCCATCGATATCCTCGTCAACAACGCCGGCATCACGCGCGATACGACCTTCCATCGCATGAGCGCGTTGCAGTGGCACGAGGTGATCAATTCCAACCTGAACTCCTGCTACAACGTGACGCGAGCGGTGATCGAAGGCATGCGCACGCGCCAGTGGGGCCGCATCGTGCAGATCTCCTCGATCAACGGCCAAAAGGGCCAGTATGGCCAGGCCAACTATGCGGCCGCCAAGGCCGGCATGCACGGTTTCACCATCTCGCTGGCACAGGAAAGCGCGAAGTTCGGCATCACCGTGAATACGGTTTCGCCCGGCTATGTCGCGACCGACATGGTCATGGCCGTGCCCGAGGAAGTGCGCGCCAAGATCGTCGCGCAGATTCCGACCGGACGTCTCGGCAAGCCCGAGGAAATCGCCTACGCCGTGTCCTTCCTGATCAACGAGGAAGCGGCCTGGATCACGGGTGCCAACCTGTCGATCAACGGCGGCCACTACATGGGTTGGTGACCCGATCTGAATCTTTGTGCCGCGTACCGGATTCTTGATCTGCATCTGGTGCGCCGCACAAGGCTTCTGCTAGTTTCGGACCATGACCAAAAGCCCGCGCATCATCAAGAAGTATCCGAATCGCCGGTTGTACGACACCGAGATCTCGAGCTACATCACCGTCGACGAAGTGCGTCAGCTCGTCGTCGATGGCGAGGACTTCGAAGTCCGCGATGCCAAGACCGGCGACGACCTGACCCGCACCGTCTTGCTGCAGATCATCAGCGAGCACGAAGACAAGGGCCAGCCGCTGTTCAGTACCAAGCTGCTGTCGCAGTTCATCCGTTTCTACGGCGACTCGATGCAGGGCTTCATGGGCAGCTACCTCGAACGCAGCATGCAGGTCTTTCTCGATCAGCAGGGCCAGTTCCGCAGCCAGATGAACAACATCCTCGGGCAGACGCCGTGGTCGGTCCTGAACGACATGACCGAGCGCAACCTCGAACTGTGGAAGCAGATGCAGTCGAAATTCATCGGTGACGCGGCGGCAGCCAAGGCAGCACCGAAACCAGGCGACAAAAAGCGCTGATTTTCAATCCGGCACAGCCACTGGCCGTTCGTCGTATGGATTTTTCTGCGGCGCAGCAATAAATTCCGGTTTCTCGAATCATTTCAGGGGCTCAACTCATGTCGCAGCGCGTCGCCATTGTCACGGGTGGTATCGGCGGTCTCGGTTCGGCGATCTGCCGCAAACTGGCCGAATCCGGCCGCACGGTCATCGCCGCCGATCTCGGTGCACGCGAAGATCGCATCGCCGAATTCCGCGCCGAGATGGCCGACCTCGGCGACCGGGTACAGTTCGAAGCCTTGAATGTCGCGGACGAAGCCTCCTGCAACGATCTGGTCGCCCGCGTGGTTGCGAAGCACGGCCGCGTCGACGTACTCGTGAATGCCGCCGGCATCACCCGCGACACCACGCTGCGCAAGATGACGACGGCACAGTGGCAGGACCTGATGCGGGTGAACCTGGACGGCGTGTTCCACATGAGCCGCGCTGTCGTCGAAGGCATGTGCGAACGCGGTTTCGGGCGCATCGTCAACATCTCGTCGGTGAACGGCCAGACCGGCCAGTTCGGGCAGACCAATTACTCGGCATCGAAAGCCGGACTGCATGGTTTCACGATGGCGCTGGCCCGCGAGGTCGCGCGCAAGGGTGTCACCGTGAATTCGGTGTCGCCGGGCTATTGCCGCACTGCGATGGTGATGTCGATCCCGGACAACATCCGCGAACAGATCATCAGCCAGATTCCCGTGGGCCGCATTGGGGAACCCAGCGACATCGCCCGCGCGGTCGATTTCCTCGCGGCCGAGGACGCCGGTTTCCTGACGGGCGTGAACCTGCCGGTCAATGGCGGACTCTTCATCAGCTTCTGACCCCGCCCGGGATCAGTCGCGCGAGATCAGTCCGGCTTCGATCAGTCGCTCGCGCATCGGCGCGACATGTGCGGCGTAGGGCTGCCAGGCGCCGACGCCGCGGCCGTGAATGCGCTCTAGCCCCTGCACGATATTGGGGGTCGCGACCGCCTTGTCGTTGCCGTACGGATCTTCCGCGCCGTTGACCCAGTCGAGTCCGCAGAATCGGTACAACGCGCGCGTGACCAGTCCCGGGACGCTGACCAATTGCTCGTATCGGAGCGGAAACACGCGCTTCGGCAAGGCCGACTCGCAGCGGCGCATCCAGCCGGCATAGCGGATGCAATGTGCAGCGATCGCCTGCTGATCATAGGCATACGGGTAGATCGCACCGAACAACTCGCTCCAGATGCCGAAGCAGGTATCGAGCGGATCGCGCACCACATGCACGATGCGCGCCTCCGGCAAGGCCGCAGCGATCGCATGCACGTAGAAGGTGTTGCCGGGCAACTGGTCGGTAACGAACCCGCCGCTGCCGAATCGTTCGCGCAGACGCTCGCGATAGGCGTTTCCGACACGCTGCCAGTCGACTTCGCCGAGACGCGCCGCAATCCGCAGGTCCATGAACGCGGCGGCTTCGATGCCGAGTTCGCGCTTGACGCTGACATTGAAGTCCTGCAACTCGCCGCCCAGGCGCACGTCCGGATGATTGCCGAGCAAGCGCTCGACCAGACTGGCGCCGGAACGCGGCATGCCGAGCACGAAGATCGGCACCGGTGCTTCGGCGCGCGTCGCCGCGACATCCGGCGCAATCGAACTCAACAGCGTATCCGCGTGCTTGTCCAGAAGAGCGAAGAGTTCGCCCTCCCGGGAAGAATCGAAACGCACGATCCCGCGCATGGTGCTGTTCGCGTTTGCCAACGCCTGTGCGGCGGCCAGGTACTGTCCGGCGCGATCGAGTTCCTTGAACAAGGCGTTGTCGAGTATTGCCATCGGCTCGCTGTCGGGGACGAGCAGCACGCGCGCCGCTTCCAGACGCGCGATCCGGCCAGCGTCCGACGGCGTCTGCGCCAAGTCGGCCATTGCCCAATGCGCCTTGGCGAAATCGGGAGCGAGTTCGATCGCGCGCTCGAATTGGACTCGTGCTTCATCCACTTGGCCCAGCACCCGCAGCGCCGTACCGTGGTTGAAATGGAGGGTCGGGTTGGCGGCATCGATCGCGATCGCCTGCGCGAACAACGGCAATGCCGCAGCCGCGTCGCCGAACTGGGTCAGCACCGTTGCGACGCGATCGATCAGCGGCACGTCATCCATCGGCAGGCTCGCCGCTTTTCGCACCGCGAGCAGGGCGAGATGCGCATCGCCGCGCAACATGTGGCAGCGCGCCAGGTGCGCGAAGACTTCCGGTCGATCCGGCTCAAGTGCCGCCGCGCGTGTGGCACTGGCCACGGCGTCCAGCAGCCGCGCTTCTGCCGCTTCGGCCAGCGAACGGTAGAACCACCCGAGTCCGAACTGCGGAAATTGCCGAGTCAGCGTTTCGGCCACAACGCTGGCCGCCAGCGAATTTCCCTGATCCAGGTAATTGCGCGCCCGGCGCAGTTCACGCTGGATGCGGATGACATTCGGCGGCACGGCTACGGTCGATGTCATGGCGGGTCGTGATGAACTCGAACACTCGGCATCGGAGCATACAATACGCCGAACATCGCCCTCGTCATCTTTTCCCGTTCATTAACAATGCGATACGCAAACATCTGGCGGATGGAGTGGGATTCGAACCCACGGTGACATCGCTGCCACGCCGGTTTTCAAGACCGGTGCCTTAAACCGCTCGGCCATCCATCCGTATCGATTGTCCCGCACCCTGCCCGCTTACCGCTGACGCGCGGCGAGGGGCGGATGCGAGGAAGTTTAGCTGATCGTGTTGCGGTAACGATCAGGCGATGACGTCCACGCCGCCCATGTACGGGCGCAGCACGTCCGGAATCGCGATCGAACCATCCTCGTTCTGGTAGTTCTCGATGACGGCGATCATCGCGCGGCCGACGGCGACGCCGGAGCCGTTGAGCGTGTGCACAAGTTCGGGCTTGCCGGTCTCGGGGTTGCGCCAGCGCGCCTGCATGCGGCGCGCCTGGAAGCTTTCGCAATTCGAGCAGGAACTGATTTCACGGTACTTGTTTTCCGAGGGCAGCCAGACTTCAAGGTCATAGGTCTTGGTGGCGCCGAAACCCATGTCGCCGGTGCACAGCAGCATGCGGCGATACGGCAGCCCGAGTTTTTCCAGCACCACTTCCGCGCAGCGCGTCATCCGTTCGTGTTCGTCGTAGCTTTGCGCCGGCGTGGTGACGCTGACCAGTTCGACCTTTTCGAACTGGTGCTGGCGGATCATGCCGCGGGTGTCGCGACCGGCGGAACCGGCCTCGGCGCGGAAGCACATCGAATGCGCGGTCATGCGCAGCGGCAGCGTTTCCGCGGCGACGATCTCGTCGCGCACGATGTTGGTCAACGGCACTTCCGAGGTCGGAATAAGGTAGCGGCGATCTTCGCCCGCGGTCGCGAACAGGTCTTCCTCGAACTTGGGCAACTGGCCGGTGCCGCGCATGCTGGCGGCGTTGACCATCAGCGGCACATTGGTTTCGAGATAGCCGTGTTCCTGCGTATGCAGGTCGAGCATGAACTGCGCCAGCGCGCGATGCAGGCGCGCAAGTTCGCCGCGCAGCACGGTGAAACGCGCGCCGGACAATTTCGCCGCGGTCTCGGCATCGAGCCAGCCCTTGCGCGCGCCGAGATCGACATGATCCTTCGGCGTGAATGCGAACTGGCGCGGCGTGCCCCAGCGGTGCTGCTCGGCATTGCCGTGCTCGTCCGCGGCGGTCGGCACCGACTCGTGCGGGATGTTCGGCACGTTCAGCGCCAGCGTCTCGATTTCCGCCAGCAGTTCGGCCTGGCGCAGCTCGCTCGCCTTCAGCTCGTCGCCGATATTCGCGACTTCGGCCATCAGCGCCGCGGTGTCCTCGCCCTTGCCCTTGGCGATACCGATCGCTTTCGAACGCGTGTTGCGCAGGTTCTGCAGTTCCTGCGTGCGGGTCTGGATGCGCTTGCGTTCGGCCTCGACCGCTTCGAAGGCGGCAACGTCGATGACGAAGCCGCGTTTGGCAAGCAGCAAGGCCGCGGTGTCGGCCAGTTTGTTGCGGAACAGGACGGGGTCGAGCATGGCGAATCCCATGAAAAAGGCCGCGGATTATATCGTCCGCGGCCCGGGTTCCGCGCAGCCAACTTCCTAGCCGTTTGCGGGTTTCACAAGTTTGGCGAGGATCAAGCCCGCCAGCAACGCGCCCACCCCGTGCTCCAGCGCGCCGACGAAGGCGAAATTGCGCGGGAAGTAGTACCAGGTGAATTGCGGTACCGAGATCGACAGCCACGCGAACAGGCCGATGACCGTCGCGACACCGACGCGCTTCGCATAGCTGCCGGGCACCGCGCCCAGCACGACGGCAAGCAGGAAGGCCGCGATCGTCGACGTCAGCAACTGGTGCAAGATCTGCGGACCCATCGCGGCCGGATCGCCCGGAAGTCCGTTCGCCTTGTAGACCACCCATGCATACGGGCCGGTCTTGGCCTTTTCTGCCCAAGCCTTCGCGGCGGCCTCGTCGCCATGGTCCACGAGGTTCATGCTGGGCAGGATGTAGATGCCATCGCCCTGGGTAAACTCGGCCTTCATCGCCGCCATCACCGCCTGTTCGCCAGCTACTTCGTTCTTGAAATCCACGGTGCCGAACGGCGTCAGCATGTGGAACACCGCACCCCACATCCACACCACAATGCCCGCGAGCACCGCGGCCAGCAGCTTCCTCATGTCGATCTCCCCCATCGAGCGCAAATCGCGCAGGAGGAAACTACGCCATCGAACGAAGCTGTCAATGGACGAAGGTCATCTGACCGAGTTTCCAGCCAACCGACACCGCCAGCACGCCGATGCCGACATGCGCCAGCATGGTCCATGCGAACAGGTCGATGCGGTTCGCGCGCAGCAACTGGAAACCTTCGACGCCGAGCGCCGAGAACGTCGTCAAGCCGCCGAGGAAGCCCACCATCAACAGGTTTCGCCACCACACCGCATCATGCAGCCGCGTGTCGAGCCAGACCAGCAGCAGGCCGGCCAGGAAACAACCGATCGCGTTGACCGCGAAGGTCGCCGCCGGCAAACCGTACCAACCGTGACGCACGAACAGCAGGTTGACGCCGTAGCGCGTGCTCGCACCCAGCGCACCGCCACCGGCGACCGCGAGCAGATTCGTCCAGCTCATCGCTGCACCGCCTTCGCGCGCTCGGCGCGGATCTGTTCGAGGCGTTCGCGGATACGTGCCTCGATGCCATTGCCGGTCGGCGCATACAACCGCCGTTCGCCCAGATCGTCCGGAAAGCAGCGCTGGTCATACGCGATGCCGCCTTCCACGTCCGGGTCATACTGATAATTGGCGCCGTAACCGAGTTCCTTCATCAGCTTCGTCGGCGCATTGCGCAACGCGACCGGCACCGGTAGCGAACCAGTGTCGGCGACCAGTTTCTTCGCGGCACCATAGGCTGAATAGGCGGCATTGCTCTTCGGCGCCATCGCGAGATAGACCGCGACCATGGCCAACGCGAGATCCCCCTCCGGACTGCCCTGCCGGTCGTAGGCTTCCCACGCCGCGATCGTCTTCTCCAGCGCGGAGGGATCGGCCAGCCCGACATCCTCGACCGCCATGCGGGTGAGCCGCCGCGCCAGATAGGCCGGGTCGCAGCCGCCGTCGAACATCCGCGCGATCCAGTACAGCGCAGCGTCCGGATTCGAATTGCGCACCGACTTGTGCAGCGCCGAGATCTGGTCGTAGAACGCTTCGCCGCCCTTGTCGAAGCGACGTACGCGATCGGCCAGCACCTGATCGAGTACGGTCGCTTCGATGCGTCCGTGCTCGGCCAGTTCGCCGGCGATTTCGAGCAGGGTCAGGCCGCGACGCACGTCGCCGTCGGCGGCACGCGCGATTTCCGTCAATGCCGCGTCGTCGATCTGCAGATCAAGTTCGCCGAGGCCGTGTTCGCGATCCGCGAGCGCGCGTCGCAACGCCGTCACGATGGCCTCGACCGAGACCATGTCGAGCACATGCACGCGGCAGCGCGACAGCAGCGCAGAGTTCAATTCGAACGACGGATTCTCGGTCGTCGCACCGACGAAGACGATGGTGCCGCGTTCGATGTGCGGCAGAAACGCGTCCTGCTGCGCCTTGTTGAAGCGATGCACCTCATCGACGAACAGGACCGTGCGTTTGCCCGCGGCGAAGTGCTGGGTCGCTTCGGCCAGCGCCGCGCGCACCTCCGCGAGACCGCCGAGCACGGCCGAAATCGACAGGAACTCGGCATCGGCATAACGCGCCAGCACCCGCGCCAGGCTGGTCTTGCCGCAACCCGGCGGCCCCCACAGGATCATCGAATGCACGCGCCCGGATTCGATCGCGCGCCGAAACGCCGTGCCCGGTGCCAGCAACCGGTCCTGCCCGACGAAATCGTCCAGCGACCGCGGCCGCATGCGCTCGGCCAGCGGTTTCAGGGTCTCGGGTTCGGGCAACAGATCGGGCTGCGGGCTTCGGCGTTTCGTCATCCGCCGAGTGTAATGCTCACTGCAATGGAATGGCCTGGGCGGGTTCGACCGCTTCGCCAATCACATCCACTCCGGCGGGTGGCACGAACTTGAAGGTGTCGACGGCGAGCGTCGGGTTGCGCAGCCACTTCGAGAACGCCCACTCGGTGCGATTGCCGAGCAGGTCCTCGAGCAGCATGCGTTGCGGACTGTTGCCGTCGAAGCCGATCTCGACACGCTTGAACGGCGGTTCCTTGGCACGCGACGTCAGGCCGAGCCAGGCGAGACCATCATGGTCCTTCAGGTTCTGCACGACGTAGTCGCGATCGAGTTGTGACAGGTCGACGAGCACGGTCAGCGGCGATTGCGACTCCTCAGTGCTCTGGTTGCGCACGGTGACCTGTTCGAGGTCTTCATCATGGATCCAGACGTTGTTGCCATCGGCCACGATCAGTTGCGGAAACGGGTCGTCGTACTGCCAGCGAAACTGGCGCGGCGCGGCCAGCGCCAAGGTGCCTCGCGATTCTTCCTGGACCTCGCCGTTCGCATCTGACGTGGTCTGCGTGAATTCGCCGCTGAGCGCGTTCAGGCCGTTGGCAAACGCTTCGAGGCGAGCGCGGGCATCGGCGGCCAGCACCGAGTTCGAGAGCAGCAGGGACAACAGAAACATTCTCATCGATAGGCTCCGAGGCGCTCGAGATCGCGGGGCGGAGCCCGCTCCCACAAAAGCCCGCCTCTACATGACGTCCAGACAAACTTCACCGGGAACTTGTGGGAGCGGGCTCCGCCCCGCGACGCAGATACTGCAGGCCAGGCGCTGAACCCGCGCTGGCGGCTCAATCCTTCGGTGGCGGCGGGGCCAGCACTTCGCGGTTGCCGTTGTGGCTGGGACCACTGACGATGCCGGCGGCTTCCATTTCCTCGATCAGGCGCGCGGCGCGGTTGTAGCCGATCTTGAGTCGACGCTGGACCCCGGAAATCGACGCGCGCCGCGACTCGGTGACGATGCGCACGGCCTGATCGTAAAGCGCGTCCGACTCGCCGCCCTCGCCTTCGGCATTCGCCTCCGGCAAGCCGGTCGCGCCGATCACCTGTCCGTCGCCGAGCATCTGGACCTCATCGAGCACGCCCGGGATGTAGTCAGGCTTGTTCGACATCGAGCGCAGGTGCTTGACGACGCGATGCACCTCGTCGTCGCTGACGAAAGCGCCGTGCACGCGTTCCGGCGTGGCGGTGCCTGGCGGCAGGTAGAGCATGTCACCGTGCCCAAGCAGTTGCTCCGCGCCACTCTGGTCGAGGATGGTCCGCGAGTCGATCTTGCTGGAGACCTGGAAGGCGATGCGGGTCGGGATATTGGCCTTGATCAGGCCGGTGATCACGTCGACCGATGGCCGCTGCGTCGCCAGGATCAGATGGATGCCGGCGGCGCGCGCCTTCTGCGCCAGGCGCGCGATCAGTTCCTCGACCTTCTTGCCGACGATCATCATCATGTCGGCGAACTCGTCGATGATGACGACGATATAGGGCAAGGTTTCCAATGCCTCCGCCGACAACTGCGGCATGTCCGGCACCGGCTTGAACAACGGATCGAGAATCGGATGACCGCTGTTTTCGGCATCCTGGATCTTCTTGTTGAAACCGCCCAGGTTGCGCACGCCGACCGCGCTCATCAGCTTGTAGCGGCGCTCCATTTCAGCCACGCACCAGCGCAGGCCATTCGCGGCCTCCTTCATGTCGGTCACGACCGGTGCCAACAAATGCGGAATGCCCTGATACACGGACAATTCCAGCATCTTCGGGTCGATCATCAGCATGCGCACGTCTTGCGCCGTGGCCTTGTACAACAGCGACAACACCATCGCGTTCAAGGCCACCGACTTGCCGGAGCCGGTGGTGCCGGCGACCAGCAGATGCGGCATCTTGGCCAGGTCGACCACGCTCGGTCGCCCGCCGATGTCCTTGCCGAGCGCCAGCGCCAGCGGCGAGGTCAGCTTGTCGTATTCCTTCGAGCGCAGGATTTCGGAGAGATAGACGATCTCGCGATTGACGTTCGGTATTTCGAGGCCGATCACCGACTTGCCGGGAATCACGTCGACCACGCGCACCGACTGCACGCTCAAGCCGCGCGCAATGTCCTTGTCGAGGTTGCTGATCTGGCCGCCACGCACGCCGGGCGCCGGTTGCATCTCGAACCGCGTGATCACCGGCCCCGGATAGGCGCCGACCACCTGGGCATCGATCTTGAAATCTCGCAACTTGAATTCGACCTGGCGCGACAGCGTCTCCAGCGTTTCCTCCGAATAGCCCTTCGGCTGCGGCTTCGGATCATCGAGCAGGGACAGCGGCGGCAATTCGCCGGCCGGCAACGAGGTGAACAGCGGAATCTGCAATTCGCGCTCGGCGCGTTCGCTTTTTTCGACCAGCGGTGTCGGCTGCTCGATCTTCAATGGCTCGCGTTTGGCCTGCTTGACCTTCTCGACCTTGCGGACCTCCTCGCGCTCTTCGCGCACCTCACGCACGGCACGGCGTTCCTCGCGGCCTTCCCAGAAGCTGCGCAGCGTCGCGATAGCACGCAAGACGGCGTCGCCGATCGCCTCCATCAGGCGGAACCAGGAAATGCCGGTGAACAGGGTGAGCATCACCAGGAAGACGGTGAACAGGAACAGGGTCGCACCCAGTTCGCCCGCGGCCGATCGCAGCAAATCGCCGAACAGGGCGCCGACCACGCCTCCGGCGTTCGCCGGCAAGGGCGACGCGGCTTCGAAGAAATGCAGATGGGCAAGCCCCGCGCCACTGGCGATCCAGCCCGCGGCGCCGAGCAGCAGCCACGCGGAATCGTGTTTCGTGCCGGGCAAGGCTGTTTCGTCGCGGATCAGGCGCCAGGCGATCGCGGCCAGCATCAGCGGGAATGCGAAGGCCATGCCGCCGAAGAAATACAGGCTGAGGTCGGCGATCCAGGCGCCGACGCTGCCGCCGAGGTTCTGGATCGGCGCATCCGAGCCGGCATGCGACCAGCCCGGATCGCCCGGTTGATAGGTGTAGAGGCAAACGCCGAGATAGACGATCAACGGGATCAGCATCAACACCGCGGCTTCGCGCAGGCGCTGTTCCCAAACGGATGGTTCGGCCTCGGCGGCCGGCTCCTTGCTGCGATTCGTCACGAGTTCCCGATGCGTTGGGGATCATGGCCGCGTCGACCGACGACCGCCATCATCCGAGCCTTGATATCGATGCCGCGCACCCGCATGCTGCAGGCTTGTCGCCGCACGCCGGCACCCGAACGTCACCACGGAATCATACATGAGCACTTCGAAGCACTGCCGCCTGCTGATCCTCGGCTCCGGACCGGCGGGCTACACCGCCGCCGTTTACGCCGCGCGCGCCAACCTGAAGCCGGTGCTGATCACCGGCATGGCGCAGGGCGGTCAGTTGATGACCACCACCGAGGTCGACAACTGGCCCGGCGATGCCCACGGACTGCTCGGTCCGGACCTGATGACGCGCATGCAGGCCCATGCCGAACGCTTCAACACCGAAATCATCTTCGACCACATCCACACTGCCGACCTGCAGACGCGTCCGTTCCGATTGATCGGCGACAATGGCGAATACACTGCAGACGCGCTGGTCATCGCGACCGGTGCGACCGCGAAGTACCTTGGACTGCCTTCAGAGGACGCCTTCAAGGGCAAGGGTGTTTCCGCCTGCGCCACCTGCGACGGCTTCTTCTACCGCGACCAGGACGTGGCCGTGATCGGTGGCGGCAACACCGCTGTCGAAGAAGCGCTGTACCTGTCGAACATCTGCCGCAAGGTGACGCTGGTCCATCGCCGCGACAAACTCAAGGCCGAGAAGATCCTGCAGGACAAGCTGTTCGAGAAAGCCGCGGCCGGCAAGATCGAACTGATCTGGGACCACACGCTGGACGAGGTCTTGGGCGACGATTCCGGCGTCACCGGCATGCGCATCCGCCATGTCGACCAGAACACGACGCGCGAGATGCCCTTGATGGGCGTGTTCATCGCCATCGGCCACTCGCCGAACACCCAGCTGTTCGACGGCCAGCTCGACATGAAGAACGGCTACCTGCGCGTGCGCACGGGCATTGACGGCGGTGCAACCGCGACCAGCATTCCCGGCGTGTTCGCGGCCGGCGATGTCGCCGACCAGGTCTATCGCCAGGCCATCACCTCGGCCGGCTTCGGCTGCATGGCCGCGCTCGACGCCGAGAAATATCTCGATCAGATCGGCCTGAGCTGAATCCGGCGTGTCCGTCGCCGTCCGCTGGCTCGATCGCATCGCGCCGTGCCGGCGGCGGAATGGGATGCGTTGCGCGGCGACGATCATCCCTTCGTCGCGCATGCCTTCCTCAATGCGATCGAACGATCCGGGAGCCTGCGCCGGGATCTCGGCTGGCGTGCCGAACACCTGACGCTGTGGCGCGACAGCGTCCTGGTCGCCGCGGCACCGGCGTATCGCAAAGCCAATTCGCACGGCGAGTTCGTGTTCGACTTCGCCTTCGCCGACGCCTACGAGCGATCAATCGGCGATTACTACCCGAAGCGGTTGGTCGCCGTGCCCTACTCGCCGGTGACCGGTCCGCGTCTGCTGGCGCGCACCGAAGCGGATCGCGCCGCATTGGCGGCGACGTTGGCCGACGACACGCGGGTACGCGGCTGGTCCTCGGCGCACGTGAATTTCCTTCCGGAGTCCGAATGCACCGCGTTCTCTGCCGAATGGCTGCCACGCTTCGACTGGCAGTTCCACTGGCATAACCGCGGCTATCGCGATTTCGACGACTTCCTCGATGCGCTGAATGCCAAGAAGCGCAAGAACATCCGCCAGGAACGTGCGCATCTGGTCCGCGATGGCTGGCGGTTCGAGCGGCGCTGCGGCCACGAACTCGACACGGCGCACATTGATTTCCTGCATCGTGCCTATGTGTCGACCTTCGCCGAGAAGGGCAATACCCCGGCGTTGACGCGCGACTTCTTCGAACGCATCTGCCGCACACTGCCGCGGCATACGTTGGCCGTGTTCGCCCATCGCGGCGATGCGCCGCTCGCTTGCGCGTTCATGTTGCAGGGTGCGTCGACGTTGTACGGCCGCTATTGGGGCTGTGTCGAGAACGCGCCCGGCTTGCACTTCGAGACTTGCTATTACCAGGGCATCGAGCACGCCATCGCGCAAGGTCTGCAGGTCTTCGAGCCCGGCGCCCAGGGCGAGCACAAGATCGCGCGCGGCTTCCTGCCGACACGCACGCATTCACGCCACTGGTTCGCACATCCCGGATTCCGCCTCGCGATCGCCGATTACCTGCAGCGCGAAGCCCGCGGACTCGAACGCTATCGCGAGGCGGTGTTGCGGCACTCACCCTATGGCCTTGATCGATGATCCGAATTCAGATCCTGCCGCGCACCCCGCTGCTGCCATTTCCGCCGGTCGAGCAGGCATTGGACGAACCCAACGGTCTGCTCTGCGCCGGCGGCGACCTGAGCTCGGAACGACTGCTGCTCGCCTACCGATCCGGCATCTTTCCGTGGTTCAACGAAGGCGAACCGATCCTGTGGTGGTCGCCGCAGCCGCGCGCGATCTTCGAACTCGACGTCACCCGCCCGAATTCGCGTTTCCGCCGCTTCGCCCGCACCTGCCGATGGACCGTGCGGGTCGATCAGGATTTCGCGGCCGTCATCGACGCCTGCGCGGCGCCGCGCGACTACGCCGACGGCACCTGGATCACTGCCGCGATGCGCGCCGCGTACCTGGACCTGCATCGGCTCGGTCATGCCCATTGCATCGGAGTCCTCGAGGACGACGAACTCGTCGGCGGCGTGTATGGTCTGGCAATCGGCCGCGTCTTCTTCGGCGAGTCGATGTTCTCGTGGCGCACGAATGCGTCGAAGATCGCGTTCTTCGCGCTGGCCAGGACCTTGTGCGAGGCCGGCTTTGTCTGGCTCGACGGACAGGTCGAATCCGGGCATCTCGCGCGGCTGGGGGCACGACCGCTCGAACGCGCACACTTTGTCGCCGGGCTGGATCGCCTGTGCCGGCAATTGCCCGAAAACCCGCGTTGGGCGGTCGATTTCGGGCTCAGAACCGCATCGGAACTGGCCCTCTGAATGGAGAAAACGTTGACACTCAGCCCTTCCGTGTCAGAATCCGCGCCCTTCGTTCACCCCTTTTGCTGGAACGCATGTCCAAAGACGATCAGATCGAGATGGAAGGCACGGTTGCCGAGACGCTGCCGAACACGATGTTCCGCGTCAAGCTCGACAACGGCCACATGATCACGGCGCACATCTCGGGACGCATGCGCAAGAACTACATCCGCATCCTGACCGGCGACAAGGTCAAGGTCGAGATGACGCCCTACGATTTGAGCAAGGGTCGCATCACTTACCGCATGAAGTGATGCCTGCCGTAACCGCATGCGAAAACGCCGCGATCACTCGCGGCGTTTTGCTTTTTGGCATCGGCGTCAGGACGTGACCTCGGCCGGTTCGGGCGGGGCCTTGGCCGGTTCCGGATAACAGTCGAGGACCAGCTTGTTGTCGCGCACACTGATGTCGACTCGGCCACCATCGACCAGCTTGCCGAACAGCAATTCGTCCGCGAGCGGACGCTTGATGCTGTCCTGGATGATGCGCGCCATCGGACGCGCGCCCATCATCGGATCGAAGCCGTTCTCGGCCAACCAGCGGCGTGCATCCGGCCCGGCCGACAGCGACACGTGCTTCTCGTGCAGCTGCGCTTCCAGTTCGATCAGGAACTTGTCGACCACCCGCAGCACATGTTCGATGTCGAGCGCCTTGAACTGGATGATGGCGTCGATGCGGTTGCGGAATTCCGGCGAGAACGCCTTCTTCAGGATTTCCATCGCATCGGTCGAATGGTCCTGATGGACGAAACCGATCGTCCGCCGCGCGGCCTGTGCGGCACCGACATTGGTGGTCATCACCAGCACCACGTTCTTGAAATTCGCCTCGCGGCCATTGGTGTCGGTCAAGGTGCCGCGGTCCATCACCTGCAGCAGGATATTGAACACATCGGGATGGGCCTTCTCGATCTCGTCGAGCAGCACCACCGCATGCGGATGCTTGACCACCGCCTCGGTCAGCAGACCACCCTGGTCGAAGCCGACATAGCCGGGAGGTGCACCGATCAGGCGCGACACCGAATGCGCCTCCATGTATTCGCTCATGTCGAAACGCACCAGTTCGATGCCAAGTTGCATCGCAAGCTGGCGCGTGACTTCGGTCTTGCCGACGCCGGTCGGCCCCGCGAACAGGAAGGCGCCGATCGGCTTGGCCGGATTGGCCAAACCCGATCGCGCCATCTTGATCGCCGCGGCGAGTGCGTCGATGGCCTCGTCCTGGCCAAACACGACCATCTTCAGGTTCCGGTCGAGGTTGCGCAGCACTTCGCGATCCGACACCGACACCTGCTTGGCCGGAATCCGCGCCATCTTCGAAATGATGTATTCGATCTCGGGCACATCGACCGTGGACTTGCGATCGGCTTCCGGCACCAGGCGCTGCCGTGCACCTGCCTCGTCAATGACGTCGATCGCCTTGTCCGGCAGCAGGCGGTCGCCGATATGCCGGACGGACAGATCCACCGCTGCCTTCAGCGCATCCGGGGTGTATTCGATCTGGTGGAATTCCTCGAAGCGCGACTTCAGGCCCTTCAGGATTTCCAGGGTGTCGGCAATGGTCGGTTCGACCACGTCGATCTTCTGGAATCGGCGCGCCAATGCCCGATCCTTCTCGAAGATCTGGCGGAACTCCTGAAACGTGGTCGAGCCGATGCACCGCATCTCGCCCGAGGTCAATGCCGGCTTGATCAGGTTCGACGCATCCATCGTTCCGCCCGAGGCCGAACCGGCGCCGATGATGGTGTGGATCTCGTCGATGAACAGGACCGCGTTCGGCTCCTTCTTCAACTCCGAAATCACGGCTTTCAATCGCTTCTCGAAATCGCCGCGATACTTGGTGCCCGCGACCAACGCGCCGAGGTCCAGCGAATAGATCACCGCGTCCTTGAGCACGGTCGGCACGCTGCCTTCGACGATGCGCCGGGCCAGGCCTTCGGCAATCGCGGTCTTGCCGACGCCGGCTTCGCCGACGAACAGCGGGTTGTTCTTGCGACGTCGACACAGGACCTGGATCGTGCGTTCGACCTCGTCCTGGCGACCGATCAGCGGATCGATCTTGCCGATGCGGGCCTGCTCGTTGAGATTGACCGTGAACTCGCCAAGCGGATTGCCCTTCGCCTCGTCGCCCCCCTCGCCTTCCTGCTTGGCGGCTTCGGCGGACTCGCCCGGCTTCGGCTCATGGCCGATCTTGGCGATCTTGTGCGAAATGAAGTTGACGACGTCGAGGCGCGAGATCTCCTGCTGGTTCAGGAAATACACCGCGTGCGAGTCTTTCTCGCCGAAGATCGCGACCAGCACATTGGCACCGGTCACTTCCGAACGACCGCTGGACTGCACGTGATACACGGCCCGTTGCAACACCCGCTGGAAACCGAGCGTCGGCTGGGTATCGCGGGTATCGCCGCTCGGCAATACCGGCACGGTCTCGGCGATGATGCTGCGGATATCGGCCGCGAGCTTCTTGAAATCGGCGCCACAGGCACGCAGGACACCAGCCGCAGACGGATTTTCTAGCAGCGCCAGCAACAGGTGCTCGACCGTCATGAACTCGTGTCGGCGTTCGCGCGCATCCTTGTAGCACTGCGCCAGGGTTTGCTCGAGATCCTTGCTGAACATGTTCGACTCCTCAGAGCTTTTCCATCGTGCACATCAACGGATGATGATGGCTGCGGGAAAACTCGTTGACCTGCGTCACTTTCGTTTCTGCCACTTCCCTCGTGAATACGCCGCATACGCCCTTGCCGCGAGTGTGCACGTGAAGCATCACCTGCGTCGCGCGCGCGTGGTCCATCGCGAAAAACATTTGCAAAACCGAGACCACGAATTCCATCGGGGTGTAGTCGTCGTTGAGCAAGGCGACCTGGTACATCGGCGGCTTCGCCACCTCGGGCCGGGCCTCCTCGACGACCGTGCCCTGCTGGCGATCGGTATCGGTGGGGGAAGTGGACATGTTGCGGATCGTGAACGTCATGGGCGAAGTATATGTCGCGCCCGTCAACGCGCACGCGCTCCGGAGATGGCCCCACGTGGTCCCGATTCAAGTGCATCGTGACGGCTGCGATAGAATCCCGGGCTTGATGCTGCGAACCCCCATGTCCGAACGTGAAATCTGGAAACCCGACGTCACTGTCGCCGCCATCGTCGAAGATGAGGGTCGATTCTTGTTCATCGAAGAACGAGTACGCGGCCAACTGGTGCTGAACCAGCCCGCCGGACACCTCGAGGCGGGCGAATCCCTGGTCGATGCCCTGGTCCGCGAGACGCTGGAAGAGAGCGGCTGGCGGGTGCAGCCGAGCGGACTCGTCGGCATCTACCTGTGGACCAGTCCGGTCGATGGCGTCAGCTTCATGCGCGTGACCCTGGCGGCGACGCCGCTCGGTCACGACGCCGGACGCCCCCTGGACCGCGGGATCGAGCGCGCGCTCTGGCTCAGCGCCGAGGAACTTGCGACCCATCCGGTCCCACATCGCAGCCCGATGGTGGCGCACAGCCTGCGCGACTACCTCGCAAACGGCGCCGGACCGATGGATCGGCTGCAGCATGTGCGGTTCCCGGTCGCACCATGAGCGGTGATCGCATCATGGTCGGCGTCTCCGGCGGCGTCGACTCGTCGGTGGCCGCGTTGCTGCTTCGGCAATCCGGCGCCGATGTCGCCGGCATGTTCATGAAGAACTGGGAAGACGAAGACGACGCACTCGGCCTCTGCCCGGCCGAGCAGGACGCACGCGACGCCGAGGCGGTCTGCAAGCACATCGGCCTCGCGTTCCATACCCGCAATTTCGCGGCCGAATACTGGGACGGCGTGTTCGAGACGTTCCTCGCCGAGTACCGCGCCGGACGCACGCCGAATCCGGACGTGCTCTGCAACCGCGAGATCAAGTTCAAGACCTTTCTCGAACACGCCGAAGATCTGGGTGCCGGGAAGATTGCGACCGGACACTACGCGCAGGTTGACGAGATCGACGGGCGTTTCCGTCTGCTGCGCGGCGCCGACCCGAACAAGGACCAGAGCTATTTCCTGCACTTGATCGGCCAGGCCGCGTTGTCGCGCACGCTGTTTCCGATTGGTCACCTGCCGAAGCCCGAGGTTCGGCGCATCGCCGAAGCCGCCGGGCTGCCGACCTTCGCGAAGAAGGACTCGACCGGCATCTGCTTCATCGGCGAGCGCCGCTTCCGGGAATTCCTGTCGCGCTACCTCGCGGCCCAGACCGGTGCCATCGAAACCCCCGAGGGCCAACGCATCGGCCAGCACCAAGGCGTTTGCTACTACACCATCGGGCAACGCGAAGGGCTCGGCATCGGGGGCGTGCGCGGCTTTCCGGAGGCACCCTGGTTCGTGGTCGGCAAGGACATCGTTCGCAATGTGCTGGTCGCGGTGCAGGGCACGGCGCATCCGCTGCTGTTCTCGACCCGACTGGCAGCGCACTCGCCGAGTTGGGTTTCCGGCACGATACCGGGCACGTCATTCCGATGCAGCGCCAAGACCCGCTATCGCCAACCCGACCAGGACTGCACCGTCGACCTTCGTGACGACGGCACGCTCGCGGTTCAGTTCGCGCAGCCGCAGCGCGCGGTCACGCCGGGCCAGTCCGTCGTGTTCTATCGCGATGACGAATGTCTCGGCGGCGCCGTGATCGCAGCGACGGACGCCGCTTACGGTGGCCTGGCATGAACGCCGATCGCGAGCAGGTCATCGCTTTCGCCGCGATGTTCCAGGCACTGCATGGCGTGCAGCAACTCGCCGAGACCGGTCGTTGCGACGGCGACGAGAGCGAGGTCGTGATCGATGCCATCTTCGCGATCGACAGCACCGATGCCGAGACGCTGTACCCACCTGCGCGCATCGGCACCGGCTTGAAGATCGCCGCTCGGCAGCTCGACCGCAATCCCGGCGATGCGGTGATGCGCATGGGCATCACGGTGCTTCGACTGGAACGCCGGCTGATGACGAATGCCAAACTGGCCGCAGAACTGCGCGGGCGCATCGACGACATCGAACGGGCCCGCGCCGCATTCGGCGGCCAGCACGACAACGTGCGTGCGCGGCTGTCCGAGGCCTATCTGCAGACCGTCAGCAACCTGCAGCCGCGGGTGATGGTGCACGGCACGCCCTTGCATCTGCAGCAGGAGCGCACGGTCCAGCACGTCCGCGCCTTGCTGCTCGCAGCCATCCGGGCAGCCGCGATGTGGCGCCATGTCGGCGGCAATGGCTGGCGATTGTTCTGGCGCCGCAGGAATTGGCTGGCGATGGCACGCACGCTCGGCGGACCGGACTGAAGTCACATACGCCGGCGTTTGGCGGCCGCAGCGCTTTCGCGCGATAATCGTGCGCCTTTGGCGTTGGAACATCTCGGCGCCCTCCCCGCAACCTTCTGTTCCGCAAAGGAAACACCATGCGCGATACCTTCTCGGTGCTCGATACGCTGAGCCTCAACGGCAAGAACTACCGCTACTACTCGCTGGCGAAATTCGGGCAGAAGCACGACATCAAGCGCCTGCCGTTCTCGATGAAGATCGTGCTCGAGAACCTGTTGCGCTTCGAAGACGGCGTCAACGTGACGATGAAGGAAGTCGAGGCGGTCGCGAACTGGGTGGCCAAGGCCGAGCCAGACACCGAAATCAGCTTCATGCCGGCACGCGTGGTGCTGCAGGATTTCACCGGCGTGCCCTGCGTGGTCGATCTCGCCGCGATGCGTGACGCGGTGACCAAGCTCGGCGGCAAGCCCGAGCAGATCAATCCGCTGATCCCGTCGGAGCTGGTCATCGACCATTCGGTCCAGGTCGACAAGTTCGGCACGAAGACGTCGGTCGACGAGAACGTCGAGATCGAATTCGGCCGCAACGGCGAACGTTATTCCTTCCTGCGCTGGGGCCAGAAGGCCTTTCGCAACTTCAAGGTGGTGCCGCCGCGTACCGGCATCGTGCACCAGGTCAATCTGGAGCATCTCGCCCGTGTCGTCATGACCAAGGACGAACACGGCGAAACTTTCGCCTTCCCGGATACCGTCTACGGCACCGATTCGCACACCACGATGATCAATGGCATCGGCGTGCTCGGCTGGGGCGTCGGCGGCATTGAGGCCGAGGCCGCGATGCTCGGCCAGCCTTCATCGATGCTGATCCCGCAGGTCGTGGGCTTCAAGTTGACCGGCAAACTGCCGGAAGGCGCGACAGCCACCGACCTCGTGCTCACCGTCACCCAAATGTTGCGCAAGCACGGCGTTGTCGGCAAGTTCGTCGAATTCTTCGGCCCGGGCCTCGACCATCTGGCGCTCGCCGATCGCGCGACGATCGCCAACATGGCGCCCGAATACGGCGCGACCTGCGGCATCTTCCCGATCGACGGCGAAGCGCTGAACTACCTGCGCCTGTCCGGTCGCAGCGACGACCAGATCGCACTGGTCGAAGCCTATGCCAAGGCCCAGGGCCTGTGGCGTGATGCGGCTGCGCCGGATGCCGACTACAGCGCCGTGCTCGAACTCGACATGGCCACGGTCAAGCCTTCGTTGGCCGGCCCGAAGCGCCCGCAGGATCGTGTCCTGCTGTCCGACATGCAGAAGAACTTCCGCGACAACCTCGGTGGCCTGGTCGGCAATCGCAAGCCGCGCGATACCTCGCTCGATCGCTTCGCCAACGAAGGCGGCGACACTGCGGTCGGTCACGATGCATCTGCGGCTGCGAAGTCCTCGATCAACGGCGAAGACTTCGTGCTCCGAGACGGCGCGGTCGTGATCGCGGCGATCACTTCCTGCACCAACACATCGAATCCGGCAGTCATGCTCGGCGCCGGTCTGCTCGCGCAGAAGGCCGTTGCCCGGGGGCTCAAGGTGAAGCCCTGGGTCAAGCCCTCGCTCGGACCGGGCTCGCTGGTGGTCACCGACTACCTGAAGAAAGCCGGTGTGATCGAAGCACTCGAAGCACTGAAGTTCAACGTCGTCGGCTACGGCTGCACCACCTGCATCGGCAACTCCGGCCCGCTGCCGTCCGAAGTGAGCAAGGCCATCGCCGACGGCAGCCTCGTGGTCGCATCGGTGCTGTCCGGCAACCGCAACTTCGAAGGTCGCGTGCATTCCGAAGTGAAGATGAACTACCTGGCCTCGCCACCGCTGGTGGTCGCCTATGCGATTGCCGGCACCGTCGACATCGACCTGACGAAGGACGCGCTCGGCACTGACACCAACGGCCATCCGGTCTACCTGCGCGACATCTGGCCGAGCAACAAGGAAATTTCCGACGCGATTCTCGCCACCATCGGTCCGGACATGTTCCACAAGAACTACGCCGATGTATTCAAGGGCGACAGCCGCTGGAACGCCGTGCAAAGCCCGGAGGGCGATCTTTATCGCTGGGACGAGTCGACCTACATCAAGCATCCGCCCTACTTCGAAGGCATGACCATGGCGGTCGGCAAGATCCACGACATCCACGGTGCGCGCGTGCTCGGCGTGTTCGGAGATTCGATCACCACCGACCACATCTCGCCCGCCGGCGACATCAAGGCGACCTCACCCGCAGGCGCCTTCCTGCAGGGCCGCGGCGTGGTCAAGGCCGACTTCAACTCGTATGGCGCGCGTCGCGGCAACGACGACGTGATGGTGCGCGGCACCTTCGCCAACATCCGCATCAAGAACCTGATGCTCGGTGGCGAGGAAGGCGGCAACACGATTCACGTTCCAACGGGCGACAAGCTCTCGATCTACGATGCGGCCATGCGTTACAAAACCGATGCCACGCCGCTGGTGGTCATCGCCGGCAAGGAATACGGTACGGGCTCGTCGCGTGACTGGGCGGCCAAGGGCACGATGCTGCTCGGCGTCAAGGCGGTCATCGCCGAAAGCTTCGAACGCATCCACCGCTCGAACCTGGTCGGCATGGGCGTGCTGCCGCTGCAGTTCATGGACGGCCAGAACGCGCAGACGCTCGGCCTGACCGGCAAGGAATCCTTCGAGATCGCCGGCCTCAACGACGGCGCCGCAAAGGAAATCGAAGTCGTCGCCAAGGGTGATGGTGCCGACAAGCGCTTCAAGGTCAAGGTGCTGTTGGCAACCCCGAAGGAAGTCGAGTTCTACCGCCACGGCGGCTTGCTCCACTACGTCCTGCGCCAGCTTGCCAAAGCCGCCTAACCCGCGCGCCAACGCGAAGACAAAAAGGCCGCCGAGAGGCGGCCTTTTTGTTTCAAATCGTCGAACGGCGTCGCTAGGTATGGCGATCACTCGATCATTCGTGCAGTCTACGATCGTTGTCGTGAAAAAGAGCATTCCGATGTCGTCATCGATCGCACGAACGCTGGTCGCCGTCATGCTGACCGTCACGCTGTCAATCGAGTCGGCAGCCGCCCAGGAGTTCGAACTGTCGACACAGTCCGTCGTCGCCTCGGGCAGCAGCACCGCCAATGCGGCGAGCACGACCCACTCGGTCTCCAGTGATGGTCGATGGGTCTTGATCGGAAGCACGGCGACCAACCTGGTGACCGGTCAGTCCGATACCAGCAACTCGGCCGACGTATTCCTGCGCGACCGCACCACAGGGACAACCATTCTGGTATCGCGTGCCGCCGGAACGACCACGACGACTGCGAACGGGGAATCTTTTCCGCGCGCCGTCAGCGACGACGGTCGCTACGTCGTCTTTCTCACGCTCGCCACGAACCTCGTCGCCGGCGTGACGGACAACAACAGTGCTTGCGATATTTATCTGTTCGACCGTCAGAACGGGACGAACAGACTCGTGTCGCATGCGGCTGCTTCGACCCTGCAAACCGGCAATGCCAGTTCGTTTGCTTTCGACCCAACGGCGATCGACGCGACTGGCGTCGTGGTCGTTTTCCATTCGTACGCCACCGATCTCGTAGCCGGTCTGCAGGACACCAACGGCGACGCCGACATCTTTCTGTTCGACACCAGCACGAATACGCGCACACTGGTATCGCGCTCGGCCAGCAATCCGGCGTCGACCAGCACAAATTCTTCGCTGCCGATGCAGATCAGTCCGGGTGGACGCTACGTCCTGTTCATTAGCAGTGCTTCAGACCTCGTTGCCGGCGTCACCGATACCAACGGCACCTTCGACGCCTTTCTGTTCGATCGGCAGAGCAGCACCAGCGAGTTACTGTCATCCGCCGCCGGGCAGCCCAACCAGGCGGCGAACAGTCAATTGAACAACGCGGTCATGAGCCTTGACGCACGCTGGGTGGTGATGAACACACGCGCCACCAACATGATCGCGGGCCAAGTCGACGGCGTCGGCACCGATGATGTGTTCCTGCTCGATCGAAGTACAGGATCGCGACGCCTGCTCTCGGGCGTCAACGGCTCGCAGACCACGACGATGGGTGCGCTCCAGACGGTGACGCCGAGGCAATTGTCCGCCGACGGTCGCTTTTTCGTGATCAGCACCCAAGGTACCAATCTGGTGGCCGGCGTGACCGACAACAACAGCGCCAATGACCTGTACCTGTTTGACCGAATCGCCGGCAGCACGAGCTTGATCTCGGGAGCCAACGGGTCGACCACGGTCACGGCGTCCGGACTGTCGCGAGCGGCACGGCTTAGCCAAGACGGCGCCTGGTTGATGTTCACTTCGCAGGGCACGAATCTGAAAGCCGGGTTGCAAGATACCAATGGAGGCGAAGACGTATTCATGCTCGAAACGGGCTCACGCCAGCTCACCGCCCTCAGTGTTGCTTCTGCACCGCCCGAGACCGCCGCGAACGGCTCAAGCGCCGGCGTGGCGATGAATGCCGACGGCTCTGTCCTGGTGCTGGACAGCACCGCCACCAATCTGCCGAACACACCGACCGACGCCAACCTCGCAACGGACGTTTTCGCCGTGAAGCACCGGCGCAATGTGTTCGGCGACGGGTTCGAATGATGTGACATGTCCTTCAGCGGGGACGGATTGGCGGACGGCCAAGTTCGCGACAGATCGTTGAAACGAGCGGTCGATCACGCCGATCGGTACATCGGCCGGTCGCATTGCTCCGATACAATTTGTAACTCGTCATCCTCAAGGCGCTCCCTGATGAATTTGAAGTTCCTGATCCCGGTGCTCCTGGCCGCGAGCCTTTGTTGCGCAGCAGATCATTCCATGGCGGCCGCCCCGATCGCCCCAGGCGACCTGATGCTTGTCATCGGCGCCAAGAACGACGAAGCGACGAAGGCAGCCGCGGCTCGCATCCAGTCGGCGGCCGACGCGGGCAATTCGTTTGCGATGTACGACGTCGGTTCGCTGCATCGCCAGTCGAGTCGCAAGGGCGCGGCCGTGTTTGCCTATGACCCGGGCAAGGCCCTTAAATGGCTGACACGCGCGTTCGACGGCGGGCGCCTGACCGCGGCCTACAAGGTCGCGCTGACCTATGCCGCCATCGGCGACGACATGGAGGCGATGGGCTGGGCGCAGGTGTATACGCATTTTGTTCGACCGACCGAAAAGCGGAGCGGTCGGCAAATCCAGTTTCGACTGGCCCTGCTCAACGACTTGTATGCGCGCATCGGGCGTGATCGCGAAGACGCCATCGAGTCGCGACTGATGACCTTGCTCGACAAGCACGGACCCAGCTACGAAGCGGGCGTTCGGCGGAACGAACCTCGACATCCGGACTGGATCGACGACGAGGACGACTGCAAGCTGACCGAACTGCCCATTCGCCACAACGAACCGGTTCGCCAGCCAGTCGATGGACTGGTCGAATACCTCGTGGAAATCGATACGCAAGGCCGACCTGGCGCGTTCGTGGCACTGGATTCCGCGCCCCAGGCCATGATCGAACGCGACCTGCGCGACCTTGTGCAGCGTCTCGACTGCAAACCGCAGCGCCGCACGCGGTATGCGTTCCAGAACTTCCAGCTACAGTACGGCTCGAGGTTGCGACTGGAATCGGATTGATGGGACGACGCGTCGTCATCGCGGCGATCTTGCTGCTCGGTATTCATCAGGCTTGGGATCTTTACGCGCATCGACCGCTGGCCCGTCCGCCGGGCGTGCTGGTCACGAACGAACCACAGCAACGCGAACCGGCCCGCTCGGCGCCGATCGTGCGCGACGATTTCACGCTGCAGCCGCTTGCGGATTTCGAATTCGAGGCGCGTGTGCTGCTGGTCTCGCGCTATCGCTGGGATGCCGAATCGGCGCTGGCCCCGTACGATCTCGGCATCGGCTGGGGGCGCATGTCCGACACCGCCGTGATCGATCGACTCGCGCTGTCGCAATCCGCACGATTCCTGTCCTGGCGCTGGCAGGACGCGCCGCCCATTCCGGCCGATGAAATCACGCGCTCGGCCGCGAACGTGCACGTGATCCCTGCGAACGCGATGATCGCGCGACAGATTGCCGGACTGCGCAGCGGACAACGCGTGCACGCCCGGGGCGTGTTGGTGGAAGCCAGCCGCAGCGATGGCTGGCGCTGGCGCAGTTCGCTCCGCCGTGACGATGGCGGGCATGGCGCCTGCGAATTGATGTACGTCGAATCACTCGATGTCGAGGACTGAACGCGATGCTGGACCTGGTGCTGCGCTATTCCCTGACCTTCGTCCTGCACGCTGCACTCGGCGCAGCCTCCGTGCTAGCTGTTGCGTGGTTGCTCTACCGCATCGGCCGCCACTTCGGCTGGCAGCAGCGCGGTGACCGTGGACCACGCTGGCTGGCGACGGTCCTGCGCGTGTTCGGCATAGTGATGCTGGTCGTCGCCACGACCACGACGGGCTTGCAGACCGGCAGTATCCAGGTTTTGGCGCAAGCAGTGGAACAGGGTGCGCAGGAACTGGTTCTGGGGGCGGCCATGGAAGCGGGCAAGCCGCTCGGGATCCACTCCGCCGACCAGAAACTCACGATCGCCGACGCCGAACGGCTGATCACGCGATGGGCACCCGCGCTGGCCGAACGCAGTCGCGATGCGCTCACCACACATCCCTGGTGGCAGCGGGCCGGCAACTTCTGGCAGGCCATTCCGGGTGTGCTGCGCGGCTGGATCGCGCACCAGGGTCCGCACACCGAAACCACGCCACGCGAACTGGTGGCTTATGTCTGGCGCAATGCCGCCGCTCCGGCAGTGGCTTCGGCAAAATGGCAGGCGCTGGTCTTCGCCTATGGCATCGGCGCATTGATCGTCGCCACGGTCGCGCTGATCGAATGGTTATGGCTGGCGTGGACGCGACGACCGGGCTGAATCATCTCTTGCCGAGATGTCGCGCCAGCCAGTCGCGCTCCTGTGCCATCAGCCACAAACCGAATGCCGCCAGCAATCCGATCACCAGCGTTGCGCCATTCACGAACACCATCAGCTTGCCCATCGCATCCGGCATTTCGCTGAAGAACATGAACGCGATGATGACGAAGAACAGGCCGAGACCGCGCCCGCCGGCCTGGTAGTCGATCTCCGCATCGCGCGCACGGCCCAGGGTCGCCAGCGTGGCGATCATTGCGACCAGCGGCGTCGCGGCCACCACCAGCAATGCCCGCTGCAACGCGATGTCGCTGCGCACCAGCGCAATCACGTCGAGCTCCTGGTGACGGAACCAGAGCGCGAACAGGAACGTGGCGATCAGTCCGAAACCCAGGTCGAACGCCAAGCCGGTGCCGGGACGATAGACCTGCGTGGCTTCCTCGCGAATGCGGTTCTCGTTCTTCTGCATCGCCGTCACCATGTGCCAGACGAACTGGTCGTCGCTGAAGGATTCCAGTTGGCGGATCAAGCGTTGCCGCGCAAACACCCACTTGACGAGGTCGGAGAAGATGCCGACTGCGACACCGGCGAGCCAGACGACCAGCAATGATGCAGCCGGCCAGTGCCAGACATACAGGCCAAACAGGCCGATGCCACCGATGACCAGCCACTGCAGCATGGACATCGCCTGTGCACGCAGCCGCGACGGAGATCGACGCGCGAGTGCAGCGGGGGCGCAGACATCGAAGCGCTTTCGCATCGCCGCATCGATCTCGATGTAGCGGATCCCGTTGCCCGCATTCGCCATAGCCATCACCCACTTTCCCGGACGATCCGATGATAGGCGGGTTGGCCGGCCAGCGCCGGTTCGTCACCGGCGCGGCCGGAGCCGGCCGTCCGTGGCCACGCCCGAGCTCACTCAGCGCGAGGCAACGCGATCCCACGCGTCGCGAACGGCGCTGCGTGCACGTGACCAGGGAAAGTCAAAGTTGGCCGGGTCGATGTCCCAGGTGGTCTTGAGTTCCTGCGCAACATCGATCCAGGCCGCCTTGGGGTGCCGCATGCGCGCCATCCAGCCATGGCGATACGCTGCCCGGAAGCGCGAATAGTCCTCGCCCGGTGAGACATAGGGCTGGGCCGCGTAGTGCTTCGCCCAATAGGCTTCCTCGGCCACCGGATCGATCTCGGACGCCAGCGCGGGCAAGCGCTGGGTAATCGGCAATGTCTCGGTGACATCGACGGCTTCGGGATGATCAAGCACGAACTGCGCAAATTCGACGATGGTCATGGTCTACCTCCTGGCTGGGCCATCGCTCGCGAATGCGAAGCGATGCAGAGGAGGCGCAGGACGCATGCCATCAACAATAACATTGGGTTTCAAATACTTGGCGCACGCGACTGAGTGCCGAATGCATGATCGTGCAGGCAGCGACTGCAGCCTGCACGATCGAAACGCCGTCAGCGGCGATCGATGGCGACGTAGTCGCGGTCGTCCGGACCGATGTAGTTCGCGTTCGGACGGATGATCTTGCCGTCGATCCGTTGCTCGATGATGTGTGCGCTCCAACCCGAGGTACGTGCGATCACGAACAGCGGCGTGAACATCGGCGTCGGCACGCCCATCATGTGATACGCGCTGGCGCTGAACCAGTCGAGATTCGGGAACATCTTCTTCAGGTCCATCATCAGCATCTCGATGCGCTCGCTGACCTCGAACAGGCGCGCGTTGCCGCCTTCGGTACACAGGCGCTTCGAGATCGACTTGATGATCGGGTTGCGCGGGTCGCCGATCGTGTAGACCGGATGACCGAAGCCGATGATGATTTCCTTGCGCTCCATGCGCGAACGGATGTCGACTTCGGCTTCGTCGGCCGAGCGGTAGCGCGCGATGATGTCCATCGCCACTTCGTTCGCACCGCCATGCTTCGGGCCGCGCAAGGCGCCGATCGCACCGGTGATCGCGGAGTAGAAATCGGAACCGGTACCGGCGATGACGCGCGAGGTAAAGGTGCTGGCATTGAATTCGTGTTCGGCGTACAGAATGAGCGACTGGTCGAGCGCACGCGCATGCAAGTCGCTGGGCGGTTTGCCGTGCAGCAGATGCAGGAAGTGCGCGGCGATCGAATCGTCGTCGGTCTCGGTGTCGATGCGGCGGCCGTTGTGGCTGAACTGGTACCAGTACAGCAGCATCGATCCGAAGCTCGCCATCAAGCGATCGGCGATGTCGCGCGCCTCGTTGACCGGATGCGATTCCTTTTCCGGCAGCACGGTACCGAGCACCGAGCAGCCGGTGCGCATCACGTCCATCGGATGCGTATTCGCCGGCAACAGCTCCAACGCGTCCTGCACCTGCGGCGGCAGTCCGCGCAGGCGCTTCAGCTTGACCTTGTAGGCCGCCAGTTCCGAACGCGTCGGCAAATGCTCATGCACGAGCAGGTGCGCCACTTCCTCGAAGGTCGCGTGTTCGGCCAGATCGGCGATGTCGTAACCGCGATAGTGCAGATCGTTGCCGGAACGGCCGACCGTGCAGATCGCGGTGTTGCCGGCGGCGACACCGGACAGTGCAACGGACTTCTTGGGCTTGAATGCAGAGGTGCTGGATTCGGATGCAGACATGATCGTGGTTCCCGTTACTTCTTCTTCGCGAACAGCGCGTCGAGCGCGCTTTCGTACTGGTGATAGCCGATGCGGTCGTACAGCTCGTCGCGGGTCTGCATCAAGTCGACGACGGATTTCTGGTGCCCGTCGCGGCGGATCGCGGTGTAGACCGCTTCGGCGGCCTTGTTCATGGCACGGAATGCGGACAGCGGATAGAGCTGGATGGCGACGCCGACTGAAGCCAGTTCGTCGCGCGTGAACAGCGGCGTCTTGCCGAACTCGGTGATGTTGGCGAGCACTGGCACCTTCACCGCATCGACGAAACGCTGATAGGTCGGCAGGTCGTAGGCGGCTTCGGCGAAGATGCCGTCGGCACCCGCTTCGACGCAGCGCTGCGCACGTTCGATCGCGGCATCGACGCCATCCACCGCGATCGCATCGGTGCGGGCGATGAGGAAGAAGTCGGGATCGGTCTTGGCGTCGGCCGCGGCCTTGACCCGATCGACCATTTCGTCGGCGGTGACGATTTCCTTGCCGGGACGATGACCGCAACGCTTGGCACCGACCTGGTCCTCGATGTGGCAAGCGGCCGCACCGGCCTTGATCAACGACTTCACCGTCCGTGCGATGTTGAACGCACTGGGGCCGAAGCCGGTGTCGATATCGACCATCAGCGGCAGATCACAGACATCGGTGATGCGTCGACAATCGATCAGCACGTCGTCCATCGTGTTGATGCCGAGGTCCGGCATGCCGAGCGAACCCGCGGCGACGCCGCCGCCGGACAGATAGATCGCCTTGTACCCTGCCCGCTTCGCGAGCAGCGCATGGTTGGCATTGATCGCACCGATCACCTGGAGCGGTTTTTCGGCAGCAAGTGCAGCGCGGAACTTGGCGCCTGCGGAATTCGTCATCGTCTTCTCCATGGAAGAAGCGGCCCGAAGGCCGCTTCAATGCTTACAGCAAGTGCGCCACGCCGGCGCGCTCTTCTTCGAGCTCGGCCAAGGTCTTGTCCATCATCGAGCGACTGTAATCGTCGACGGCGAGATCCGGGATGCGGGTGTATTCGCCATTGGCGCAGGTCACCGGCACGCCGTACATCACATCCTGCGGGATGCCGTAGCTGCCATCCGACGGAATGCCCATCGTGACCCACTTGCCGTTCGTGCCCAATACCCAGTCACGGACGTGGTCGATCGCGGCATTCGCGGCCGAGGCTGCGGACGAGAGTCCACGCGCTTCGATGATCGCAGCGCCACGCTTGCCGACCTTCGGGATAAAGGTGTCGCGATTCCAGCTCTCGTCGTTGATGAGGTCTTTCAGCGACTTGCCACCCGCGGTCGCGAAACGGTAGTCGGGATACATCGTCGGCGAGTGGTTGCCCCACACAATCAGCTTCTCGATATCGGCGACCGCGACATTGGCCTTCGCGGCGAGCTGGCTCAGCGCCCGGTTGTGGTCGAGGCGCAGCATCGCGGTGAAATTCTTCTTCGCCAGGTCCGGCGCCGACTTCATCGCGATGTAGGCATTGGTGTTGGCCGGATTGCCGACCACCAGCACCTTGATGTCGCGGCTCGCGGTCTCGTTCATTGCGCGGCCCTGCTCGGTGAAGATCTTGGCGTTCTCGAGCAGCAGGTCCTTGCGCTCCATGCCCGGTCCGCGCGGGCGCGCGCCGACCAGCAGGGCGACATCGGCGTCCTTGAAGGCTTCCTTCGGATCGGCGGTACCGACCATGCCGGCCAGCAGCGGGAAGGCGCAGTCTTCCAGTTCCATCATGCAGCCCTTCAACGCTGCCTGGGCCTTCTCCATCGGCAGCTCCAGCATCTGCAGGATCACCGGCTGGTCACGGCCGAGCATTTCGCCCGAGGCGATGCGATACAGCAGCGAATAACCGATCTGGCCGGCAGCACCGGTGACGGCAACACGGACGGGCTTCTTCATGGCATCAATTCCTGAAAACAGTCGAGGGGAAGGAGGTGGGCAACTCAGGCCATTTCAGCAAAGAAATCCTGGATGCGCTTCAGACCATCGGGCAATTGAGCCGTCGGGCAGGTGTAACTGATTCGGATCGCGCGCGGTTCGCCGAAGGCCGAACCCGGCACGCAGGCTACGCCCTTGGCATCGAGCAGCGCGTTGCAGAGATCGACATCGTTGTCGATGCGCTTGCCGTTGTGCGTCTTGCCGAAGGCGCAGGAAATGTCCGGGAACACGTAGAAAGCGCCCTGCGGCTTCGGGCAGTTCACGCCAGGGATTGCAGCCAGCGCCGCCATCACCTGATCGCGCTTGCCCTGGAATTCGCGGCATTTGGTTTCCGGCACATCCTGCGGACCGGAGAACGCCGCGATGGCAGCGGCATTGACCACTTCCGGCAGGTTCGTGATCGCGTTCGAATTCAGGTTCACCAGGGCCTGCGCCGCCGCGGACGGCGCCGCGACCATGCCGACACGCCAGCCCGGCATGCCGTAGGTCTTCGAGACCGAATCGAGCAGGAGGGTGCGGTCGCGCAACTCCGGTCGCGCCTTGACCAGATGGGCATAACCGAGACCGTCAAAGATCATGCGGTTGTAGATGTCGTCCGAAATGATCCAGGTGTCCGGCGCATCGACCAGCACATCGGCCAGCGCACGTACCTCGGCGTGGTCGTAGACCATCCCGGTCGGATTCGACGGATTGTTGAACAGGATGGCCTTGGGCTTCGACTTCAACGCCTCGCGCAACTGGTCCGGCGTGAGCTTGTAGTTCTGTTCGGGGCCGCAATACAGCAGGGTCGATTTCGCGCCGAGGATGTCGGCGATGTCGACGTAACTGGTCCAGTACGGGGTCGGGATCAGGATTTCGTCGCCCTCATCCAGCAGCGCATACATGACGTTGTACAGGACATGCTTGGCGCCGACGCCGGAAACGATGTTGCTGCGCTCGTATCCATCGAGACCGCCGGCGCGCAGATGCTTCAGGAAGGCATCCAGCAAGGCATCGGGGCCGCGGTTCGAGCCGTAGCTGCCGGAGTCCTTTGCGAGCGCTTCACGCGCAGCGGCATACACATGCTCGCCCGGCAGGAAATTCGGAACGCCGATCGAGAAACTGATGATGTCGCGTCCTTCAGCCTTGAGCTTCTTGGCCTTCTCGGCCACCACCATGATGGCACTGGGTTTCGCTCGACCCATGCGTTCGGCTAGCTTCAACATCGGTGTCCCCGCTGATGGTAGAAATCGAGACCCGCGCGCGGGCAGGCAACCGCAGAAGTCTAGCATGCCGCGATGCAGCACTTACCCCGGAAGAAAGTCACTTGCGAGATGCGCGGCGGCGCGCAAAATCGAACCCTGACCCAGCGGAGTCCCCCATGAACCCTGCTCCACCGACTGCATCTCGACTGCTCCGTTTTCTATTGATCCTGGCAGTCGCCCTGACCCTCGCTGCCTGCAAATCCAGCCATGTCCGTACGACCAAGGATTTCAAGGACACCTTCAAGCTCGGCGGCAAGACCATCGTCATGGTCGAACCCTCGATCCAGCTCTACGAAATGCAGGCCAGCGGCATGCTTGAACCCAAGGCCGACTGGACACGCAAGGCTCGGGAATATTTCCCGGCCGCGGTGAACGAATTCCTGACGAAGCAGAACGCCAAGCTCGCGCCGGACTACTACCCGGATGCCAACATGCCGTCCGACCACCGCATTCGTCAGGTGCTGGCCCTGAATACGGCGGTGATGGGCACGATCTTCCAGCACAGCTATCTGCACGTACCGCTGCCGACGCGCGGAACCAAACGGCGCAAGCCGCTCACTTGGACCGTCGGTCCGGGCGTGCAGGAAATCCGCAAACTGACCGGCGCCGACTACATGCTGACGCTGCAGATCTCGGACTCCTACTCGAGCAAGGGTCGTGTCGCCATGATGGTGCTGGGTCTGGCGCTGCAAGTCGCCATCCTCCAGGGCGGCACGCAGGGGGGTATCGCCACGCTCGTGGACTTGAACACCGGTGAAGTGGTCTGGTTCAGCGTGATGATCGACCAGATGGGCGACATGCGCGATCGGGAAGGCGCCACCGAGACCGCCCGCCGCCTGCTCAAGGGACTGCCGCTATGACACCGAAACCCAGAATGCTCGCACTGGCTGCGGGTGTGGCCCTGATGCTGGGCTGCGCGACACAGGCGCCGTTGCGCGAAATGACGCCGGGTGAACGCCCGTCCGAAGAAACCGACGAGGCCGGCCTCTGGTCGGCACTGGACCAGGCCGAACTGTCGTTGCAGCGCTCGCCGCTGTTGATCCGTGACCCGGCACTGAACGCCTACGTCAAGAAGCTGGTCTGCGACCTCGCCGGCGAGTACTGCAAGGACATTCGCGTCTACATCATCCGCCGCCCCTACTTCAACGCCAGCATGGCGCCGAACGGCGTCATGCAGGTCTGGACCGGCGCCCTGCTGCGTTCCGAAAACGAGGCCCAGATCGGGTTCGTGCTGGGCCATGAAATCGGCCACTTCCTGCATCAGCACTCGATCAAGCAGTGGCGTCGCACCAAGGACATCATGAATGCGCTCAGCCTGCTGCAGCTGGTAGCGGCGCGCACCGGCACCCAGGACGCCTACGACATCTTCGACGTGTCGCAATTCGTCGCGCTCGCCTCGCTCTACAAGTACGGGCGCGATGCCGAGCGCGAGTCCGACACCGAGGGCTTCGAACGCGCGGTCAAGCTCGGATATCGTGCCGACCAGGGTTCGGCGCTCTGGCAAGGATTGCTGGCCGAAGACAACGCCCGCGATCGCACCAAGCCCTCCGGCATCTTCGCGACGCATCCCGCCACCGAAGAGCGCATGACCACGTTGCGCGAGGCCGCCGAAGCCTTCGCGAGCGCGGGATCACGCACCGGCGAGGAATCGTTCCGGGCAGCCACCGAACCCTTCTTCGCCAGCTGGCTCGAAGACGAGATGGGGCGCCGACACTATCCGCAGACCATCGTGCTGCTGGACCGGCTGCAGGAACGCGCCGCCGGCGTCCACCTGGCCTGGGTCGAGTACTACCGCGGCGAATTGTTCCGCAAGCGCCGTGCCGGCGGCGATGACAAGCGCGCCATCGATGCCTACCGTGCCGCGATGCGGGTGCCGGGCTATCCGGCCATCGCGCACCGCGACCTTGGCTACATGTACCGCACCATCCAGATGCCGGCACAGGCGGCCACGGAATGGCAGGAATATCTGAGACAGCAACCCGACGCCGCCGATCGGGCGACCGTCGAACACTATATTGCCGAAGCGAACGGAGCCGCTCATGCGAATCGTTGATCGTTGGATCGTCCGTACCCTGATGATCGCGATGCTGGCGGTGCTCGCGGCCTGCAGCGGGCCACCCGGACTGATCAAGCCGGACAAACCGACTCGGGTCGCGCGCATCATGAAGACGACCTCACCGATCGAGTGGGCCCGCTATCGCTTCTTCAATGGCGAACTGTGGACCATCGACGGCACGGCGCTCAACCGCATCCTGTACGTCGTCAATATCCGCGACCGATACCACGTGTTCGGTGCCGGCATGGCGACCAAGCGCCGTCCGGATGGGGCCTTCTATCGCACCGGCATGGACGCCGGGGAAATCGAGGCCGTGCTGCGTGACGCCATCACCGGTCTCGGCGTGTCCAATATCAAGACCGCCAATCTTCGCCCGGTGCAGGTCGGCGAATTCACGGCCTTCCGGTTCGACGTCAGCTTCGATGTCAGCAATGGCCTGCACTATCTCGGCAACATGACCTTTTTCGAGCGCCGCAAGAAGCTGAATCTGATCTGGTATTCCGCGCCGGCCGAGTACTACCACCCGCGCGACTCGAAGGCGGTCGATCAGCTGCTCGCCAATCTGGAAATCCGCAAGTGACGGAACCGACCGGGACGCGCTGGCGTCCCGGTCGGGTTCGAATTCAACGCTGGTCGAGGATCGCGTTCCACGCATCCAGCTGTGCGCGCACCTTGTCGAACAGGGCGCTGTAATCGCCCTCAATGGTGATCGACGTGATCGTGTCGCCCTGACGAACCGCGTCGACCAGGGTCTGGTCGGCAGCGCCGACCACCTTGCCGAACACGGTGTGCTTGCCATCCAGCCACGGCGTCGCGATGTGGGTAATGAAGAACTGGCTGCCATTCGTGCCCTTGCCGCCGAACGAGCCGGCGTTGGCCATCGACAGCACGCCCTTGTCGTGACGCAACGACGGCACGATCTCGTCGTCGAACTTGTACCCCGGACCGCCGCGACCGCTGCCTTCCGGGCAGCCGCCCTGGATCATGAAGTCCGGGATCACGCGATGGAAGCTCAGTCCGTCGTAATACTTGCGGCGCGCGAGATTGACGAAATTCGCGACCGTGATCGGCGCCTGGTCCGCGAACAGGTCCAGATGGATGGTGCCGCGGGCGAGGTTGATGTGGGCTTTGAGATTGGACATGAATCGCTCCTGGTTCGGGCGCGCATCATAACCGCGCCGTCGGCCGCACACGATGCAGGACCACCGACGCGGCAATGCCCCACTGTCCGGCCCAGTACAGCAGGATATTGATGTAGCGCAGCGCCGGGTCGGGCGCGACGAAGCGGTTCCAGGCCAGAACCATGTCGCTGGCCACGAACAGGAGTGCGCCGACCAGCGCCCATCGTCCGGCACGATCCAGTCGGGCCAAACTTCCCGCGCGCCACAACATCGCGCCGATCACCGTCGCATAGACCAACACCGGCACACGCATCGGCCCCAGGTTGCCGCGGGTGTCCAGCAGATACAGGAAACCGGCCACCGCCGACGCGGCAACCAGCAACCATGACGGTGCGGCGGCGCGCGAACGGTTCAGATAACCAGCCACATAGGCCAGGTGCGCCAGCAGGAAGGCGACCAGTCCGGCGACGAACTGGTCGGTCGGCAAGGCCAGCACCGCGTCGCCGAGCAGGGACAACCCCAGACCCAGCGCGATCCAGAACCGGTAACGACCGGGCGCGGCCGTGGCGCGCAGCCAATCGATCGCCAGCAGCACCGGCGCCAGCTTCAACGCCAACATCACGCGCCAGTCGAGCCCGGTCGCGAAGCCGATGCAGAACGCGGCAGCGGCCAGCGCAGCGAGGGGAAAACGGAGATTCTGGTTCATCAGCCGATCATGCCTGAACGAACCGTTCGGATTCGAACAGGAATGTCACCGACGCTCGGCTATACTCCGCCGCCTTTCGGCGCCTTGCGCCTCCCGATTCCCCTTCCCAACCACCGGCACCCCGCGTCCGGAACGGATTACCGATGTCCATCGAAAAGCTGCGCAACATTGCCATCGTCGCCCACGTCGACCACGGCAAGACCACCCTCGTCGACTGCCTGCTGCGCCAGTCTGGCACGCTCAGCGATCGCCAGATCGTGCCCGACCGAGTGATGGATTCGAACGACATCGAGAAGGAACGCGGCATCACCATCCTCGCGAAGAACACCGCGATCCGCTGGACCGACAAGCGCGATGGCACCGAATACCGTATCAACATCGTCGACACCCCGGGCCATGCCGACTTCGGCGGCGAAGTCGAACGTGTGCTGTCGATGGTCGACTCGGTGCTGATCCTGGTCGACGCCTTCGACGGCCCGATGCCGCAGACCCGCTTCGTGACCCAGAAGGCCTTCGCGATGGGCTTCAAGCCGATCGTCGTGGTCAACAAGGTCGACCGCCCGGGCGCGCGCCCGGACTACGTGCTCAATGCCACCTTCGACCTGTTCGACCGCCTCGGCGCGACCGACGAGCAGCTCGACTTCACGACGGTCTACGCCTCGGCCCTGAACGGCTACGCCGGCATGAGCCCGGACGTGCGCGAAGGCAACATGGATCCGCTGTTCGAAGCCATCATCAAGCACGTGGAAGCGCCGAAGGTCGATGCCGAAGGCCCGTTCCAGATGCGCATCAGCCAGCTCGACTACAACAACTACGTCGGCCTGATCGGCATCGGTCGCGTGCAGCGCGGCAAGATCAAGACGAACACCCCGGTCAGCGTCATCGATCGCCACGGCGTCAAGCGCAATGGTCGCGTGCTGCAGGTGCTCGGCTTCATGGGCCTGGAGCGCCGCGAAGTGCCGGAAGCGGAAGCCGGCGACATCATCGCGATCAACGGCATCGAAAACCTCGGCATCTCCGACACCGTCTGCGCGCTCGACACGCCGGAAGCCTTGCCGGCCCTGACCGTCGACGAACCGACCATCAGCATGACCTTCCAGGTCAACAACTCGCCGTTTGCCGGCAGCAAGGAGCATTCGGGCGGCAAGTTCCTGACCAGCCGCCAGTTGCGCGATCGCCTCAATCGCGAGCTGATGCACAACGTCGCGCTGCGCGTCGAAGACACCGACGAGGCCGAGAAATTCAAGGTCTCCGGCCGCGGCGAACTGCACTTGTCGATCCTGATCGAGAACATGCGTCGCGAAGGCTACGAACTGGCCGTGTCGCGTCCGGAAGTGATCATCAAGCAGATCGACGGCCAGTGGATGGAGCCGTTCGAGAATCTGGTCTGCGACCTCGAAGAACAATTCCAGGGCGGCGTGATGCAGCGCCTCGGCGAGCGCAAGGCCCAGCTGAAGAACATGGAACCCGATGGTCGCGGTCGTGTGCGCCTCGAGTACCTGATTCCCGCACGCGGCCTGATCGGCTTCCAGACCGAATTCCGCACGATCACGGCGGGCACCGGCCTGCTGTTCCACGTGTTCGAGCACTATGGCCCGCGCGCCGAGGGTTCGATCGGCAAGCGCCAGAACGGCGTGATGATCTCGAATGGCCAGGGCCCGTCGCCGGCCTATGCGCAGTTCGCGATGCAGGAACGCGGACGCCTGTTCGTCGAGCCGAACCAGGAAATCTATGAAGGCCAGATCGTCGGCATCCACGCCAAGGACAATGACCTGACGGTCAACGCCCTGCGTGCGAAGCAGCTCACGAACTTCCGTGCTTCGGGCAAGGACGACGCGCTGGCGCTGACGCCGCCGGTGAAATTCTCGCTGGAGCAGGCGCTGGAATTCATCGAGGATGACGAACTCGTCGAAGTGACGCCGAACGCGATCCGGCTGCGCAAGAAGGCGCTGACCGAAAACGACCGCAAGCGCGCCTCGCGCCAGGCCGCCTGAACCCGTTCAGCGCGGGCTCCGATACCGGAACCCGCGCTGAGTCACGCAACATCCGCGATTGCCGCCACGGCGGCCAGGTCGCACAATCGACTCTCGTCCAAGGGAGAAGCGATGATGCGATACACCATGCTGCGGCTGGCAGGTCTGTTCGGTGCGGGTGCATTCGCACTCTTCGATGCCACGCCCGTGACCGCGCAGGCGGTCGTATCCAAGCACACGGCCTACGGGTTGATCGTTTGCGAATCGCGCGGCCGTGAAAGTTTCTGTCCGGCCGAAACCCGCTACGGCGTCACCTTGACGCGTGAATTGTCCCGCGGCAGCTGCATCGAGGGTCGCACCTGGGGCACGCGTCGCGACGGCATCTGGGTCAGTGGTGGCTGTGCAGCCGAGTTCGAGATCGGTTCCGAGGCACGCCATTCCGGCGGTGCCTATGACCCCGGCTACGGCAACGAAAATGACGGCGTCGACAGCATCCGCTGCGAGTCCTACAACAACCGTTACCAGCAGTGTGCGGTGGACACCCGGGGTGGCGTCGAACTGATTCAGCAGCACAGTCGCGGCGCCTGCATCGCCGGCCAGACCTGGGGCTATGAACATGGCTACATCTGGGTCGATCGAGGCTGTCGCGCCGAATTCGAGCTGGGTGGACGCGGCTACGGCCCGCCCGGCTACGGTCAGCCAGGCTATGGCGATTCAGATTGGGGCATTACCGGCGACGAATTCCTGATTCGCTGCGAATCGGTCGACGAGCGCCAGGCCTTTTGTCCGTTTGATGTCGGCCGAGCGAACGTCACCCTTGAACGCCAGCTCAGCCGCGGCAGCTGCACGCTGGGTCGCAGCTGGAACTTCAATCCGCGCGGGATCTACGTCTCCGGCGGCTGCCGCGGCGAGTTCCGCGTCGACCGCGAATTCCGTCCCGCCCCGGGATATGGCGGCCAGCCCGGATATGGCGGCTACAACGTGATCCGCTGCGAGTCGTACGAGCAGCGCCGCAATACCTGCCCGGCCGATATCCGGCGCGGCGTGCGACTCGACCGCCAGCTCAGCAAGGGCGCGTGCCGTGAAGGCTACAGCTGGGGCTGGGACCGCCGAGGCGTGTGGGTCGACAAGGGCTGCCGCGCCGATTTCGTGATCGACTGAGCGCGACCATTCACCCACGACAAAACGCCGGCATGACGCCGGCGTTTTGCTATCGCGAGGACACCGGGGCCACGGTCAGGGCGAGCACTGGTAATACAGGACGTATTCGGCATTGATCGCACCGGCCTGTCCCAGGCTGATGGTGCCGGACTTGCGCAGATGGATCTCGTCGCGATGCAGGCGCAATTCCTCGTCCTCGCCGAGGCGGACGAAGGTCCCGTTCGTGCTGCGGTCGCCGATCATGAAATAGCCGCGCTTGAACTCGATCGAAGCGTGGTTGCGCGACACCCATTCGGCGTCGATGACCAGGCTGGAATTGGGATCACGGCCGAGGGTGAACGGCTGCGATGCGGCACTCAGCTCCATCATCCGGCCCTTGAAGCGCAGCGTCAGCTTGGCGCCACCCGAACCGGGGATGTCGTCGAGGCGGATCGCCCGCTGCACCGTCGTCACGTTCGACAGGTCTTCCTGCCAGATCACGTCGACGATTTCGATCGGCTCCATCTTGCCGGACACCCGGACGGCGCCCAGTTGTCGCGTCTTGACGCTGCCGACATTGGTCAGGCCGCGAATGCTGCTCGCCGTGGTCACGATCTGCTCGCGCTTCGCGGTCGAGGCCATGCGCGCGGCGGTGTTGACCGCGTCGCCGTAGACGTCGTCGGCCTCGACCAGGGTATCCCCGTGGTGCAAGCCGATGCGGATCCCGACGTTGTCCTTGACGAAGATGGCGTCGTGGGACACGCGTTTTTGCATGTCCACTGCCGCAAGGATGCCGTTCAGCGCCCCGGGGAACGTGCACATGATCTCGTCGCCGATGGTCTTGATGACTTTGCCGCCGTGATTGCCGGCAATGCCGGTCAGGGCTTCAAGGACGCGCGCGATGATCGTGCGGGCCTCGACGTCGCCACGCAGCTCGAACAGCTTGGTCGAGCCGCTGACGTCGGCAAACAGGATGGTGAGGGCGCGGGTCTCGGACATGACCGGGTGATGATAGGCGAAGTCCGCCGATGCGACTACCGGTACGACCGGAATGTCGTGCGCGTCACGATCGGTTGCGGAACCGCGCCGCGGCGTCTCGTGTCCCGAGATGTCCAGAAGCTATCCACAGGGTTGTCTGCAACGCCTGCCACCCTCCCGGGACTACCATGACTGCCCTGCCGAACCTGCGAAACCCCATGGCCGCCCGCCCCGAACCCCTGTCCGCCGCCAAGAAAGTCGATCCGCTGCGCGTGCCACCGAACTCGATCGAAGCCGAACAGGCCGTGCTCGGTGGCCTGATGTTGTCCAGCGAAGCCTGGGACAAGGTCGCCGACCGCATCAACGAGGGCGATTTCTATCGCCGCGATCATGCCCTGATTTTCCGCGCCATCGGCGAACTGTCGAACAAGTCGATGCCGGCCGACGCGGTGACGCTCGGTGAATGGTTCGAAGCGCAGGGCATCGCCGAACTGGTCGGCGGTTCGCGCTACATCCTCGAACTCGCGAACACCACGCCCTCCGCCGCGAACATCGCCGCTTATGCCGACATCGTGCGCGAGAAATCGGTATTGCGGCAGCTGATCGACGCCGGCACCGAGATCGCCGGCGACGCCTTCGTACCGGAAGGCCGATCCAGTCAGGAACTGCTGGAAACCGCCGAGCAGAAGGTCTTCCACATCGCCGAAGCCGGCGCACGCGGGCGCAAGGGCTTCGTCACCATGGGCGCTGCGGTGAAGGACGCCTTCGCCCAGTTGCAGCACCGTTACGAGAATCGCGGCGCGGTGACCGGCCTCGCCACCGGCTTGCGCGATTTCGACGAAATGACGGCCGGCTTGCAGCCTTCCGACCTGATCATCCTCGCCGCGCGCCCGTCGATGGGCAAGACAGCGCTGGCCCTGAACATGGCCGAATACGCGGCGATCAAGGGCAAGAAGGCGGTGGCGGTGTTCTCGATGGAAATGTCGGCCTCGCAGCTGGCCTTCCGTTTGATTTCCTCGCTCGGCCGGATCAATCAGCAACACCTGCGCACCGGAGAGCTCGAGGACGCCGACTGGCCGCGAGTCACTTCGGCGATCCAGCTGCTGAAGGACGCCAAGATCTTCATCGACGATACCCCGGCGCTGTCGCCCGGCGACCTGCGCGCCCGCGCGCGGCGCCTGAAGCGCGAGCACGACCTCGGCCTGATCGTGATCGATTACCTGCAGCTGATGGCGGTACCGGGCACGCGCGAGAACCGGGCGACCGAAATTTCAGAGATCTCGCGCAGCCTGAAGGCGCTGGCCAAGGAACTCAACGTGCCGGTGATCGCGCTGTCGCAGCTCAATCGTTCGCTCGAACAACGCACCGACAAGCGCCCGGTGATGGCCGACCTGCGCGAATCGGGCGCGATCGAGCAGGACGCCGACGTGATCGTGTTCATTTATCGCGACGACTATTACAACAAGGAATCGCCCGACAAGGGCCTCGCCGAGATCATCATCGGCAAGCAACGCAACGGTCCGACCGGCAGCGTGAAACTGACCTTCATGGGCCAGTACACCAAGTTCGAGAACCACGCTTCGGCCGGCTTTGCCGGGAGCTTCGAGTGAGTCGATCGGCGTTCGCGACAATCCATCTCGGGGCGTTGCGACACAATCTTGCACGCGTCCGTGCGTTGGCACCGAACAGCCGCGTGATGGCCGTGATCAAGGCTGACGGCTACGGGCACGGCCTGGAGCGCGTCGCCCGCGCCTTGTCCGGCGCCGACGCCTTCGGTGTCGCTGCGATCGCCGACGGCCAACGTCTGCGCGCAGCCGGCATCGGCCATCGCATCGTCGTGCTGTCGGGCATCGATGAAGCCGGCGACCTGCTGGAGGTGCGCCGACTCGATCTCGACATCGTCGTTCATCATGCGCATCAACTCGCCTTGATTGCTGCCGACCCCGACCCGCGTCCGCTGCGGATCTGGCTCAAGCTCGACACCGGCATGCATCGCCTCGGTTTCGATCCCGTGCTCGCCGATGCGCTGCTCGCACGCCTGCAGGCCTTGCCCAACGTGCACGAGGACATCGTGCTGATGAGTCATTTCGCGCGTTCGGATGAACCTGCGGAAACGACGACTGCGCAGCAACTCGCGCGGTTCGCGGCCGCGAGCGCGGCGGCGCTGCCCCATTCGATCGCGAATTCCGCGGCTATCGTGCACTTCCCCGACGCCCGCCAGGACTGGGTACGCGCCGGCGGTGCCTTGTATGGCCTCAGCGTCGAGCACGAGCGCTGCGGCAACGACGACGGTTTCCGCCCGGCCATGAGCCTGTCCAGCAAGCTCGTCGCGATCAATCGCGTCGCCAAGGGCGAACGCGTCGGTTACGGCGGCCTGTACGAATGCCCCGACGACATGGCGATCGGCGTCGTCGCGATCGGGTATGGCGACGGCTATCCGCGCAGCGCAGCGACCGGCACGCCGGTCCTGTTGAACGGCCGGGCCGCGCCGATCATCGGCCGGGTTTCGATGGACCTGATGATGATCGACCTGCGCGACCATGCCGATGCAGCCATCAACGACCGCGTCCTGCTGTGGGGACCGGACTTGCCAGTCGAACGCGTCGCCGCCAGCGCCGGCACGATCAGCTACGAACTCACTTGCGGCATCACCCGCCGCGTCATGTTTCTCGAAGACGACAGCTGAGGGTCAACGCATGGCCAAGGCCAAGACCGCCTATGTCTGCAATGACTGCGGCGCCGAATATTCGAAATGGCAGGGGCAATGCACCGAGTGCAATGCCTGGAACACGCTGAGCGAGGTGCGCCTGGCCTCGGCGAAAGCCGCGAAGAGCGAGCCGCGCGGTGGCTATGCCGGTGGTGGCAATGCTCTGGTCACGGCCCTTGCCAAGGTGTCGGAGTCGGAAGAACACCGCACCCTGATCGGCATCGGCGAACTCGACCGCGTACTCGGTGGCGGGCTGGTGCGCGGCTCGGTGGTGCTGATCGGCGGCGATCCCGGTATCGGCAAGTCGACCCTGGTGTTGCAGGCGCTGGCCGCGCTCGCCGGTCGCTCGAAGACGCTGTATGTGACCGGCGAGGAAAGCCTGGGTCAGGTCGCCGCACGTGCGCGCCGACTCGGCCTGTCGCTGGATGCGATCGACGCGCTGGCCGACACCGGCATCGAACGCATCCTCGATACCGCGATCGCGCAGAAGCCCGATTTCCTGGTGATCGATTCGATCCAGACCATGTACTCCGATCAGATCGAATCGGCGCCAGGCTCGGTATCGCAAGTGCGCGAATCGGCGGCGCGGCTGGTGCGGTACGCGAAGGAAGTCGGCTGCGCCGTGTTCCTGATCGGCCACGTCACCAAGGAGGGCGGCATCGCCGGTCCGCGCGTGCTCGAACACATGGTCGATGCGGTGCTGTATTTCGAAGGCGAGGCCGGCAGCCGCTTCCGGGTCTTGCGCGCGTTCAAGAACCGCTTCGGCGCGGTCAATGAACTCGGCGTGTTCGCGATGGGCGACAAAGGGCTGCGCGAGGTCCCGAATCCGTCCGCGATCTTCCTGTCGAACCACGAACAACCGACCCCGGGCAGCGCGATCATGGTCACCCGCGAAGGCACACGGCCCTTGCTGGTCGAGGTGCAGGCGCTGGTCGACCAGTCGCCGCTGGCCAATCCGCGTCGCGTCGCGCTCGGTCTGGAACAGAATCGGCTGGCGATGCTGCTCGCGGTGCTGCACAAGCACGGCGGCTTCGCGCTGTATGACCAGGACGTGTTCGTGAACGTCGTCGGCGGCATTCGCGTGCAAGAAACCGCGGCCGATCTGCCGGTGTTGCTGGCGGCGTTGTCGAGCTTCCGCAATCGCCCCCTCGGCCATCGCCTCGCTGCCTTCGGCGAAGTCGGCCTCGCCGGCGAAATCCGTCCGGTCCCGAACGGCGAGGAACGCATCCGCGAAGCCGCCTCGCACGGCTTCGAACGGATCGTCGTGCCGAAGGCCAACGCGCCGAAGAAAGCGCCCGGCGGCATCCAGATCATCGCCGTCGAACGCCTCGCCGAAGCCATCGCGGTGCTGGATTGAAACTGCAACTGATCTACACCGACACCGATGTCCTGCTGTCGAAGCGGGCCAACGCGACCTGGCGCGAATTCCAGGAGGCGTATCCGACCTTCAAGACCTCACTCGGCCCATGGGACGCGGACGAGGTCGTTGCTTTTCTCGCCGAGGAATACGCGAATCTGGAGCCATCGGCCCAGGTGCAAGTCGCCGAGTTTCTTGCATCACCCAGCGAATCGGTGCGCGTTCGTTGCGCCTGAACCGATCCGTTCACGCCATCGAGCGATTCGCTCAGCCCTTGGCGCGGAACTTCGCCAGGTTCGCTGCGGCCTGCGTCCGTACCTTGTTGCGCAGGAAGGGCGACCAGCCGAGCAGCAGGCCGGGCGTGCCGAGGGCCTGTCTGGACCAGCGCCAGAAGTCGAAACGGTCGCGGTGGCGGGTGATCAGGCCGTTCTTGTCGAAGGCGAATTCGGCTTCGATGATGTTGTGCACCAGACGACCGGTGGCACTAAAACGGTAGTGCGCTTCCCAGTGCGCGACGCCGACTTCGTCATCGCAGTCGATGCTGCTGAATTCCAGCTTCCAGTCCGCCCTGCCCTTGTCCTTGACGGCCGTGCAAAGCATGCGCCACATCGCACCGATCTCCTCGCGGCCGCGCAGCGAGAACGCCTCGTCATCAAACACCGCAGCGGGCGCGTAGGCCGCCTGCATGGTGTCGGCATCGAGTGCGCGAAAGGCTTCGTAGAATCTGTTGATGCGGTCGTTCTGCGGAAACTCGCTCATGGTCACCTCGCGTCGATGGCGACGAGCATGACGAAGCGCCGGGGGCGGAGCAACCGTTCGCGACTATGCTTCGATGGTCGCCACGGAGGACGCATGCGCCACGCCATCAGCACCCTGATCGTCCTGTGCGGAATCGCCGCCGTGCCGGTGCGCGGCGAGGTCATTCAAAGCGAACGCGGCCCGATCGAGATGACGACGATCGCCACCGGCCTGAACAGCCCCTGGGCCGTCGCCTTCCTGCCGGACGGGCGCTATCTGGTGACCGAACGCGCCGGCAGCATGCACATCATCGAGCGCGACGGCCGGATCGGCGCAGCGCTTGCAGGCGTGCCGCCGGTCTACGTCCACGGCCAGGGCGGCCTGCTCGATGTCGTGCTCGATCCCGATTTCGCCGCCAACCGCACGCTGTACTTCTCGTATGCCGAACCCGGCGACGAGGGCGCACACACGGCCATCGCCAGCGCACGCCTCGAACCCGGCACCCTGGCGAACGTGCGCGTGTTGTTCCGGCAGACGCCGGGCTACGACGGCGGCGCACATTTCGGATCGCGCATCGTCATCGGCCGGGATGGCTTCCTTTACGCCACCATCGGCGAACGCGGCGATCATCGCGATCGCGCGCAACAGCTCGACAAGACCTACGGCAAGATCATCCGCATCGGTCGCGATGGCCACATTCCGAAGGACAACCCGTTTGTCGGCCGCGAAGGCGCACGCCCGGAGGTCTGGAGCTTCGGGCATCGCAATCCGCAGGGACTGGCACTCCACCCGTCCACCGGCGAATTGTTCGAGCACGAGCACGGCCCGAAGGGCGGCGACGAGGTCAACATCATCCGCAAGGGTGCCAACTACGGGTGGCCGGTGGTCACGTTCGGTCGCGAGTATCACGGGCCGAAGATTGGCGAGGGCACCGCGAAAGCCGGCATGGAAGCGCCGCTGCACTATTGGGACCCGTCGATCGCGCCAAGCGGCATGGCCTTCCTGTCGAGCGACGCTGCGGGACCTTGGCAGGGCGACCTCTTTGTCGGCGCCCTGAAGTTCACGCTCGTCGCGCGGCTGGAACTGAAGGACGGCAAGGTCGTGCATGAGGAACGCCTGCTGGCCGACCAGCACGACCGCGTCCGCGACGTGCGCGAAGGCCCGGACGGTGCGTTGTACGTGCTGACCGAGAGTCGCGGGCGATTGTTGCGACTGATGCCGATTGGGGGAAATCCCCCAGCGTCGGATTGACAGTGCAGGCCATGCGGCGGACTAATGCGCGCATGAAGACGCATCCTGCCCGGACTGGACTCCTGCCGTTGGCGATGGCCGCGCTCGCCCTATGCGGCACTGTACTCAGCGCGGAGTTGCAGACCCTGCTCCCCGAGGACGGCATCGGTGAAAGCGACGATGGCTTTGGCTATTCGATCGCCGCCGACAACGGCTGGGTGGTGATCGGCGCACCCGGCGAGAACGACAGCCGTGGCGATGTCTACATCTACGCCTGTGCGATCGCATCATGCACGCTCGTCGATGAACTCAACGTCCCCGCACTACCCGCGGGCGCCAGGTTCGGCAGTGCCGTCGCGGTGTCCGGTGACACTGTCGCGGTGTCTGCGCCGGGAAACGGCATCGGCGAAGCCTTCGTCTTCGAGCGTGTCGCCGGGCAATGGCAAATGCAGGAGGTGCCCGGCCAGGTCTTCGGCAGCGGCGGTCGTTTCGGCGCTTCGCTGGCGCTGTCCGGTGACACGCTGGTCATGGGCGCCGACGATCAGGATGGTCGACGTGGCGTCGCCTATGTCTGGCGAAAGATCGGCGCCACCTGGGAACCGGAGCAGACCCTGCGCCCGTCCGGTCGCAATGTCGGCGACCGCTTCGGATCGTCCGTCGCAGTCAGTGGCGACACGCTGCTGGTCGCGGCGCCCTATGCGCCGGCTGGCGTCGCGGCACCGGGTTATGCGGCGGGTGAGGCCCATGTGTTCACACGCGTGGGCAGCGTCTGGACGCGATCACAGGTCCTGCGTGCGCTGTCCCCTGCGACGGCCGCGCGCTTCGGTTTCGCGCTGGCGTTGAATGGAGACTCGGCCGTCATCGGTGCGCCGGGCGCGTCGGCTGGCGCCGGGCGCGCCTATCATTTCGAACGCCAACTCGGAGTCTTCGGTTTGCGATCGGAGTGGACACCCATCGATGCCCAGCCTGACGACGCCTTCGGCTGGTCGGTGGCATTGCGCGACGACCGTCTGTTGGTCGCAGCGCCCTTTGCGGGACTCGCGCTCGACGCCTGCGGACGCATCGAGCAATACCAGCGTGAAGGCGGCTTCTTTGCATCGCGCGGTCCGTTGCGATTGCCAAATGCCTCGCCGGACGGGCTCTTCGGCTGGTCGCTGGCGCTCGGCGCAACCGGCGAATTCGCGAGCACGCCCGCAACGATCGGGCGGGCCGGCCTCGGCCATTTTTTCAACGCCAGCGAGTCGGTGTTCGACGATGCCTTCGACATCGTGCTCGGCCCCTGCTTTGCACCCGAGCCAGCACCGTGATCCGCCTCAGTCCATCAAGCGATGGCGCACGGCGTAGCGGATCAGCTCGGCGACATTCTTCGCATCGAGTTTCTCCATCGCCCGGGTGCGATGGTTTTCGGCGGTTTTCACGGCGATGTCGAGCCGACGCGCGATCTCTTTCGTGGTCAGACCTTCGATGACGAGATGAAACACCTCGCGTTCGCGATCGGTCAGGTCGCGATACGGATCTTCCAGTCGCGACTGCGGTTGCTGGACCTGCTGAGCCATGACCCGCGCCGCATGGGTGCCGAAATAACCGCGCCCCCGGGCGATGGCGCGGACCGCGCTGAGCAATTCAGTTCCCGCGCTGTCCTTGAGCAGGTAACCCGCGGCGCCGGCACGAATGAGATGCAGCACGTATTCCTCTTCGGTGTGCATGGTCAGCACCAGCACGCGCGCTTCCGGCAACTGCTGACCAAGTCGACGTACCACCTCGATCCCATTGAGCTTCGGCATGGAGATGTCGGTGACGACCACCTGGGGACGCAGCTTCAGGGCCAGTTCGATCGCCTCGATGCCATCGGCAGCCTGGCCGACGACCTGGATGTCCGGCGCAGTGGCCAGCAGGGACGCCAGACCCTCGCGCAGGATGGTGTGGTCGTCGCAGAGCAGAACGCGGATCGGCGTCGTCATCATGGCTTCCCGGAATCTTCCAGCGTCAAGGGCACGCGCAAGCGCAGCTGTGTGCCCTCGCCCGGCGCCGAAATCCATTTCAGCTGAGCACCGAACATCTCGGCCCGCTCGCGCAGTCCGGCCACGCCACTGCTGCGCGAGGCACTCGCACTCGATCGTGCGGCATCCGGATCGAAGCCGACGCCATCGTCGACCAGCATCATCTGCAGCCATGCGCCACTGCAGCGCAGGCGCAACCACACCTGCGATGCACGCGCGTGGCGGACGATGTTCGCGAATCCTTCCTGAGCGATGCGGAACACCAGGGTCGCGACCTCGCTGTCGACGGCTTCCGGCAAGGGATCGCAATCGCACTCCACTTCCACCGTGAATCCGCCGGCATCGCCACTGCTGCGCGCCAGCCAGTTGAGTGCCGCCACCAGACCCAGATCATCCAGGATCTGTGGCCGCAGCAAGCGCGACAACGACCGAGTGTCCTCCAGCGTGTCACTGCACAACTGCAGCGCAGCAGCGATCTCGTCCTGATCGGTCGACCGAGTGGCCAGCGCCTGCAGCCGATGCTTCAAGGCCGTCAGATTCTGGCCGATGCCATCGTGCAATTCACGCGCGAACCGGCGGCGCTCGTCCTCCTGGACGCGCAACACCGAGCGCGCCAGCCCGCGGAAGTGGCGCTCGTTCGCCGCGATGCGCTCGAACAGCCGCCGCTGCTCGACCCGCAGCAACTCGACTTCCGACCGCAAGGCAGGTTGATCTTCTCGCTCGCTCATGGGGCCGGCTCCCGGGTGGCATCGAGCCACTTCGACGTCGCATCGCGGGAGGCGATCGGTGTCTGCGACTGCAATGCCGTCGCGGCCAGTGCTGCTGCGGTACCGGCCTCTTTCGCCAACACCCCGTCGCGTTGCCGGAGCGCGACGAGTGCGGCCGAATGCAAGTGCCAGGCGCGGCCATACTGCGGCCAGCGCGCCAACTCGCTGCGGGCTTCGCGATAGCGCGCCGCGGCCTGATCCGGAGCAATGCGCAGCTCTGCTTCCAGCAGGCGCAAGCGCAAGGGCACGCTGGCATACCGGGCCAGATGCTCGCGCGCATCGGCCAAGGTCCGCGCAGCGCGCCGGGGATCGCCCTGGGTGAATTCGGCTTCCGCCAGCAGGATGCGTCCACTCAGCGACTGCGCAAGGCTGCGCGACGCATCGGCCAACGCGATTGCGTGAGCAGCGGCCTGCGTCGCACGTGTGCCATCGGACTGCAACAGCGCCAGTTCGGCATCGCGTTGGGCGCGTTGCGCGCGCTGCTCGCGGCTGGCGATCGCGTCTTCGGGCAGGGTCGCCAGCAGCGCCGCCGCCGCGGCCGCGTCGCCGACTTCGAGCAGACTCTGGATCGCGACCAGCACCGATTCGATGCGTCCACGCTGATCATCGAGCGCGACAAACAGATCGCGGGCCTGCAACGCCGATGCATGGGCGTCCGCGAAGTGACCTTCGATGCGATCCAGTTCGGCGCGCGACACCAGCGCGACCGCACGCTCTTCGGCCATCTGCAACTCTTCGGCGCGATGCAGACTGGCGTCCAGCGAACGCCGCGCCGCGACCACATCGCCCTGAGCAATCTCGGCCAGCGCCAGACTTTGCTGCGCACGCACCGCGCCGGACGCATCGTCGATCGCGGCATAGACCTGATCGGCCTGACGCCAGTACACGAGCGCGTTGTCGAACTCGCCCACCTGGTAATAGGCGAAGCCGACATTGATCAGGCTTTCCCCGATCAGGCGCTGGTCGCCCTGGGTCTGGCGAAACCCGAGCGCTTCGCGGAAGGCATCGAGGGCAACCCGGAAATCGCCGCGTTCTTCGGCCAGAACGCCGGCATCGTTGACGACATCAGCCATCGCTGCGGCATCCCCCAAGGGTTCCAACAACGCTCGCGCCTGCACGAGTTGGGCATCGGCGTCATCGTGACGACCGAGATAGGCATAGGCCACGGCCAGGTTGCGCCGACTGACTGCTTCGCCGCGCGCATCGCCAAGGGCGTGCCGGGCCCGGATCGCGGCCTCGTATTCCTCGGCGGCCTCGCTCATCTGGCCGAGATTGCGGTAACCGACGCCGAATGCATTAGCGATCTCGGCGCGCCAGCGGGCGTCGTCAAATCGTTTCGCCAACACCAGCGCGCGCACCAGATAATCATCGACGGCCGATTTCGCATCGCCTTGCATGATCGCGAACTTGCCGAGCAGGAACCAGGCTTCGACGCTGCGCTCGTCTTCCTCAACCAGCGCCCTCAAATCGGTGACGGCTTGTTCGAATTCGCCGCGTTCCGCACGCGCACGCGCCAGCACGATGCGTGCGGGGTGATCCTGCGGCAACACCGAGACCAATGGTGCGAGGATTTGAACGGCCGTGTCTGCATCGCCGACCAGAAGCGATGCATAGGCCTTCAGGCGTTGCCAACGCGGCGACGACGCCGGGCCATGGGCATCGAGCAATTCGCGTGCGCGACTTCGCGCATCGAGCGAGCGCGCACGCGCCTCCAATCCGGACAGCTCTCGCCAGGCCAGCGCGGCATCACGCCCCTCGCCGACCGCGTCAGCCGGCAGCGCCACGCCGAATCGGGACTGGACCTGTGCCACGAATGCGGCGATCGCGGCATCGGCGCCGGCGGCATCGAAGGCAGGCGACACCATCACCCAGGTCGGTTCGGCGGCATCACCACGCTGCGCCGTCACCCGCAGGCGCATGCCCTCGGCCGCTACGACCAGCTCGCCTCGAAGCACGGTCGTCGCGCGCAATTCTCCGGCGACACGATCGAGATGCTCGCCGGCATTGGCGGCATCGAACCCGAGTGCCGCCAGTGCATGGGCCACGCGTTCCGGATCGGCGCTGGTCGGCGTGGCTTGCGCCTGCAGCGCATCGACCAGGGTCACGGTCGCCGTCTGCGCCATTTCCCGGGTCGCCGCATCGGCGGCAGTGAACGGCAACACGACGATGTCGAGTGATGGCGGTGCGGCGACTTGTAGCGTGGCCGGCACCGGATCGCGCTGCAGATACCAGGCACCGGCGATGAGCGCGATGACCGTCGCCGCAACTATCAGCAGTCGCGTACGAGGCCAGCCGATGCGCTCTCCCGGCGCTGGCGCGACCCTGGCCTGCTCGATCACTGCGGCGATCTCGGCACTGTCGGCAAAGCGCTGTGCGGCACGCCGGCGCAACAGTCGATCACAGAGCGTGACCACCCACAGCGGCAGGTCCGGCCGCTCGATCGCGAGCGAGGGCGCGTCATTGAGCACGCGCTGGGTCAGCATTTCCGCGGCGGTGCCGCCCGCGAACGGCAATTGACCGGTGAGCATCTCGCGCAGGATCAGACCCAGTGCGTATTGATCGCTGCGACCGTCGAGCTCATCGGCCCGTGCCTGCTCCGGCGACAGGTAATCGGGTGTACCGACCACCATGCCGGTGCCGGTCATCCGAGTCGCGCCGGCCGCACGCGCGACACCAAAATCGCTGATGTAGGCGTTGCCCTGCTCGTCCAGCAATACATTGGCCGGCTTGAGGTCGCGATGCACGACGCCACGCGCCTGCGCGGCCGCCAGCCCGAGTGCCAGCTGCCTCGCGATCCGCAAGGCCTCGTCCAGCGGCAGCGGCGTGCCCTCGTCGATGCGGGCTTCCAGCGAGCGCCCGGCGATGAAATCCATGCTGATCATCCAGGTCTCGCCGTGCTGCACGAGATCATGGATGCGCACCACGTGCGGGCTCGACACTTGCCGCGCCAGCAGCAACTCCTGACGAAACCGTGCGAAGGCATCGGGGCGACGCGCCAGCTCCGGTCGCAATACCTTCAAGGCGACGCGCACATCGAGCTGCTCGTCGACCGCCTCATACACGAGACCCATCGCACCCATGCCGAGCAGGCGCTCGATGCGATAGCGATCGGCGATGCGGGTCTGCGGCGGAAGGTCGCTGGCCGCAAACTGCCCGGTCAGGGTGGCCGCCAGCGGTGCGGTCGGCTCGCTCATGGCGCGTCGCCCTGATCACGCAAGCGTGCGCCGAGGGCATCCACCCGCGCATCGAGCGCCTGGGCGGCCAGCCACGAAGCGATGTCGTCGGCGAACGCGCCCAACAATTCGGCGTCCAGCGCATCGAACACGCGCGCACCCTCGTCGGTATCGGCATACAACAGCCCAAGCAAGTCGCCGCCATCGAGCAGAGGCAGACAAGCCGCCGCACGCACGCCACCGGCGACGATACTGGCACGGCCCTTCAACCAGGCTGCATCCGGCAGATTCGACACGAACAGCGCGCGTCGTTCCTGCACGCAACGTTGCAACACGCCCGAACTGCCATCGAAGTCCGCCGCATCGACCGGCGCGTCGTCTGCATCATGACGGGCGAGCACGCCGAAAGCGTGGCGCCCGTTCCCGCCCAACACGAAACCGCGCCGACATTCCGCCAGTTCCACGAATGCGGCCAGGCTGCGTTTCAGATGTTCGGAGTCGCGCGGGTCCGCGGCGAGCAGCGCGCGCATCGTCTGCGATGCGGTACGACGCCGATCGACGCTGCTCGCACGGGACTCGGCGAGTTGGGGCGATACCAGCTCGAACTGCGCGTAGACATCGCCGATCGCGAACCAGCGCCCCGAGTCGAGCTCGACCCGCTGGACGCGCTGTCCATCCAGCCGCAGTCCGTTCTTCGAACCCAGGTCGACGATCGCCCAGGCGCCATCCGGGTCACGCTGGAACTGCGCATGCCGGCGCGAAATCGATGCATGCGCGATGCAGATCTCACAACCGGGATCGCGCCCGACCACGTCGTCGAGGGCGAGCGCGCGGGTCAACGCGGGTGCATCGGGGACATGGAAGGTGACGAAGGGCAGCACGCAACGAGTGTAGCCAGAGCATTCGTGCGTCGGCGAGATGCCGGAAGGTCCAGGATGCGCTGAGGATCAGGGGTTGGCGAGGCGGTCGAGCAGGAAGTCCAGCGGCTCGAGCAGCGAGACGATTTCACCTTCGTCATTTTCGACGTCACCGGTCGCGTGCCATTCGTTGTCGAGTTCGTCGCCCGCGAACAGCCCGCAATCGCCCCGCATGTCGTCGACGTGATCGAGTGCTGCGGCATAGTTGCCCGCAGCAAAAGCGGCGCGACTGAGCGCCAGGGTGTCTTCCAGCACGCGTCTCGCGACCGGGTCGATGTCGGGATCGTCGAGGCGGACCGTCAGCGCGTCGTAGGCCAGGTCGGCATCGGCCACCAGGTCCGGCGCGGTATCGCGCACCATCACGAAATCCGAAAACCCGCCGGAACTGCCGCGTGCTCGGACACTCCCGGCGACGACCGATTGGGTGATATTGCGGAACGAGGCCAGCACCGGTGCCTTGTAGAGCCGGAACGGCGAATTCGCGTTGAACACCAGATTTTCGGTGCGCAGCTCGACTCGTACTTCGTTGCGAAAGGTCAGGCCGCAGGCAGCCGGGGGACTGACCGAGATCAGCACCGGAAAATCCGGGTCGATGATCAGTCCGGCTTGCGGCATGCGCGCTTCGATCGCGGCGCGTGCGCCCGCGTCGAGATAGCTCGCACTCAGCCCCAGGCAAGCCTCGCTGAGATTGGTCGGTGAATTGAAGTTGAGCTTGAAATCGGCGGTGTAGGTCGGGCTGCCGCCGGGTGCGGACACGGTGATGACGGCATCGGCTTCGTCGCCCACGATGGTCAGCACGACACTGGCGTGTGCGGAGTTCGCGGCCAGCACCAGCAGGGCAGACGCGATGGGATGGATGAGTGCGCGCGACGTCATGGCGGTGACCTTAGGCCAAGCGCCGCGACGCGTCGAGTGATCTCGGCCCGGCTGGGTGGGATTGAACGGCTGGCTGGGGGATTTCCCGCAGCGCACGGACAAGTGTGACGTGGCGCACTGGGATGCATGAGTCGCCGCCGCTGAGGGATTTCCCGGAGTGTGCGTGCCGCAGCGACACGGGACGATGCCGACAGAGACGAGTCACGACGCATTCCGCGTCCTTCGCCCTACCCAAGGAGATCGACATGGCCACGCACCGCATCCTCACCCGCAGCGCACTGGCAACTGCATTGACACTCGCCGCGCTGAACGCCGCCGCCTTCGAAGTGACCCGCGAATTCTCGGGGCTCTGGCTGGACCGGGACATCCTCGGTCACGGCATCAACGTCGACATCATCAATGGCGCTCAGGGCAAGACCGCTGCAGTCGTCTGGTACACCTTCGGTCCCGACGGCCGCCCGATGTGGCTGGCCGGTTCGGCCCCGGTCAACGGCAAGCAGATCGATGTCGTCGTCAGCACCCTGTCGGCGACCGTCCAGCCCGGTCCCTTCGGTTCGCCTGGCGGCGGCCAGTTCACGGCCTTCGGCACCCTGCATTTCGATTTCAGTTCCTGCAACAGCGCGACCGTGGCCTATGACCCGATCGATCCCGCGCTGGCCAATGGCCGTCTCAATCTGCAACGCGGGACGCAGTTGTACGCCTCGCAGTGCACCGGCGGCATCAGCGATGACCGATCCGTGGCGGCAGGCGACGTCCAGATCGAGCAATTCCTCGCCGCCGTCGGCAACGTCGGCCCCGGAAAAGCCCGCGCACGCTTCGCGCAGCGCAGCGACCGCAGCGAGTTCTCGATCGAATTGGAAGACCTCGCCGCAGGTCAGTACCGGCTCTTGGTCGGTGGCGAAGATCGCGGCAGCATCGATGTCGTCAGCGTGACCGGTGGTACCGAGGGCGAAACCGAGTTCCGCAGCCCGGTCGAACCCGGCAAGATCCTGCTCGACTTCGATCCGCGCGGCCAGTTCGTCGAAGTCCGCAACGGCAGCGCAGTACTGTTCGCAGCCACGTTCGCCGCCCAGGGCAACACCGGCTCCGGAGGCGGCAATGGCGGTGGCACGAGCAACGCGCCATCCACTGGCGACGCCTACTACCTGCTGAAGCTGGAGCCAGCCGGCAACGATGGTCCCGAACTCGAAGCCGAACTGGAACAACGTGCCGACCGCGTCGAATTTTCGGTCGAGATCGAGGATGCGACCGTTGGTGACTATGCCTTGCGCATCGGAGGCAGCGAACGCGGCACCGTCACCGTCGTGGCCGTTGCCGGTGGCACCAAGGGCGAAATCGAGTTCCGCAATCCGGTCGAAGCCGGCAAGCAGCCACTCGACTTCGATCCACGCGGCCAGGTCATCGAAGCCCTGCGCGCCGGAATCGTGCAGTTTTCGGGCCGATTCCCGTCCGATCCGAGCGGCCCCGCCAACGACGATGATGACGATAGCGGCGACGACGACAATGGCGACGACAATGGCGACGACAACGGTGGCAGCGGTGGCAGCAACGACGACAACGGGGATGACCATGGCGGCGGCACGTCGGCCGACGTCTCCTTGCTGGTGTCGCTGAGCAGCACGGGCGCCGACAGCGATGCCAACGGCGAAGCCGGCTTCGAACAACTCGGCAGCGAGCGCGAGTTCGAAGTTGAAATCGAGGATCTGGCAGACGGCATCTACACGCTGAAGGTCGGCGGCAGCGAGCGTGGCACGATCACGGTCAGCAATGAACGCGGCGAAATCAAGTTCGCGTCGCCGGCCCGCGCCGATCGCGCCCTGCTCGACTTCGACCCGCGCAGTCAGGCCATCGAAATCTGGCGCAACGGCACGCGATTCTTGAGCGGCCAGCTGCCGTAATCGCGGACGTCCCGATCACCACGAGCCCGCGAGCGATCGCGGGCTCGTGCTTGCCCTGATTCGGAAGACTGACGCCGGTCAATTCCCGAAATCGTTCTTCAGCACGATGCGATAGCGTGCCTTGCCGGCACGCAGGTGATCGAACGCATCATTGACGCCGCTCATTGGGAACGGCTCGACCATCGGCTCGATGCCGTGACGGGCACAGAACGCCAGCATCTTGGCAATGCCGTTCGGTGAACCGGTGGGCGAACCCGACACCTGCTTCTGACCCAGCAGCAGCGAAAACACCTGCACCGGAATGGGTTCGAGCACCGCACCGACCACATGCAGGCGGCCACGCGGTGCGAGTGCGGCGATCAGGGCATTCCAGTCCAGCTTGACGTTGGCGGTGACGATGATCAGGTCGAGCGATCCCGCGATTGCGGCAATCTGCTTCGTGTCCGTGCTCGACACGATGCGGTGCGCCCCCAGCGCATGCGCCTCGTCGTGTTTGCCGGCGTTGGAGGTGAATGCGGTGACCTCGCAACCCCAGGCGCGGGCGAAGCGCACGGCCATGTGTCCCAGGCCGCCGATCCCGACGACGCCGACCCGACCGGTCGGCTGGATGCCGTAGTCGAGCAAGGGCGTGAACACGGTGATGCCGCCGCAAAACAGTGGCCCGGCCACTTCCGGGCGAATGCCTTCCGGCAAGGCGATGGTCCAGGCCCAGTGTGCGCGCACGCGGTCTGCGAAGCCGCCATGGCGATGGACGATGGTCGGTTGTGCCGTCAGGCACAGGTGCTGGTCACCGCCCATGCACGAGCCACAATGCATGCAGCTGGCGCTGGTCCAGCCCACACCGACGCGCTGCCCGATCTGCAAACCCTTGGCGTTTGCGCCCAAAGCGACCACCCGGCCGACGACTTCATGACCGGGCACGAGCGGATACGCGGCCATGCCCCATTCGTTGTCGACCATCGACAGGTCGGAATGGCAGACCCCGCAATACTCGACCGCGACTTCAACCTCATCCGGCCCGAGCGCACCCGGGTCGTAATCGAATCGTTCGAGCTTTCCCTTCGCCGCGTGCGCGGCCCAGGCCTTGATCATCGACATGTCGGCACTCCGTGGGTGGGTCAGGCAATCAGTCGCGACATCGTTTCTCGACCGATGCCGATCCTCTCATGCCCCATCGTGGCTGCAGGATGAAGGCCACGCCGGACTCGGGCAGCAATCGATGGCGACGACCTCATGACCGCAGAAACTGCGCGATGCCGGGCGCCAGGATCAGCGGTGTGCCGGGATTCCGGGCGGTTCCGGTCGGACTGGGCCCCGGTGTGAGATTGATATCGACGACGACCGGTCGACCCTGATGGATCACGAAGTCGATCTTGCCGTAGTCAAGCCCCAAGCGCTCCCGCACGGCGACGATTTCAGGCGGCACCGCAACGGTTTCGACATCGATGGCATTACTCGCCTTCACGACCGGATGCGGACTGCAGAAGCGTCGACAACGACCCTCGGTACCGAGAAACAGCCAGAAATGTGTCCAGTAGCCGCGTTCATCGCGCTCCGGCAGGAAGCGCTCGACGATGCGGCCGGGCATCGACCACAGCGCGTCGGGCACGTCGCTGCGTGACCGAAACACCGGATAGTCGGTCATCGGCACCAACCCCGGATAGGGCCGCGGGCGCCCGAGGGCACGGGCGCGCTCGTTGTGCTTCGCCTCCGGCACGCCACCGGCGTTGAGATCCGATTTGACGATGACCGGACCGTCCCAGGCCGAATCTCGCCGCAGCGCGAGGTCGCCACGTACCGACTTGCAGAGGTCGATCCCGTTGCCGTTCACGACGACCGGAAAGCGCCGCAGCGCGTCGACGTACTCGTCCGGCACACGCGACGCATCGACATGGAGAAAAGCGAGATCGGCCTGCACGCCCGCCGCCGGCGGCCCCTCGCAGACCCGGATCTCGTGACCAGCATCCAACCAGACCGGAAACAGCGCCTGGATCATCCATGAGCGCGCACGGAAGTCATCCAGTTCATGGGCTACCACGAGAATGCGAGCCACGCGTCCGTGCCTAGGTCGTCTGAAACGACAAAGGCCGCGATCACTCGCGGCCTGATGTCTTGGAACATGGTGGCCAGGGAGGGAATCGAACCCCCGACACGGGGATTTTCAATCCCCTGCTCTACCAACTGAGCTACCTAGCCGTGAATCTGGATGTCGCTCCGCCATTGCGGCGAAGGGCGCGAATTAAAGCCGCGCGAGGTGCATTCGTCAAGCGGAAACTGCCGCGCTGCAGCGTGATGCACGTGGCTGTCCTCGCCGGACGGTGCAACGGTCTTCGCCATCACAATCTTCCGCGTCGCACAAACGAAAGTTTCAAACAGATGTTTACAACGTGATCCAAGTCTGGTTTCATGCGCCCCGCGGTGACAGGGGGAGGACCTCGCCGCACTCGAATCCGACGACAGCGACCGCGACGGGCAGCAGGGACTGCCGACCCGCGCCGGTGACAGCACGTCCACGCAATTCGAACTGGGAGGATGAACGTGCACAAGCTTCTTGCCTGCATCACGCTGGGTCTGGCCGCCTTCGCCGTCGAGGCGAATACCGGTGTCGCCTTTGTTCACGGCACCGGCAAACAGACCAACGCGCTGGCCGACTACTGGACCAGCGAAAACGTCAACTCGATCCGTCAGGGTCTGCCGAATACCGCGAACTACACGGTGATCAACTGCGACTTCACGCAGTACATGTGGAATTCTGCGGCTGCGGGCTGCCTCGCCGGCCAGCTGAGCACGTTCATCAGCAGCAAGGGCATCACCGATCTCGTGATCCTCACCCACAGCAATGGCGGCAACGTCATGCGCTGGATCATGTCGAATCCGACCTACGACAGCCGCTATCCGAACATCATCTCGAAGATCCGCTGGGTCAACGCGCTTGCGCCGTCGTCCGCCGGCACGCCGCTGGCCGACGCGGTCATGAACGGCAACGTCTTCGAGTCCTCGCTGGGCTGGTTGATGGGCTACAAGAACGATGCCGTGCGCATGCAGCAGACCAGCTGGATGGCCACCTACAACGCCAACAACCTTTATGGCACCGCCGGCCGCCCGGCCCTGCCCAAGGGCTTCTGGTCGGTGGTCGGTACCGATGTCGATTCGTCGCCCTTCGACAGTGACAGCTACTGCGGTGGCTACACCGAGAATCTCGGCCTGGAGACCACGCAGAACTGGCTGAACTCGTGCTCGGACGGTTTCCTGAATTGCACCAGCCAGGCCGCGGCCGGCAAGGTCTGGTTCTACGACACCAGCCGCATGGCCGGCGGCGAACCGCTGTCGCACAACCAGAGCCGTCGCAAGTGCTTCGGCCTCGACGTGATCCTGCGTAACGACATCTGAGCCCGGAGCCCAAAGCCATGAAGACGAAGTCGATGCTTTCCATCGCCCTGGCCCTCGCGCTCAGTGGCACCGCCGCCGCCAAGCGGTTTGAAACCGATGTCGCGTTCGACCGCGCGGCCGGCGACCTGGTCCCGAGCACCCTGGTTGCGTCCAAGGCAGCCCCGGCGCCGGGCATGAATCTCGAAACCCGTCCGGTTCAATTCAGTTGGGTGCTGCCGGCCGACCAGAAGATCGAGGCGCAGCAACCGTTCGTACGCGAGAGCAAGGAATACTGGACGCGCGTCCCAAGCGCCGAACTCGCCCGCGGCACGACGCTGCACACCACGGCCAAGGGCGCGCTGATCCGCCTGTCGCCGGTGTCGAGCGATGCGAAGGCCGTGCAAGCGATTTCCGCCGACGATGTCGTGCTCACCGCCAACGGCAAGGCGATCCAGGGACGCGCCGCAATGGCGAATGCCGCCAACGATGCCGAACTGAAGATGGCCGGCACCGATTTCCCGGACGGCACCCTCGCCTTCCAGTTGCGTGACGATCTCGGTGCGGGCGCGATCACGCTGGCGATGCCGAAGGCCGCAGGCGACTACCTCGTGCATGTGTACGAGCCGAACAGCACGGAAGTCCTGAAGCTGACGATGGATCGCATCGTCGCCAGCCACGGCCAGACCTACAAGGTGTTCGCGAACTACAACGGCACCGAATCACTGGATTCGATCGACGGCCTCGTCAGCGCGCCGAATGGCGCCTCGTTCGATCTGAGCTTCAAGCGTGCCGCCGATGGCCGCTATGTCGCCGAAGTCGCGCACGACGCCGTCGCCGGTGCCGGCCCGGGCCTGTGGGAAGTGCATGCCTTCGCTTCCGCCAAGGGCGCGAGTGTGCAGCGCGATGCCAAGACCGCGTTTTCGTCGAGCATCCCGCGCGCACAATTGGGCGCCGGTGCCAAGGTTGTGCAGAACGACGACGGTTCGCTGTCGATGTCGTTCAAGCTGCGCGTCGCCGCCGAAAGCCGTTTCGAAGTGCGCGGGACCCTGTACGGCATGGACGGCGGCAAGCTGCGTCCGGCCGCACAAGCCAGCACGGCGGCCATGCTGTCATCCGGAAGCGGCACACTGGAATTGGTGTTCGATGCTGCGACGATGGCCAAGGTCGGCGTCCGCGGTCCCTACCAGTTGCGTGACCTGACCTTGGTCGACCAGGCCGACCTGAGCACGATCGAACTGCGTCGTGCCGGCATGCGTGTCGCGCTCGATCGCTGATCGATACTCGCGACCGGAATACGAAAAAGCCGGGCAATGCCCGGCTTTTTCATGCGCGGCTATTCGTCGTCCCAGGGTGACTTCGGTTTTGCGGCAGGTGCCTTCGTCGCCTTCTCAAATGGACGAATCGCCGCGTACATCGCCAACGCGTCGCGGGTGGCGGCAACATCATGCACACGCACGATGCGCGCGCCGCGCTCGACCGCGAGCAGGGACGCCGCCGCGGACCCCGCCGCGCGATCACTCACGCCCCGGCCGGTCACCGTTCCGATCATCTGCTTGCGCGACAGCCCGACCAGCAATGGCGCCTCGATGCTCGCGAACTGGCCCAACTGCGCCAGTAAGGCCAGATTGTGCGCCAGCGATTTGCCGAAACCGAAGCCGGGATCGATAACGATGCGCTTCTTGTCGATCCCGGCCATCTGGCAGGTCAGCAATCGGTCGGCGAGGAACCGCTTCACGTCGCCGACGACGTCATCGTAGTGCGGCGCATCCTGCATGGTGCGTGGCTCGCCCTGCATGTGCATCAGGCACACCGACACGTTCAACGCCGCAGCGGCTTCGAGTGCGCCCTCGCCGCGCAGGGCGTTGACGTCATTGATCAGACCGGCGCCGGCCGCGACTGCTGCCCGCATCACTGCAGGTTTCGAGGTATCGATCGAGATCGGCACATCGATTCGTGCCGCGATCGCCTCGATCACCGGCACCACGCGTGCGATCTCTTCGTCGACGGACACGGGCGCCGCCCCGGGCCGCGTCGATTCGCCGCCGACATCAAGGATGTCCGCGCCCTCGCCGACCAGTCGTTCGGCCTGCGCCAACGCGGCGTCGAGGCCGACATGACGACCGCCATCGGAAAACGAATCCGGGGTCAGGTTCAGGACCGCCATGATGCGGGCGTGATCCAGCCTGAGTTCGTGCCGTCCGATCTTCAGGCCCGGCACGCTGCTGCCACCGAACAATTCGTCGAGGTTCATCGAGGGTCCAGAGTCATTTGGGGCCGATGTGGGCCGCCAGGAATTCTTCCAGTTGTTTGTAGAACGCGACGACGTTCTTCTTGACGTAGAAGCCGTGACCTTCCTTGGGCACGGACATCCAGACGGGCTTGTTGCCGGCCTTCTCCAGCGCCTTCTTCATGGCTTCCGCCTGGCCGATCGGGGTGCGCTCGTCCTTCTGGCCGTGCGCGAGGAACACCGGCACCTTGATCTGGCCTGCCAGCGCCAGCGGCGAGTTGGCCAGCAATTCATCATCGTCTCGGCCGATCACGCGTGCGATGTACGCGCGACCGAGGAAGCTCTTCGACGTATCGCTCTTGTTCGCCATCGCGCGCAGGTCATACAGCCCGGCCTGTCCGGCGACGCACTTGACCAGGTCCGGCGCCTTCGCCGCCAGCATCAAAGCCGAATAGGCACCGAAGCTCGCGCCATACACGCAGATGCGCTGGGAGTCGGCGTAGCCCTGAGCCACTGCCCAGCGCATGCCGTCGATCAGGTCGTCCTGGATTCGCGTGCCCCACTTGCGAAACCCGGCCTCGTGGAACGCATAGCCACGGCCGCCGGAACCGCGATAGTTGACCTGGAGCACGAGATAGCCGCGAGATGCGAGGAACTGTGCGTCGGTATCGAACCCCCAAGAATCGGAAATGCCATGGGGCCCGCCGTGCGGCAGCAGCACCATGGGCATTTTCGCGGGATCTTTGGCGCCATTGCCCGGCACCGTCAGGTAGCCATCCAGCTCCAGCCCGTCGCTGGCCTTGAAGCGAACATGGTGCCTCCGGTGCATGGCCGCCGGGTCGATCTCAGCATTGCTCTGCAACAAGCGGGCGAGACTGTCCTTCTTGCGATTCATCACTGCCCACTCGCCGGGATTGCGGTCGCTGTAGATGTAGATGAGCGACACATTGCCGTCGGCACTGTGATCGACGAAGCGCACGTTCTGGTCAGGGAAGCCGTTGCGAAGCTCCTGATGCAGCTTCGCATCGGGAGAAGCCGGGTCGAGATAGGTCACGCGCGGTCGGGCACCCTTGAACTCGGCGGCCATCGGCTGGCGCTGGGTGTTCCACAACACCGCATCGATGCTGTTGAAGTCGTCGCTGGCGAGCACTTCGCGCTGGGCGAGCGCAAGATCCGTCTTCACCAACGCACGCGGGCCATCGTTGGCCGAGAAATAACCGATCACGTGGCTGCCCGTCGGCGTCACCGCCAGCGGCTCGAACGTGCCACCGACCGCCTCGTTCGAGAGCTTGCGCCAGTTCTTCCCTTCCGCATCGGCGGCGTACAGCAATTGCGCCTCATCCTTGTCGGTGCCGTGGGCGTAACGGGGTACGCCGGCCGCATCCATCACGAAGCTCAGGCCCTGCTCGGCAATGTCGGCAACTAGGCGACTGCGCCCGGTCAACGCATCCACCTCGTACAACAAGCTCGCCGGAAGGCTGTTTTCCGCGGATCCGCGGCTCATGTAGAACTTGCCGTTGGGCACCGGCGGCAGGCCGGCGAAGTAACCGAAGCCGGGCGGCACACCCACGCCCAGCGTCGATTCCTTGTAGCCGAAAAGGTAGCGGTGGCGCTTCCCGTCGAAATCCATGCCGATGATTTCGCCGAAGTTGAACGGCTCTTCGCGCGCGCCCCATTTGCCACCCTTGACGTAGATCAGCCGGGTATCGCTGACCCAGCGAATGTCGAAAGCCAACTCGTATTTCGGCAACTTGATGAAGGCGGTATTGGCCATGTCCGCCAGGCGATACACCATGATGCCGTGGTCGTCGTCGCCCAGATCCGCCGACACGGCGAGATACGAGCCATTGCTGGAGATGCGCGGGTCCTTCAAGGTCTGTTGTGCCGCAAAGCTCTCCACCGGAACCGCGGCCGCCGACACATTGCCGGCGGACACGAACAGGTAGAGCGCGACGGCGACCCCGCGCAGTGAACTCAAAAGATCCGTCATGCAATTCTCGCGATATCGGAAGGATTGGGTTCAGGCCCAGCCGAGCGGCATGGCATGGCCGTGAACCTGAATCCTGCAATGTATCGCGGATGGCACGATCCATAAACATTTCGTGACAATGTCAGGCCGCCGATGCGGGCTGCGCTGGCACGCGCCGGTGCCGCCGCCACTTGCCGGGTTGTCGCGTGGACCGCGGGCCCGATCTGGAGACTTGCGGCCAGGATGCTGCCACGGTTAGAATTCCGCGGCTTTGTCGGGTCAATCCGACAGCTCACGGCAATCCTGCCGAATCCGCACACGCTTCGTCACCCGGACTGGGGTGCCCTTTCGCTCGCGAATGGGGTCGGTCCGGGCGGAAACGTGGAGGTCCAACCCCGAAACACGATGCGCAGTCCCCGACCAGGGACAGCCGTGTTTCAAGCAACGGAGTTCACCATGCCTCAAGTCACCATGCGCCAGATGCTCGAAGCCGGCGTGCATTTCGGTCACCAGACCCGATACTGGAACCCCAAGATGGCGCCGTACATTTTCGGCGCGCGCGGGAAGATCCACATCATCAATCTCGAAAAGACCATGCCGCTGTTCACGGACGCGATGAATTTCCTGTCCGGCATGGCCCAGAAGCGCGGCAGCGTGCTGTTCGTCGGCACCAAGCGCTCGGCGCGTGAAGCGGTGAAGTCGGAAGCCAACCGCTGCGGCATGCCGTTCGTTTCGCACCGCTGGCTCGGCGGCATGCTCACGAATTTCCGCACCGTGCGCCAGTCGGTCTCGCGCCTGAAGGAAATCGAAGCCATGCATACCGATGGCAGCTTCGAAAAGCGCGTGAAGCATGAAGTCCTGTCGCTGAAGCGCGAGCAGGAAAAGCTCGAGCGCTCGCTCGGCGGCATCAAGAACATGAATTCGCTCCCGGACGCGCTGTTCGTGATCGACGTCGGTCATGAAGAGATCGCGATCAAGGAAGCCCGCACTCTGGGCATTCCGGTCATCGCCGTCGTCGATACCAACTACGACCCGTCGCTGGCCGACTACATCATCCCGGGCAATGACGACGCCATCCGCGCCGTGCAGCTCTACGCCGCCGCCGCCGCCGATGCGGTGCTGGAAGGCAAGGCTGCCGCTCCCGCCATCCCGGCCAATGCCAAGGACGAGTTCGTCGAACTCGACGCCGCAGGCAACCCGGTCGCGAAGGATGACGCCGGCCGTCGCCGCGACGACCGCGGTGGCCGCAATGATCGCAACGACCGCGATCGCAAGCCGGGTGGCCCGAATCGTCGCGGACCGGGTGGTCCGGGCGGCCCCGGTGCCAAGCCGGGTGCGAAGCGCGCGCCGTCGCGCGCGCCGGCCAAGTCCGACGCCCCGAGCGCCGAGTAAGTTCGGCACCGCCGCGGCCCCGGCTGCGGCAGCGCAATGGATCCTGCGCGGCGGAGCTCCCGCCGCGCTTTTTTTGAGCATCGAGAGGAAGTCATGGAAATCACGGCAAGCATGGTCAAGGAACTGCGCGAGCGGTCCGGCGTCGGCATGATGGAGTGCAAGAAGGCGCTGACCGAGAACGGCGGCGACATCGAAACCGCGATGGAATGGCTGCGCAAGCAGGGCCTCGCCAAGGCCGACAAGAAGGCCGGCCGCGTCGCAGCGGAAGGCCGCATCGCCATGGCCGCCGATGCGGGCAAGGCCGTCATGGTCGAGATCAATTCGGAAACCGACTTCGTCGCCAAGGACGAGAACTTCATCAAGTTCTGCGATCTCGTCGCCAAGACCGCGTTGTCATCGGGCGCCGGCGACATCGACGCACTGAAGGCCGTTGCCGCAGACGGCGGGACGATCGAGGAACTGCGCTCGGCCCTGGTGCTGAAGCTGGGCGAGAACATCCAGTTGCGTCGACTCGTTGCGCTGAAGAGCGACGGCACCGTCGGCGCCTACGTGCATGGCGGCCGGATCGGCGTGCTGGTCGAGCTGAAGGGTGGCAATGGCGAACTGGCGCGCGGCATCGCGATGCATGTTGCGGCCATGAACCCGCCGTACAACAAGGCCAGCGACGTGCCGGCCGAGTTCCTGGCGAAGGAAAAGGAAATCGAACTGGCCAAGATGACCGACAAGGATCGCGCCAAACCGGCCGACATCCTCGAAAAGATCATCGGCGGCAAGGTTCAGAAGATCGTCACCGAGAACACGCTGTACGGCCAGCCGTATGTCATCGACACCAACATGACCGTCGACGCAGCCCTGAAGGCCGGCAAGGCGGATGTCGTCGTCTATCACCGCATGGCGGTCGGCGAAGGTATCGAGAAAGTGGTCGAGGACTACGCCGCCGAAGTCGCGAAAGCGATGCAGGTCTGACCGAAAAGGGAGCGGCAACGCTCCCTTTTTTTGCCCGCTTGTTTTTCGCGCCACTGCATGATTCAAGGAACCGACCATGACCGACGCGCCAATCCGATATTCGCGAATCCTCCTCAAGCTCAGCGGCGAAGCGCTGATGGGCAGCGAGTCCTACGGCATCGATCCCAAGGTGCTCGGCCGCTTGGCTGACGAGATCATCGAAGTGGTGCGCACCGGTGTTCAGGTCGGCGTGGTGATTGGCGGTGGCAACATCTTCCGCGGTGCCGGCCTCGCCGCAGCCGGGATGGATCGTGTCACCGGCGACCACATGGGCATGCTCGCGACGGTCATGAATGCGCTGGCGATGCAGGACGCGATCGAGAAGCGCGGCGTCGTCGCGCGGGTGATGAGCGCGATCAAGATCAACGAGGTCTGCGAGGACTACATCCGCCGCCGCGCCATCCGTCATCTGGAAAAGAATCGCGTCGCATTGTTCGCGGCCGGCACCGGCAATCCGTTCTTCACCACCGACTCCGCGGCCGCACTGCGCGCTGTCGAAGTCGGCGCGGAACTGTTGCTCAAGGGCACCAAGGTCGATGGCGTCTACAGTGCCGACCCCAAGAAGGACGCGAGCGCGACCCGATTCGACACGCTCAGCTATGAAGACGTGATCACGCGCAATCTCGGCGTAATGGATACCGCCGCGATCGCGCTGTGCCGCGACCATGGCATGCCGCTGCGCATCTACGACATGAACCGCCCCGGCAATCTGATGCGCATCGTCTGCGGCGAACCGATCGGCACCCTGGTCACGCGCGCCGGATGAGCGTGGCGGTCCTGCGCACCGCCACGCGCGCCGATGCCCTGGCACTGGCCGAACTCGCGCGCCGCAGCTTCGCCGCCACCTACGCACCCACCCACGACGCGGCCCGCATCCGCATCCATTGCGACAGCGTGCTCGGTGATGCCGAAGTCGGGCGTTGGTTCGAGGCCGGTGCGGCACAGATCGTGCTCGCCGAATCCGGCGCCGAGTTGCTCGGCTTCGTTCAGTGGCAGGCGGCCGCGGCCCCGGTGCCGGCACGGCATGCGATCGAGCTGAAACGCCTCTATGTCGATACCGCAGCCCAGGGCAGCGGCCTGGGTCAACGCCTGTTCGACGCCGTCCGTGCGGATGCCAAGCGCGTCGGAGCCGACCTGCTTTGGCTATGCGTCTATGCCGGCAACGAGCGGGCGCGTCGCTTCTATGCCCGGCAAGGCATGACCGCGATCGGCCGCGTGCCCTACCGGTTTGTCGATCAGGTCGAAGATGATCTCGCGCTGGGCCTTGATCCGGGCATGGTCACGCCCTGAATCCGCATGGCACCGCTATACTCGCGGCTTCCCACGCCACGATCCGACGCAGCGCCATGATCGCGACCATCAAGCAAGAAGCCGAAGCCCGCATGAAGAAGAGCATCGAGTCCCTGAAGACCGATCTCTCCAAACTCCGCACCGGCCGTGCCAGCACCTCCCTCGTCGACCATCTCAAGGTGAACTATTACGGTTCCGACATGCCGCTGAACCAGTGCGCTGCTGTCGCCGTGGTCGATTCACGCTCGCTCACCATCACGCCATGGGAAAAGCCGATGGTGGGGCCGATCGAGAAGGCGATCCTCGCGTCCGACCTCGGCCTGACGCCGAACACCGCCGGCACGGTCATCCGCATCAATCTGCCGCCGCTCACCGAACAGCGCCGCAAGGAACTTGCGAAGCACGTGTCGCACGAGGGCGAGAACACCAAGGTCGCGATCCGCGGCGTGCGTCGCGACGCCATGCAGCACGTCAAGGATTTGCTGAAAGACAAGCAGATCAGCGAAGACGAAGAGCGCAAGGCCGAGCAGGACGTGCAGAAACTCACCGACAAGTTCGTCGCCGACGTGGATGCCGTCTGCAAGGCCAAGGAACAGGAGCTGATGTCGCTCTGAGCGGCTGAGTCGGCCGCATGAGCATCATCGATCCGGCGATCGCCGTCCAACGCCTGCCCCGCCATGTCGCCATCGTCATGGACGGCAACGGTCGCTGGGCCGAGGCGCGACATCGCCCACGCAGTTTCGGTCACCATGAAGGCGTCAAGGCGGTGCGGGCCACCGTCGAGGCCTGCATGCACCGCCATGTCCCCACGCTCACCCTGTTCGCGTTCTCCAGCGAGAACTGGAAGCGTCCGGAGGACGAAGTCGGCACTCTGATGGAATTGTTCATGAAGGCGATCGACCGCGAGGTCGACGAACTGGTCGCGAACGGCGTATCGCTGCGCTTCATCGGCGACCGCTCGGCGTTCGCACCGGCGCTGCGCGAACGCATGGATCGTTCCGAGCGCAAGCGCCCGGAGCAGACGCGCCTGAACCTCAACATCGCCGCGAATTATGGCGGACGCTGGGACATCGTGCAGGCGACGCGCCAGATCGTGGCCGGCATCGCCAGCGGTGAAATCGATGCCGGCACGGTCGACGAATCGGTCTTCGACGCGCATACCAGCCTGGCCGACCTGCCACCGCTGGACTTGTTCATCCGCACCGGCGGCGAACACCGCGTCAGCAACTTTCTGCTGTGGCAACTCGCCTACGCCGAACTCTGGTTCAGCGACGTGCTGTGGCCCGACTTCGATGCCACCGCGCTGGATGCCGCGCTCGACGACTATGCCCGACGCGAGCGCCGCTACGGCCGCACCAGCCAGCAAACGAGGCATCCCGCATGAGCAAGGCCGACCTGCCTGCGCCGAAACCGTCCGGTGGCCTGCGCGAACGTGCGATCACGGCCGCCATCCTCGCGCCAATCGGCATTGCCGGCGTCATGCTGATGCCGCAGATCTGGTTCGCGATCGCGCTGGGCTTGCTGTTCCTGGTCGGCGTATGGGAATGGACGCGGCTGAGCGGCTGGCGTTCGACGCCGGTGCGCATCGTGCTGGTCGCGCTGCACGTGCTGATGTTCACGAGCGTCTGGTTCGGCAGTGATGTCGCGCGGACCCAGACGGTGTGGACCGGCGTGGTGTTCTGGCTGCTGGCGCCGTGGTGGCTGCGCCACTACCACTTCGGCGAGCAGGCCGGCAAACGATCGCTGCTGATCAAGAACTTGGCCTGCGCGCTGGCGATCGTTCCGGCCTGGACCGCCGCGATCGTGCTGCACGGCGGCGACCGTGGCCCTTGGTGGGTGCTGTTTCTGCTCGTTCTGGTCTGGTGTGCGGACAGCTGTGCCTACTTCGCCGGTCGCCGCTTCGGCACCACCAAGCTGGCGCCGAACATCAGTCCCGGCAAGACCACGGCCGGTGTCTACGGCGCCTTGGTCGGCTGCACGATCTACGCGCTCGGGCTCGGTCATTTCGCCTTCGCGGTGCCAGTGCAGCGACTGCCGATCTTCGTCGCACTCTGCGTCGTCACGGTGGTGTTCTCGATCATCGGCGACTTGCTTGAAAGCCTGATCAAGCGTCATTCGCAGGCGAAGGACTCGGGCACCCTGTTCCCCGGCCATGGCGGTGCGCTGGATCGATTCGATTCGATGTTCGCGGCGCTGCCGATCTTCGTCGCCGGAAAGCTGACCCTCGGCCTATGAAACAGGTCGCCGTTCTGGGCGCGACCGGCTCGATCGGCGCGAGCACGCTCGATGTCATTGCCCGCCACCCGGCACGGTTCCGCGCTGCCGCCTTGAGCGCACACCGGGACTGCGCGGCACTGGCCGAACTCTGCGCGCGCTTCGCGCCCGACGTGGCGGTGATTGCCGATGCGTCCTTGCAGGACGAACTGGCCGCAGCCCTGCGCACGCGCGGGCTGCGCACCGAAGCGCTGGCCGGCGCCAACGCGCTGGATGCCATCGCCGCCGACGAGCGCTTCGATACCGTCGTCGCCGCGATCGTCGGCGCCGCCGGCCTGGCGTCGACCTTGGCCGCGGCGCGGGCCGGCAAGCGACTGCTGCTGGCGAACAAGGAATCGGTAGTGATGTCCGGCGAACTGCTGGTCGCGACCGCGGCCCGTCACGGTGCCAGCCTCATTCCGCTCGACAGCGAACACAACGCCATCTTCCAGTGCCTGCCGCACGACTATGCGCGCGATCCCGATGCGAACGGCATTGTCCGGCTCATCCTCACGGCCTCGGGTGGCCCGTTTCGCGGCTGGTCGCGCGAGCGGCTGCGCGAGGTCACGCCGGACCAGGCCTGCGCGCATCCGCGCTGGAAGATGGGCCGCAAGATTTCGGTCGACTCGGCGACACTGATGAACAAGGGTCTCGAAGTGATCGAGGCGCAGCGCCTGTTCGGCGTCGCGGCGGAACGCATCGAGGTGCTGGTGCACCCGCAAAGCATCGTGCATTCGCTGGTCGAATATGCCGACGGCTCCCAGATCGCGCAGCTCGGCTCGCCCGACATGCGCACGCCGATCGCGAACGCGCTGGCCTGGCCGGCACGCATCGACGCCGGCGTCACCCGGCTCGATCTTGCCGCGGCCGCCTCGCTCGAATTCGAAGCCCCGGACCTCGTCGCCTTTCCCTGCCTGGCGCAGGCTTTCGGCGCGTTGCGCGCCGGCGGTGCCGCCCCGATCGTGCTGAATGCGGCCAACGAGGTGGCGGTGGCCGCCTTTCTTGCCGGTCGCATCGGTTTCCTCGACATCGAGCGCGTGATCGACTCTGGACTGCAGCGATCTGTTAACGCATCGGTCGATACACTGGAGGCCATTGTCGCCATCGACCGCGACGCCCGCCGCGAAGCGGAGCGCGCCTTGCAAGGATGTTCTGCATGACCGGATTTATCGGGCCGCTGTTCTGGTACGTGATCACCATCGGCCTGCTGGTGACCTTCCACGAGTTCGGCCATTTCTGGGTAGCGAGACGCTGCGGCGTCAAGGTGCACCGCTTCTCGGTCGGATTCGGCAAGCCGCTGTGGACGCGCATCGGCCGCGACGGCACCGAGTACGTGCTCGCGGCGATTCCGCTGGGCGGGTATGTCTCGATGCTCGACGAACGTGCCGAGGACGTGGCCCCGGAACAGGCGCACGCCGCGCTGAACCGCAAGCCGGTGTGGCAGAAAATTGCCGTGGCCGCGGCCGGACCAGTGGCCAACGTCCTGTTCGCGCTGCTGGTCTACTGGGCCATGTTCATCGTCGGCAAGCCCGACTTTCAACCGATCCTTGGCCAGGTCAGCGGCCTCAGTGCCGAAGCCGGGCTGCGCCCCGGCATGCGCGTCACGGCCGTCGACGGCACCCCGGTCGATGCCTGGTCGGAAGTCGGCATGGCGCTGTTCGAAGGCGCCCTGTATCGCCGCGACGTCGTCGTCGCGGTGACCGCGGCCGGCGCGGAAGACAGCCTGCACACGATCCGCCTCAGCAGCATTGACAAGAGTGTGCCGGACGAGCAGTTGGGCAATCGGCTCGGCTTGCAACGCGTTCAGCCTGCGCTGGTGGGCCAGGTGATCGCCGGTGCCGCAGGCGCGGACGCCGGGTTGCGCAGTGGCGATCTCATTCTCAGCGTGGACGGCGAGTCCGTGAGCGATTTCGACGCCCTGCGCGACACCTTGCAGCGCCAGGCACAGGATGGCGAAGTCGTGCTGCTGGTCGAACGCGATGGCGAACGCCTGCGCCTGCTCGCCCGTCCCGATCCGATCGTCGAGGATGGCAAGCCGGCCTTCCGACTCGGCATCGGCGCCGGATTCCGGCATGACCACGTGCGCCGCTTCGGCCCTCTGGCCGCGATGCCGGCGGCCATGAGCGAAGCCTGGACCGTGACGACCAAATCCCTGCAGTTCCTGAAGGACATGCTGCTCGGTGCGCTGTCGACCAAGCACCTCTCGGGCCCGATCACCATCGCCCAGGTCGCCAATCTCAGCGCCAACGAAGGCCTGCCATGGTTTCTCGGCTTCCTGGGCGCGGTATCGCTGGGTCTGGCGATCCTGAACCTGCTGCCCATCCCGATCTTGGACGGGGGTCATATCCTGTATTACCTTATCGAACTGATCAAAGGCAGTCCGATCAGCGATCGAATGCTGGTCGCCGGTCAATACGTGGGATTGGCGATGCTCTCCGGTCTGATCGGACTCGCCTTCTTCAACGATATTTCCGGCCTGTTCCGCTGAACCAAACCTATTCGGCACGGCGCGCACCAAGCATGTGCGCCGGCCTGCGCCCAACCCGCCCGAGCCAAACAAGGCCCGGGCAACGCTGCTGCGCCATTGCGCCGCAGTGGTCATTGACGGAGTGATGATGAAACGTATTGCTGCGCTGGTCCTGGTTGCTTCGCTGTGCGCGCAGAATGCCGCCGCCTTCGATGCCTTCGTGGTGTCGGACATCCGGCTGGAAGGCCTCACCCGCATTCCGGCCGGCACCGTGTTCAGCGCACTGCCCATTGAAAAAGGCGATCGCATCGACAGCAATCGGGCCTCGGCGGCCGTGCGTGCGCTGTTCAAGACCGGATTTTTCAACGATATCGAACTGACGCGACAGGGCGACATCCTGATCGTGAAATTGAGCGAGCGCCCGGCGATCTCGAAGATCGAAATCACCGGCAACAAGGACCTCAAGACCGAAGACCTGATGAAGGGCCTGAAGGAAATCGGCCTGACCGAAGGCGAGACCTTCAATCGTCTCGAACTCGATCGCCTGACCCAGGAACTGACCCGTCAGTACAACAATCGCGGCAAGTACAACGTCAGCATCAAGCCGGAAGTCGAGAATCTCGACCGCAACCGCGTGTCGATCAAGATCACGGTGAGCGAAGGCAAGGCGGCCAAGATCCGCCACCTCAACATCGTCGGCAACCGGGCTTTCAGCGATGACGAAATCGTCGAGGATTTCGAATCCGGTTCGTCCAACTGGCTGAGCTGGTACAAGCGCGACGACCAGTATTCGCGCGAGAAGCTCTCCGGCGACATGGAGAAACTGGCTTCCTACTATCAGGACCGCGGCTACGTCGATTTCGCGGTCGAATCGACCCAGGTCTCGATCAGTCCGGATCGCAAGGAACTGTTCGTCACCGCCAACGTGCGCGAGGGCGAGGTCTACACCCTCACCGACATCAAGCTCGCCGGCGACCTGGTGGTGAAGGAAGACGTGCTGCGCAAGTTCATCTCGGCCAAGCCCGGTGAGACCTATTCGCGCGGCAAGCTCGAACGGGCCGCGGAATCGATGACCCGGGTGCTGTCGAACATCGGTTACGCCTTCGCGGAAGTGACGCCGTCACCCACGGTCGACCGCGAGAAACGCGAGGTCGCGGTCACCCTGTACGTGAACCCGGGCAAGCGCGCCTACGTGCGTCGCATCAATTTCATCGGCAATCAGCGCACCCAGGATGAAGTCCTGCGTCGCGAGATGCGCCAGCTCGAGGGCGCGTGGTTCTCGCAAGCGGCCATCGATCGCTCCAAGGGTCGTCTGCAGCGCCTAGGCTATTTCAAGGAAGTCACGGTCGAGACGCCGAAGGTGCCGGGCAGCGACGACCAGATCGACGTGAACTTCACGGTCGAAGAACAGAGTGCCGGCAGTTTCCAGTTCGGCGTCGGCTACTCGGAGCTCCAGGGCATCATCACCTCGGTGTCGCTGACCCAGCGCAACTTCCTCGGCTCCGGCAACACCGTCGGCACGACGATCCAGAACAACGACTACGTCAAGCGCTTCGACTTCAACTTCTTCGATCCGTATTTCACCGATGATGGCCTCAGCGTCGGCTACAACTTCAGTCTGCGCGAACTCGATCAAGGTCAGGCCAACCTGGCCGCCTATACCTCGGACACCATCGCCGGCGACGTTCTGCTCGGCATTCCGCTGACCGAGGTCGATACCTTGTCGCTGTCGCTCGGTCTCGACAAGAACGACATCACCACGGTTGACGGCTCGACGCCGACATCGCTGATCAACAACCTCGTCGAGGAACTCGGCGACCGCGAGCGCAGCACCTTTGCCTGCAATGGCCCGGATACCGATACCGATGGCACCGGCCCGGACACCGATACCGACACCACCACCGGCATCTGCACCGGTCCGTTCCGGCAATGGACGATCAACACTTGGTCGCTGCAGGCGGGCTGGCAGCGCGACTCGCGCAACAAGTACTTCGCGCCGACCCGCGGCACCTACCAGCGCATCGGTGCAGAGGTCGCCCTGCCCGGCTCGGATCTCGAGTACTACAAGGTCGCCTACGAATTCGGCCGTTATTTCCCTCTGTGGGGCGAATACGCCCTGCTGACCAAGGCCGAACTCGGCTACGGCGACGGCTACGGCAATACCAGCACCCTGCCCTTCTATCAGAACTTCTACGCCGGTGGCGTCCGTTCGGTGCGCGGTTTCGAGGACAACACCCTCGGCCCGACGGAAACCGCAAGCACGGCCAGTAGCTACCGCCAACCGCTCGGCGGCGCGTTCAAGACCGTAGGCGGACTGGAACTGATCATTCCGACGCCGATGACCAAGGGTGACTCGGATACCGCGCAGTTGTCCGCCTTCGTCGACGTCGGTAACGTGTTCCGGAATTTCGACGCCTTCGATTCCGGCGAGTTGCGTGCATCGGCGGGCCTGTCGCTGAAATGGCAGGCGCCGATCGGCCCGATCATCATCAACCTCGTGCGCCCGATCAAGAAGCAGGATGGCGACCGTACCGAGAGCATCCAGTTCTCGTTCGGGCAGCAGTTCTGACGACGGAGCCGGAACGATGGCCGACTGCACCGCGCCAAAGTTCCGCCGCTGCGCCGGCCTGATTCTTGCCGGCGCATTCTTGCTGTTGTCTGCCGCGACCGCGGTCGCGCAATCGGCGCGCATCGGCTATGTCGACATGAAGCGCCTGATCGACAACGCGCCCCAGGTCCTCGACACGCGACGCAAGCTGGAAAGCGAATTCAGCCCGCGCAACAAGGCCCTCGAATCCGAGCAGACGCGACTGGTCGAGCTCGAGGCACGCGATCGTCGCGATTCCGCGATCCTGCCGAAGGCCGCGGCCGATTCGCTGAAACGCGAGATCGATGCCTTGCGCAAGTCGATCGAACGCACACGCAAGCGTCTTGCCGAGGAATTCAAGGCGCGCGGCGACGAAGAATTCAATCGCCAATGGCCGCGCATCGAAGCAGCGGTGATCGCCCATGCACGCGAAAACCAGCTGGATCTGGTGGTGCAGGCGCCGGTGATGTACGCCAGCGCACAAATCGACATCACCGATGCGGTGCTCGCGCGACTGAAACGCGACGCCGCGGCCACGCCCGAGCGTTGATGTACGCGCTCGCCGACATCGCGAACCGGTTCGGTCTCGAACTTCGCGGCGACGCGACGGCCGGCATCGTCGGCGTGAACACGCTCGCCGAAGCCGGCCCGGACCAGATCGGTTTCCTCGCCAATCCGGCCTACCGCGCGCAACTGGCGACCACCCGCGCGGCTGCCGTGGTCCTGTCCGACAAGGACGCGCACGCCGCCACCGGCAGCGTGCTCGTGAGTCGCAATCCCTATGCCGATTTCGCCCGGATTACCGCGCTGTTCGAGCGCCGCGAGCCAGTGACGCCGGGTATCCACCCGAGCGCCGTGGTCGCCGGCGACGCCGTGATCGACCCGAACGCGCAGGTCGCTGCGCATTGCGTCATCGGTGCGCGCAGCCGCATCGCGGCGGGCGCGGTCCTCGGTCCGGCATGCGTGATCGGGGAAGACTGCGTCATCGGGCCGGAGGCCCGGCTGGTGGCGCGCGTGACCCTGGTCGTGCGCGTCCGCATCGGTGCCCGCGTGCTGATCCATCCCGGTGCCGTGCTCGGCGCCGACGGCTTCGGCCTTGCCTTTGATCAAGGCGCCTGGCTCAAGGTGCCACAACTCGGCGGCGTCGTCGTCGGCGACGACTGCGAGATCGGCGCGAACACCACCATCGACCGCGGCGCGCTCGGCGACACCGTGCTCGAGGAGGACGTGCGCCTCGACAACCAGATCCAGATCGGCCACAACGTCCGTATCGGCGCGCACACGGCCATTGCCGGCTGTGCCGCGATCGCAGGCAGCACCCGAGTCGGCCGCCACTGCCTGATCGCCGGCGGTGCCGGTATCATCGGCCATCTGGACATCGCCGACCGCGTGACGGTCGGCGCCATGAGTCTGGTCACGCACGACCTGCGCGAACCCGGCGAATATGTCTCCGGCACACCGATCCAGCCGAAACGCGAATGGCGCAGGAATGCAGCGCGTTTCGGCCAACTCGATCAACTCGCACGCCGCGTGCGCAAACTCCTTGGGGAAGGGAACGATGAATGACCTGTCCGGCGGCGTGAAGCTGCCGATCGAAGTCACCGAGATCATGGCGATGCTGCCGCACCGCTATCCGTTCCTGCTGGTCGACCGCGTGATCGAGTTCGAGCCGAACAAGCGCGTGCTCGCGATCAAGAACGTCACCGTGAACGAACCCTGTTTCACCGGACATTTCCCCGGGCATCCGGTCATGCCCGGCGTCCTCGTGATCGAGGCCATGGCGCAGGCCTCCGGCATCCTGACCCAGCTCTCGAACGGCTTCGAGCGCAGGGAGAACCAGCTCTACTATTTGGTGCGCGTCGACAAGGCACGGTTCACCCGCACCGTGGTGCCGGGCGACCAGTTGAAACTCGAAGTGATGCAGAAGCGCCTGATCCGCCGCATGGGTCTTTATGAATGCCGCGCTCTGGTCGGCGACCAGGAAGTCGCCAGCGCCGAGATCCTGTGCGCGGCACCGGAATCAAGCGCATGATCCACCCCAGCGCCCTCATCGATCCCGGCGCGAGAATCGGCGCGAATGTGTCGATCGGCGCGTTTTCGATCATCGGCGCTGGCGTCGAGATCGGCGATGACTGCGAGATCGGTCCGCATGTCGTGATCGAGGGACCGACCCGCATCGGCCCGCGCAACCGCTTCTTCCAGTTCAGCTCGATCGGCGCGGCGCCGCAGGACAAGAAGTTTCGTGGCGAGCAGGCGTCGCTTGAGATCGGCGCCGACAACATGATCCGCGAGTTCGTCACGCTGAATCGCGGCACTGAAGAGGGAGGTGGCGTCACCCGCATCGGCGACCGCAACTGGATCATGGCGTACGTGCATCTGGCGCACGACTGCATCGTCGGCAACGACTGCATCTTCGCGAATGCGTCCTCGCTGGCCGGCCATGTCCGTGTCGATGATTTCGTGATCCTCGGCGGCTTCTCGCTGGTGCACCAGTTCTGCCAGATCGGCGCACACGCCTTTACCGCGATGGGCTCGGTGATCAACCGCGACGTGCCGCCCTACACGGTGGTCGCGGGCAGTTATGCCGAACCCCGGGGCATCAATTCGGAAGGCCTGAAACGCCGCGGCTTTTCGCCCGAATCGATCATGTCGATCAAGCGCGCCTACCGCACGCTGTATCTCTCGGGCATGCCACTGGCGGACGCACGCGCCGAGATCGCCCAGGCAGCCGAAGCCACCGATGAATTGCGGATCCTGTCCGAGTTCATCGATCGCTCCGAACGTTCGCTGATCCGCTGAAGCCGTGAACCCGCGCCCGTTCCGCATCGCACTGATCGCCGGTGAAACCTCCGGGGACCAGATCGGTGCCGACTTGATGGTCGCGCTCAAGCAGTTGTACCCACGCGCGCAATTCGCGGGCATCGGCGGCCATCGCATGCGCCGCGCCGGCTGCGACACCTGGCACGACGCATCCGAACTCGCGGTCATGGGCCTCGTCGAAGTGCTTCGCCACCTGCCACGTCTGCTCAAGCTGCGCAGCGGCGTGGTGCAGCGCCTGCGCGACTGGAAGCCGGACGTGTTCATCGGCATCGATGCACCGGACTTCAATCTCGGCGTCGAGCGCAAACTGAAGAAGTCCGGCATCCGCACCGTGCACTATGTCAGTCCGTCGATCTGGGCGTGGCGCCCGGGTCGCGCGAAGAAGATCGGCGCGTCGGCCGACCGCGTGCTCTGCCTGTTTCCGATGGAGCCCCCGATCTACGCACGTTATGACGTCGATGCGCGCTTCGTCGGACATCCGCTTGCCGAGCGCTTCGAGAATCGACCTTCGCAGGCCGATGTCCGTGCTGCGCTTGAATTGCCGCTCAAGGGTCGGATATTGGCCATACTGCCGGGCAGCCGCTTCGGCGAAATCGAGCGTCTGGGCGACACCTTCGTGCAGGCAGCCCTGCAATGTGCGAACGCGATCTCGGGTCTCAAGCTGGTTGCACCGATGGCCGACAGCGACTGCGCCAAGGCCTTCGATGCCGTGCTGGGCAGGCATCGCGCGCGCAGCCTGATCCAGGTCGTCGAGGGCCGCGCCCATGAAGTGTTGTGGGCGGCCGATGTCGTGCTCACGGCATCGGGTACCGCCGCGCTCGAAGCCGGCCTCGCGGAGACGCCGATGGTGGTGGCGCATCGCATCCATCCGCTGAGCTACCGGATCGTGCGCCTGTTCGGCCTGCTGAAATCGAAGCACGTGTCGCTGCCGAACATCCTGTTGAATGGCGCAGTCGTCCCGGAGCTGCTGCAGAACGATTGCACGCCGGAAAAGATCACCGACGTCCTGCTCGCGCTGTTCCGCGACGAGTCGCGCATGGAAGCGATGCAGACGCAGCTGTCGACGCTGCTGCCCTTGCTCGCGGGTGGCGGTTCCGAAGCGGCCGCCGAGGCCATCGGCGAACTGATCGAAGCCGCATGAAGCGCATTGCCGGCGTCGACGAGGCCGGACGCGGACCGCTGGCCGGACCGGTCGTGGTCGCCGCCGTGATCCTCGATCCGGCGCGCCCGATCGACGGCTTGAACGACTCGAAGCAGTTGAGCGAAGTGCGTCGGAATGCGCTCGATCGCGAGATCCGCGAACGTGCGCTCGCCTTCCACGTGGTTGAGGTCGACACGGCCCTGATCGACCGCCACAACATCCTGCAGGCCACCCTGATCGGCATGCGTGCCGCGCTGCTCGGCCTGCACATCGCGGCGGACGAGGCCCTGATCGACGGCAACACGTTGCCGTCCGACCTGCCCTGCCGGGCACGCGCGATCGTCGACGGCGATGCCCTGATCGCCGAAATCAGCGCCGCCTCGATCCTCGCGAAAGTGCATCGTGATCGACTGCTGGTCGAACTCGATGCCGTGCACCCGGGCTACGGCTTCGCGATCCACAAGGGCTATCCGACTCCCGAGCATCTCGCTGCACTGAAACGTCTCGGCCCCTGCCCCGCGCACCGGCGCAGTTTCGCGCCGGTGAAGCGACTCATCGCGGTCGACCTGTTCGATTGAGCGGTCTGCCATGTCAAGCCTTGAGCGCTGGTCGGGCCAGGGCTAAGGTGCAGGAATGACTTCAACCTTCGTCCACCTGCACCTGCACACCGAGTATTCGCTGGTCGACTCGACCATCCGCATCGACCGACTGGTGAACGCCTGCGTCGCGGCCGGCATGCCGGCAGTGGCGATGACCGATGATTCGAACCTGTTCGCCCTGGTCAAGTTCTACGCGGCAGTCGAGAAGGCAGGACTGAAGCCGATCATCGGCTGCGACCTCTGGGTCGGCGAAACCGGCAACGATCTGTCGCGTACCACGGTGCTGTGCCAGAACCGCGACGGCTACCTGCGGCTGTCGCGCCTGTTGTCGGCAGCCTATCTCCAGCGCGGCAAGTCGGAGCGTGTCTTCGTGCCGCGATCGCGCCTGCTCGCCGACAACGCCGGCCTCGTCGCCCTGCTCGGGCGTCCCTCGGAATTGATCGCCGCAGCGGATGTCGACAGTGCCGACCGGCTGCTCGAAGACTGGCGTCGCGGCTTCGGCGATCGTGTCTATCTCGAACTCACGCGCTGCGGCCGCGTCGACGAATCGGCGCAACAGACGCGTTTGCTGCATCTGGCCAGTCGCCGTGATGTGCCTGTCGTGGCCAGCAACGACACACGCTTCCTCGCCCGCGAGGACGCCGAGGCGCACGAGGCACGCGTCTGCATCGCCACCGGGCGCGTGCTGAACGACCCGAAACGGCCACGTGACTACACCGACCAGCAATATCTGAAGACGCCGGGCGAAATGCGCGAGGCCTTCGCCGACTGTCCGGAGGCCATCGAGAACGCGGTCGAACTGGCGAAGCGCCTCAACATCGAGATGAGCTTCGGCAAGTACTACCTGCCGGCGTTCCCGGTGCCGACCGAACACACGCTCGACAGCTACATCCGCGCCCAGGCGCAGGCTGGCCTGGAAGAACGCCTTGCGCACTATCGCGGCGCACCGCCGTTCCCACGCGAGCATTATGTCGAGCGGCTCGGCATCGAACTCGACGTGATCGTGAAGATGGGGTTTCCCGGCTACTTCCTGATCGTCGCCGATTTCATCAACTGGTCGAAGGAGAACGGCATTCCGGTTGGTCCTGGGCGCGGTTCCGGCGCCGGCTCGCTGGTCGCGTACGCGCTCAAGATCACCGATCTCGATCCGCTGCCGCAGGACCTGCTGTTCGAACGCTTCCTCAACCCGGAACGCGTGTCGATGCCTGACTTCGACGTCGACTTCTGCATGGAGGGCCGCGACCGCGTCATCGACTACGTCAGTCGCAAGTACGGCGCCGACAAGGTCAGCCAGATCATCACCTACGGCACCATGGCTGCGAAGGCGGTGGTGCGCGACACCGGGCGCGTGCTCGGCATGGGCTACGGCCATGTCGATTCGATCGCCAAACTCATTCCGCTGACGCTCGGCATCACCCTCGACGATGCCATCGCCGAATCCGCCGAACTGCGCGAGCGCATGGCCAACGAGGACGACGTCGCGACCCTGATCGAACTCGCGCGCAAGCTCGAAGACCTGACCCGCAATGCCGGCAAGCATGCCGGCGGCGTGGTCATTGCGCCGACGCCCCTGCCCGACTTCGCGCCGCTGTACTGCGAAGAGGGTGGCGAGAGCGTCGTGACGCAGTTCGACAAGGACGACGTCGAGAAGGCCGGACTGGTGAAGTTCGACTTCCTCGGCCTGCGCACCCTGACCATCATCGACTGGGCGGTGAAAGCGATCAACGCGCGACGCGCGGTCACCGGCGAGTCGCCGCTCGACATAACGCAGCTGCCGATGGACGACGCGCCGACCTATGCGCTGCTCTCGCGCGGCGACACCACGGCGGTGTTCCAGTTCGAATCGCGCGGCATGAAGGACTACATCCGCAAGCTGCAGCCACAGGGCTTCGACGACATCGTCGCATTGGCCGCATTGTTCCGCCCCGGTCCGCTTGGCGCCGGCATGGTCGACAACTTCATCGACCGCCGTCATGGCCGCGCCGAAGTCAGCTATCCGCACCCGAGCCTGGAACCAATCCTGAAGCCGACCTACGGCGTGATCGTCTATCAGGAACAGGTGATGCAGATCGCCCAGGTGCTGGCCGGCTACACGCTCGGTGGCGCCGATCTGCTGCGGCGCGCGATGGGCAAGAAGATCGCGTCCGAGATGGCGCAGCAACGCTCGATCTTCGAGGAAGGCGCGGCGAAGAACGGCGTCGACCCGAATGTCGCGCGCGGCATCTTCGATCTGATGGAAAAATTCGCCGACTACGGCTTCAACAAGTCGCACTCGGCCGCGTATGCGCTCGTCGCGTATCAGACCGCATGGCTCAAGACCCACTACCCGGCCGAGTTCATGGCCGCGACCCTGTCCTCGGACATGGACAACACCGACAAGCTGGTCGGCTTCCTCGACGACGCCAAGGAGGCCTGCGGCCTGAGCATCCTGCCGCCGGAAATCAATTCCTCGACTTACATGTTCGAGGCGCTCGACGCGAAACGCATCCGCTACGGACTCGGCGCGATCAAGGGCGTTGGTCGCGCCGCCTGCGAAGCGATCGCCGACCAGCGCGTCGCGCGCGGACCTTATCAATCGCTCGATGATCTGGCGCAACGCGTCGACAGCAATCGCCTGAACAAGCGCGTGCTCGAAGCGCTGGTGCATTCCGGTGCGCTGGATGGCTTCGGTCACCATCGCGCCACGCTGATGAACCATCTGCCGGAAGCGATGAAGGGTGCCGAACAACAGGCGCGCAACCGGGATGCCGGGCAGATCGACATCTTCGGTCAGGCTGCAGTGTCTGCCGCACCGGAGGTCGTCATGCGCAAGCTGCCGGAATGGCCGCTGCTGCAGCGGCTCCACGGCGAGCGCGAAACACTCGGCCATTACCTGTCCGGGCATCCGGCCGATGCCTACAAGTCCGAACTCAAGCAGCTCACCTCGGGACCGATCGGCAAGGCCGAGGAGCTCTACCGCACCCTGCAGGCCACGGCCGAGAAGCGTCGTGGCCAGATCGAGATCCCGATCGTGTTCGGCGGCATCGTTCCGTCTGGTTTGCGTCGTCGCGGCGACGCGATGGGCTTCGCGGCCATCGAGGACGCCAGCGGCCGCATCGAGGTCGGGCTGTTTCGCGAGGCGCTGACTGAATACGCTGCGGTGTTCGCGAAGGATCAAATGGTCGTGGTCGCGGGCGGACTGGCGATCGACGAATATTCCGGCGGCTACCAGCTCAAGCTGCGTCAGGCCTGGACGCTGACGCAGGCTTGCGAACGCTTCGGGCGCGGCCTGCGCATCCATGTCACGGATGCGTCGCCGAAGTGGCTGGACCGGCTGGCGACGACCCTGAAGCCGGCGCGACCCGGCGCTGCGGCGGTACGCCTGCTGTACCAGAACCGGACGGCACGCACCGAACTGCAGCTCGGCGATCCCTGGCGGGTGCGCATCCTGCCCGAGGTGGTCGAGGAACTGCGCCGGCTGGACGGGGTCAGCGAGGTGCAGCTGTCGCTGGCACGGGCCACCGGCAACTGACGCTATCATTCGCCCTTCACCGGACTGGAACCTTGCGATGAATCCGAACATCCTCGAATTCGAGAAGCCCATTGCCGAGCTCGAAAACAAGCTGCGCGAACTGCGCGCCAGTTCGCAGGGTCAGTCGCTCGATTTCGAATCGGAGATTCGCAAGCTCGACGGCAAGCTGCGCGAGAAAACCGTCGAGATCTTCCAGAACCTGAGCGCCTGGCAGATCGCGCAACTGGCGCGGCATCCGTCACGGCCTTACACGCTCGACTACATCGGTCATATCTGCGAGGAATTCCATGAGCTCGCCGGCGACCGCGCGTTCGCGGACGATGCCGCCATCGTCGGTGGCCTCGGCCGGATCGAGGGCAAGTCGGTCGTGATCATCGGCCACCAGAAGGGCCGCGACACCAAGCAGAAGATTCGCCGCAATTTCGGCATGCCGCGCCCCGAGGGTTACCGCAAGGCACTGCGCCTGATGCAGATGGCCGAACGCTTTCACCTGCCCCTGCTGACCCTGATCGATACACCCGGCGCCTATCCCGGCGTCGGTGCCGAGGAACGCGGCCAGTCCGAAGCCATCGCCCGCAACCTGCTGGAAATGGCCAAGCTGCGCGTGCCGATTGTCTGCACCGTGATCGGCGAAGGCGGCTCCGGCGGCGCGCTCGCGATCGGTGTCGGCGACCGCGTCAACATGCTGCAGTTCAGCACCTACTCGGTGATCACGCCCGAAGGCTGCGCCTCGATCCTGTGGCGCAGCGCCGAACGCGCCAAGGATGCCGCCGAAGCCATGGGCATGACGGCCGCACGCATCCACGAACACGGCCTGATCGACCAGATCATCCCCGAACCGCTCGGCGGCGCGCACCGCGATCCCAAGACCACCGCCGACAATCTCAAAGCGGTCGTGCTCAGTCAGATCGCCGAACTCGAAAAGCTCGACCGCGACGTCCTGCTCACCCGCCGCTACGAAAAACTCCGCGGGATGGGGCAATACCAGGCGGCGTGATTCAACGTCGTTCGGACAAAAAGAAACCCCGCCGAAGCGGGGTTTCTCGTTTCCGGAACTTGCGTTCCGATTACTGCTGCTTGACGAGTTCGGTGCGGCGGTTGCGAGCACGGCCTTCCGAGGTGTCGTTGGTGTCGATCGGCTTGCCTTCGCCGTAGCCATTCGGACCCGAGAGACGATCAGCGGCGATGCCCTTGCCGGTGAGGTAGTCGTACACGGTCTTGGCGCGGCGTTCCGACAGACCCTGGTTGTAGGCGTCGGTACCGACCGAGTCGGTGTGGCCGGCGACTTCGACCTTGAGGGCCGGGTAGCGGTTCAGCACGTCGACGGCCTGGTCGAGGATCGCGGTCGATTCGGCGGTCAGTTCCGCACGGTCGAACGCGAAGTTGACGCCACGCAGGTCGATCACGATGGCCTGGGCGCAACCATCTGCACCCACGGCTTCGCCGGCGGCCGAAGTCGGGCACTTGTCATCGCAGTTGTTCACGCCATCCTTGTCATCATCCAGCGTGCTGCAGTCGGCCGGGGCCGGGGTCGGTGCCGGCGTCGGCGTTTCGGTGGCTGCGTCCGGTGCAGCGGCAGCGGCCGGTGCGGCCATGTTGCCGAGCTTGAACGTGCCGCCGAGGGAGACGATCCAGTCACCGAAATGATCGACGCCCGGGATGGTGCGGTCGTCCATGTCGTAGCGGTAGGTCAGTTCGGTACGCATCGCGACGTTGTCGTTGAACTCGTGACCGAGACCGGCGCCGACATCGAAGATCGGGTTCAGGTCGTCGTTGTTGCCGTAACCGTGCGCCTGATCGGTCGAATGCGCCTGCGACAGGCCCATGCCCACCTTCAGGAACGGACGCCACGACCAATCGGTGAAGTAGTGACGCAGCGACGCGGTCAGCCCGTAGCTGTCGTTGTTGCCGACGTAGTGATACTGGCTGCCGAGGTCACGCGGGGTGTAGTCCAGCGTCAGGTCGAGCGACGTGTTCTCGGCCACGAAGCGACCGAACCCCAGCGAAAGGAATTCCGTGTCGTCGGTATCGACATAACGTTCGTTGTCGTTGTGCGACACGCCGAGAGCCGGCGCGATATACCAGCGGCTGTCGTATTCTTGCGCCGAAACGGCGCCGGCGCCCAGTGCGAGCGCAATGAGGGCACACAAATGCTTACGGTTCATCGGAGTCTCCTTGTAGGTATGGCGTTGCCCCGGGGCCCTAGGACAACAGTCGAGGAGTATAGGCCAAGCATTGGGTCAAAAGGCTAAATTCCAGCCAAATCAATCAGCAAGCGCGGGTCACGGTAATGGCGCGGGTTCAGCGAGGCGCGGATCGTTATGCAGGCGCTCGGTCAGGAATTCCATGAAGGTCTTGATGCGGGCGACGTGGCGCAAGTCGGGATGCGTCAACAGCCACAATTCTCCGGTGAAACGCGGTTCGACCGGGAACAGGCGCTGCAGATCGGGCAAGTGCTGGTCGCTCGGCAAGAGCGCCAGACCGACGCCCTCGCGGGCCAGGGCCGCCATCGTCTCCAAATCGGCGGCGCGCGCGACGATGGCGTCGTCCGGCACATGCTTGGCCAACCAGGCGAATACCGGCAAACGCTGGAAGTTCTGGGTCGCGCCGATCAAGCGGTGCGTCGCGACATCGTCCATGCCGACCGGGCAGCCCATGCGCTCGCGGTAACTGTTGGAACCGTAGACCCACCAGCACAGCGACGCCACGCGGCGACCGACCAGATGCTCGGGCGGCGCACTGGTGGCGCGCAGCGCAATATCGGCCTCGCGGCGACCGAGGTCGAGTTCCGAATCCGATGCGTCGATATCGACGCGAATGCCCGGATAGCGGGCAATGAAATCCGGCAGGTACTGCGCCAGAAACCCGGTCGCGAGCCCGTGCGGGGCGGTGATCCGGATGTCGCCGCGCAGCGCGAAATCGCGTCCCGCGATCTTGCGTTCCAGCGCATGCACATTGGTCTCGACGGCCTCGGCCTCGGCACGGATCGATTCGCCCTCGGGCGTCAGCGCATAACCGCTGGCCATGCGCTCGAACAGGCGCACCCCGAGCACGTCCTCGAACGCGTTGAGGCGACGGAACACGGTCGAGTGATTGACCTTGAGGGTCCGCGAGGCCGCGGCCAGCGAGCCGCCGCGCGCGATCGCGAGGTACACCTGCACGTCATTCCAGTCGAACATGCGGCGTACCTCGCGTCGAGTTTCAGCCGATCTTGGCCCGGGCGAACTCTACGACACCCGCCAGCGCCGGAATCAGCGCCGGGATGTCGTCACCGCCGCCCTGGGCCATGTCCGGGCGACCGCCGCCTTTGCCGTTGACCTGGCTCGCGACATGGGAAATCAGTTCTCCCGCCTTGAGCTTGGCCAGTCCCGCACCGTTCACGCCAGCGACCAGCGAGGCCTTGCCGTCCGCTGCAGCGGCCAGCACGACCGCGCAGTCGCCGAGTTTGTTGCGCAGGGCCTCGACCGCCTCGCGCAGCGTCTTCCCGTCCATGCCCTCGACGCGCCCGGTGACGATGCGGATGCCACCGATGCTCGGCGCCGCGTCGGCCAGTTCGTTCAACAGCGCGTTCGCGTTCTTCGCCTTCAGCGCGTCGAGTTCCTTTTCCAGCTTCTTCTGACGATCCAGCAGCTGCTTGAGCTTGGCGACGACGTCTTCCTCGCTGGCACCGACCAGTTCGGACACTTCGTCCAGGCGTGACTCGCGGGTATCGACCAGCGCCATCGCACCGGCACCGGTCACCGCTTCGATACGGCGCACGCCGGACGCGATACCGCCTTCCGAGGTGATCTTCATCAGGCCGATGTCGCCCGTGCGCGCCACGTGTGTGCCGCCACAGAGTTCGGTCGAGAACTCGCCCATCTTCAGCACCCGCACGTGTTCGCCGTATTTTTCGCCGAACAGGGCCATGGCGCCGAAATCGAGCGCTTCCTGCATGCCCATGTGGTGCACTTCGGCGGCTTCGTTGCGGCGCACTTCGGTGTTGACGATGGTCTCGATCTGCTTTAGTTCGGCATCGGTCACCGGCTGGAAATGCGAGAAGTCGAAGCGCAGGCGGTCGGGCGCGACCATCGAGCCCTTCTGCTGCACGTGTTCACCGAGCACCTGGCGCAGCGCCGCGTGCAGCAGATGCGTCGCCGAGTGGTTCAGCACGATCGCACCGCGACGATCGGCATCCACCTCGGCCACGACCTGATCGCCGAGCGTCAACGACCCGCTGGTCAAGGCACCGACATGGCCGTGATAGACGCCCGCCAGCTTGATCGTGTCCTCGACCACGAACTCGGCATTGCCGAGACGCAGCACGCCGGTGTCGCCAACCTGTCCGCCCGACTCGGCGTAGAACGGGGTGCGATCGAGGATCACCACGGCACGTTCGCCGCTGGCGATCGATGACCGCGTCTGGTTCGCGACCAGCAGGCGCTCGATCTTCAACGCCTTCGCGCTCAGCTCGGCATAGCCAAGGAACTGTGTCGCCGCGAGGCCCGCCGACTGTTCCGCCGAAATGGCGAAGCCCTGATCGAACTTGCTGGCGGCGCGCGCACGCTCGCGCTGCATCTCCATCGCTTTCTCGAATCCGGCCAGGTCGACCGCCAGCCCACGCTCACGCGCGACATCGGCGGTCAGGTCAAGCGGGAAGCCGTAGGTATCGTAGAGCTTGAATGCATCGTCGCCGGCAATCTGCTTCGCACCCTTCGCAGTGATCTCCTCGAACACCTTCATGCCCTGGTCCAGGGTTTCGGCGAAGCGTTCTTCCTCGTTCTTGAGGATGCGCTCGACCTGGGCCTGCTTCTGTGCAAGTTCCGGGTAGGCGCCGCCCATCTCCGCGACCAGGGTTTTCACCAGCGTCGAGAAGAACAGCGACTTGCAGCCGAGCTTGTGGCCGTGGCGCAGCGCGCGGCGGATGATGCGGCGGAGCACGTAGCCGCGGCCTTCGTTCGAGGGCAGCACGCCGTCGACGATCATGAAACTGGTCGCGCGGATATGGTCGGCGATGACGCGCAGCGACGGATTCGACAGGTCGCTGGTCGCGGTCGCCTTGGCCGCGGCCTCGACCAGGTGCTTCATCAGGTCGATGTCGTAGTTCGAGTTGACGTGCTGCAGCACCGCTGTCAGGCGCTCCAGACCCATGCCGGTATCGACGCAGGGCTTCGGCAACGGCGTCAGCGTGCCGTCGGCCGAACGCTCGAACTGCATGAACACGAGGTTCCAGATCTCGATGTAACGATCGCCGTCCTGCTCCTCCGAACCGGGCGGACCGCCGGCCACGGACGGACCGTGGTCATAGAAGATTTCCGAGCACGGCCCGCAGGGACCGGTGTCGGCCATCTGCCAGAAATTGTCGGACGCATAAGGCGCGCCCTTGTTGTCGCCGATACGCACGATGCGCTCCGCCGGCACACCGACTTCCTCGTTCCAGATCGCATAGGCCTCGTCGTCGGTCTGATAGACCGTGACCCAGAGCTTGTCGGCGGGCAGCGCGTAGACGTTCGTCAGCAGCTGCCAGGCGTAGTGGATGGCGTCGCGCTTGAAATAGTCGCCGAAGCTGAAGTTGCCGAGCATCTCGAAGAAGGTGTGATGGCGCGCGGTATAGCCAACGTTTTCGAGGTCGTTGTGCTTGCCGCCGGCGCGCACGCAGCGCTGCGCGGTCACGGCACGGCTGTAGCTGCGCTTCTCGGCGCCGAGGAACATGTCCTTGAACTGGACCATGCCCGAGTTCGTGAACAACAGGGTCGGGTCGTTGCCCGGCACCAGCGGACTCGATGGCACATGCTCGTGCCCCTTCGACTTGAAGAACTCGATGAACGCGGTGCGGATGTCGGCGCTGGACTTCATGGGAATACCAAGGGGTCGGAAGACCGCCGATTCTAGCGGAGCGGAGGCCGAGTCCAAGCTCGGATCAGCGAAACCGGGAACGGCAGCGCCGACGCTGCGCTTGTCCTAACATCGCCCCATGCTGCTGCGCATCACCCTCATGCTGTTGCTCCTGTCTTGGCATCCGCCGACGCGGGCGGACGCCGCGGCGGTCGCGAGCAGCGAACCGGCGGAGGTTGCGGCCCTGCGCAGCGATCGCTCGCAGTCGGCGGAGACCTTGCTGGCGAAACTGGAAACCTGGGGCAAGGCGGCACCAACGCCACTCGCTGGGGGTTGGGCCAAGCTGGCCATGGGCGAGTTCTACGATGAATTGGAACAGCCCGATCGCGCCTACGAGCTGCTGAACGCCGCGGTGTCTGTGGCGGACAGCGAAGGCGCCCGTGACTTGTCCATGGCCGCGAACAGTCGACTCGCGTCGATGTATGCGAATCGTGGCGACTCGACCCGCGCCGCCGGCGTGCTCGAGGTAATGGAAGGCCTCGCGCGTCAGTCCGGACGTCGCGACTGGCAGGCGCTCTGGGCTTACAACCGCGGGGTCATGGAACGCAAATTGGGCCAGTTCCCGGAAGCGATGCAGTTCTTCGCGCAATCGGCCGAGGATGCGCGCGCCGGCGGCGACACGGCGCAGCAGGCGCGCGCCCTCAATGCGCTGGGCCTGGTGCTGGCGCGAACCGGCAAATTCGCGGATGCGCTGAGCAAACACAACGAAGCCCTCGATCTCGCCCGCCGCACCGGCGACCAGGCCGAAATCGCGCGCACCTACCGCATGCTGGGCTTCCTGCACCGCAACCTCGATGACGAGGAACTCGCGGCGCAGAACATCCGCGAAGCCTTGACCCACCTCGGCCCGCGCGATGTGCGTGAAGGCATCGCGCTGCGCGGGGAACTGTCCCGGTCGCTGCTGAAGATGGGCCAGATCGACGAAGCCGCGCGTTACGGCGAAGAGGCGTCGGAAGCCGCGATGTCGCTCGGCAGCCCGCCGAACAAGGTCAACTCGTTCACCGCCTTGTCGGATGTACGGCTCGCGCAGGGACGCGTCGATGACGCCGACCTGTGGTCACGCCGTGCCGCCGAGCAGTTCAATTCCGTGGCGATCCGAGACCAGGTACAGATCCACGCCAACCGGACCCGCGTGGCCGGTGCCCGGGGTGATTTCAAGACGGCCTTGAGCGAAGCCCGCGCTACCGTCGACGGGGCGCGCAAGCTCGGCGACAAGGTGCTGGAACGCGGCGCGCTGGACGAGTTGTCCGACATCGAACTCGCCACCGGCGACGCAATGGCGGCGATGGCCACGCGCAAGGCGTTCCAGCAACTCGACAAGAACCTCGCCATCGACGTGGCCGGCCGCCGTGTCGCAATCCTTGAAGGCAATCTCGCGGCGCAACGGGCCGAATCGCAACGCGCCCTGCTCGTTCGCGACAACCAGATCCAGACGCTGCGACTGGCCCGCCAGCGCCTGCTCGGCATCGCGCTGATCGTCGGCTTTTGCGCATTGGCGGTCTTCGTGGTGATCCTGTTCCGCCGTGTCCGCGAGACCCAGCGCCTGCATGCGGCACTCGTCGCCAGCGCCGCGGAACTGGAACGGGTCGCCAGCACCGACGCGCTCACCGGCGTCGCCAATCGCGGCGCGGTGACCGCCCAGTTCGAGCAACTGCTGGCGCAATCACAATCCGGTTCGCACGCGCTCGCAGTCCTGTTGATCGACATCGACCACTTCAAGAAGGTCAACGATTACCATGGTCATCTGGCCGGCGATGCGGTCCTGCGCGAGGCGGCGCAACGCATGCGCGCTGCCCTGCCCGATTCGGCACGCTTCGGGCGCTGGGGCGGTGAGGAATTCATCGCGATCCTGCCCGGCATCGAACCCGCGGAAGTGAACGCCATCGCCGAACGCGTGCGCGTCGTGGTCGCCGCCACGCCGTTCCGGTACGACACGCATGAAATGACGGTGAGCATCAGCATCGGCGTGGCCACCGCGCCACGCCCTGAACGCCGCGGCATCGATCGCCTGATCGCAACCGCCGACGCCGCGCTCTATCGCGCCAAGCACGGCGGGCGCAATCGCGTCGAGACGGGCTAGCCGCTCGCTACAGCGGTTCTGCGCGCTGGAACAGTACCCACGACGTGGCGATGTATTTGTCGCCGCCCTTCGGCATGTTGCCGCGGTGGGTATGAGTGAAGGCGGCCGGTGCGATCAACAGGGCGCCGGCCTTGGGCGCGAACTTGCGTCGCTGATGGTAGAACTCGGTCTCGCCCTCGGCGAAGCCATCGTTGAGATAGAGCGTCCACAGCAGCGTGCGGTGCAACGACTCGCCACGGTCCGCTTTCGGGCCGAGCTCGCAATGCCAGCGCGGATAGCCGCCTTCGTCGGCCAGGTATTTCTGCAAATTCACGACGCCGGGACGGAACGCCTTGGTCACGACGGACCGCAAGGTCGCGTCGGGCAAGTTCGCCAGCGTTTCCGCATCGAGCGACTTCTTTTGCCCGGTTGCGGGATCGACGATGTTCAGCCAGTGCGGACCGAGGATGGCAAACGGATACTTGCGCACGTATTGCAGCAGGCAGGCCAGCATCGCGTCGTTCAACATCTGCTCGGCGTCGGCCCAGCGCGGCTTGCCGGTGAGACTGATGTCCCAACTGTTCTTGTGCGCCACGTCCAGGCCACCCGCGGTGAGCCCGCGCGTCGCTCCGCCATCGGCCTCGAAGTCCTGGAGCAGTGCCGCGCAAATGTCGTGCGGCAGCACGTCGTCATAGACCTCGATGAAATCGTCGCTGCTCATGGAACGGGCTCCTTCATTCTAGCCGCGTAGTCTAGCCGAGTGCCGACAATTGCCAGAGCACGCGCGCGATCAGCCCGAGCACCGCAACGAGGAACACGCGCCGGATGAAGGCATCGCCCTTGCGGATGGCGAGCTTGCTGCCGACGAAACTGCCAAGCATGTTGCCGATGACCAGGGGCAATGCCACCGGCCAGACCACAAAGCCGCTGAGCATCAGGCTGAGCCAGGACGAGACATCGGCAGCGACATTGGCCAGCTTTGCCAGTGCCGATGCAGCGAGGAAATCGAAACCGACCAGACCGACGAAGGCAAAGACCATCAAGGTGCCGGTGCCGGGACCGATCAAGCCGTTGTAGTAGCCCGTCACCGCGCCGACGAGTCCGGCACGCCGGCGCATCGACACGGCATCGGCCGGCAAGTGCTCGCGCTGGCCGAAATCCTTGCGGAACGCGGTGTACACGGCGAGCAGCACGCAAATGGCAAGCACGACGTACTTGAGGACATCGCCATCGATGCGCTTGGCGAACTGCACGCCGAGCGCCGAACACAGGGTCGCCGCAAGGCAGGTCCACAGCACCAGCCGCCGATCAAGCTTCACCACCTTGAGATAGTTCCAGGCGGCAACGGACGTGCCGAAAATCGAACTGGTGCGCTGGGTCGCGATGACCTGCAGGATCGAGAATTCCGGAAACAGATTGACCATGGCCGGGGTCATGATCAGGCCGCCACCGCCGACGATGCTGTCGAGCAGTCCCGCACAGAATGCCGCCATCCCGGCGAGCAACAAGGTCTCGGCTGCCATCGCTCAATCATCGACCTCGGCGCGGGTGACGGCACGCACCGTTGCACCGTCGAAGCCGCGCGCGGCCAGCCATGCCGCACGCTTCTGGCGCTCCTTGTGATCGGCTGCCTCGGTGTCGCGGAACTTGGCCGAAAACACCCGTCTGGCGATGACCGTCCATGCCACTTCCGCAGTCGCGATCGCCGCGGTCGCAGCTTCTCGGACGATGCCATGCGACGCCAGTTCGGCGCGGATGCGCAGCGGCCCGTAGCCATCCAGCGCACGCCTGCGCACCAGCGATTCGGCGAAGCGGGCATCGCTCTGATAGTTGCGGTCGCCCATCTCGCCGACGACATCGCCGGCTTCCTCGGCGGCCACGCCCTTCTGCTGCAACTTGCGCTTCAGTTCACGCGCGGAGTGCTCGCGCCGCGACAACAGACCGAGCGCGCGTTCGCGGGGCGGGAGCGGCGGTTTTTCCTTGCGCATGGCTCACCTGATCAGCGCGCCCCGGCCATCCGCCGGGGCGATCTCGGGACACCCGGACTCAGGCTTCTTCGGTTTCTTCGGCATCGGCACCGCGGCCGACCGGCACCGCGACCGTGATCATCTTGGCGCGCAACTTGGCCTCGATGTCGTCGGTCATGGCCGGATGTTCCTTCAGGAACAGGCGGACATTGTCCTTGCCCTGGCCGATGCGCTCGCCGCTGTACGAATACCAGGCGCCGGACTTGTCGATCAGGTTGTTGGCGACGCCCATCTCGATGATTTCGCCCTCGCGCGAGGTGCCTTCGCCGTAGAGGATCTCGAACTCGGCCTGCCGGAACGGCGGCGCCACCTTGTTCTTGACGACCTTGACGCGGGTTTCCGAACCGATCACTTCCTCGCCGCGCTTGACTGCACCGATGCGGCGGATGTCGAGGCGCACCGAGGCGTAGAACTTCAGCGCGTTGCCGCCGGTGGTGGTTTCCGGGCTGCCGAACATCACGCCGATCTTCATGCGGATCTGGTTGATGAAGATCACCAGGCAGTTCGACTTCTTGATGTTCGCGGTCAGCTTGCGCAGGGCCTGGCTCATCAGGCGCGCCTGCAGGCCGACATGCGAATCACCCATCTCGCCTTCGATTTCGGCTTTCGGCGTGAGGGCGGCCACCGAGTCGATGACCACGATGTCGACCGCGTTCGAACGCACCAGCATGTCGACGATCTCCAGCGCCTGTTCACCGGTATCCGGCTGCGACACCAGCAGGTCGTCGACATTGACGCCCAGCTTCGCGGCATAGCTCGGATCGAGCGCGTGTTCGGCGTCGACAAAGGCCGCGGTGCCGCCGGCACGCTGCGCGCTGGCGATGACCTGCAGAGTCAAGGTGGTCTTACCGGACGATTCCGGGCCATAGATTTCGACGATGCGGCCGCGCGGCAGGCCGCCGATGCCGAGCGCGATGTCGAGGCCGAGCGAGCCGGTCGAGACCGCCTCGATCACGTCGGCCTGACGGTCACCCATGCGCATGACCGTGCCCCGGCCGAACTGCTTGTCGATCTGCGCCAAAGCGGAAGTCAGGGCGCGCTTCTTGTTGTCATCCATGGGGATGTCCTCGGATCAGTGATGAAGGGATGGACGCAGCCTGACAGCGCGCATTCTCAGAACGCGAGACGTCGTCCGGTGACCGGCAAAGTATCCCACAGGCCGATGTGCCGCTTCGGTGACGAGCGGGCCCGAGCCTGCGAGATTTCGGAATCGTCAACGCGGACGCAGCAACTGCAGTCCGGGCAGTCCGGCGAAGTCCTGCTCGTTGAGCGTGAACAGGGCGTAGCCGTGCTCGATGGCCTGGGCGGCGATCCAGAGATCGTTGTAGCGCGGGCGTGGCGAGCGGCCGGCTCGGCGAACCGTGGCCGCGAGTACGCCAAAGGCCGATGCAGTGTGCCGCGTCACCGCGACCACCGGTCGCCGTTCGACCTGGCGCAGGTAGGCACCGCGCCGCGCACGCTCACCCGGATCGACGCAGGACTCGACACCGAATCGCAGCTCACCCAGCGACACCGCCGACGCGTACACCGGCGCGTCGCCGCACGTCGAGATCACCGTCTCGTGCGATAACTCGCCAGCGCCGAGCGCAATCCAGATGCAACTGTCGAAGATCACGCCCACGGATCACGCACATCGTTGCCGAATTCGTCGCGGCTGTCGTCGAGCCAGCGCTTTGCATCGTCCACTGACACCATTGACTGCAGACCGGCCAGCGCCTGACGCGCCGTCATCCGACGTGGCGCAGGTACCAGTTCGGCGATCGGGCGTGCATTCCGCTCGACCACGATGGTCTCGCCCTCGCTCAACACCTGATCGAGGATTTCACGGGTACGTCGTGCGAGTTCGGTGGCGGTCACGGTGGTCATGGTCGCATCATGCGATCAATACGCACTTTACGCAATATGTGCACCCGTTTCAGACCGCCTATCTTCCCGCCAGCAACCGCTCCAGCCCGGCGAAGACTTCGGCAACGGTGGCGCGGCGAATGGCGTCGCGGTCGCCGGCGAAGTGGAAGATCTCGGCGACCGGACGATGGTGGCCGAAGCCCCAGGCGATCCAGACCGTGCCGACGGGTTTGTCTTTCGTTCCACCGGTCGGGCCGGCGATGCCGGTGATCGCGACCGCCATGTCGGCACGCGAGCGCGAGAGCGCACCGCGCACCATTTCGATCACCGTTTCACGACTGACTGCGCCGTGCTGCTCCAGCGTCTGCCGCGGCACGCCGAGCATGGCTTCCTTGGCATCGTAGCTGTAGGCCACGAATGCGCAGTCGAACCAGGCCGAACTGCCAGGCACTTCGGTGACCACCTTGGCCACCCAGCCGCCGGTGCAGGACTCGGCGGTGGCGAGTTTCAGTCGGGCTTCGAGCAGGCGCGTGCCAAAACGGGCAGCCTGCGCGTGCAGTTCGGAATCGGCAAGATTGGCGGTCGTGTTCATCCGCGCAGTATGCCAGCCGTGCTCGCGGCGATCACGGCCGCGATGGCGCTTCCTGCACCGCGGCCAGACGCTGCGACAGCTGCGCCGGTTCCAGATAGCCGCCCAGCACCGAACCGTCGCTGGCGATGATGGTCGGCGTGCCGAGCTTGGCGACCCGTTGCCCGAGTTGCATCGTTTCCGCGACCGGATGCGCGCAGGTCTTGCGCTGGTCCGCCGTGAGTTCGCCGTTCAGCATGCTCGCCGTCAGTGCGTCCTGCTGGTCGACTGCACACCAGACGAAGGCGGCCTTGTCGAAGGAGGCCGAAGGTTGCCCGGCACGCGGAAACATCAGGTAATCGACGGTGATGCCGGCGGCATTGATCGCGGACATTTGCTGATGCAGCTTGCGGCAGTAGCCACAGTCGACGTCGGTGAAGATGGTGATGCGATGCTTTTCATCGGCCGCGGCGAAACGGATCCGCCGATCGTCGCCGACCTTCGCCAGCAGCTCGCGGCGCAGGCCGTTCTCGGTCGCGGCGGTCAGGTCGGCACGCAGCTTCGCGTCGTACAAGCGCCCCTGCAGCAGATGCGCGCCATCGGCGCTGGCGTACAGCACGTCGCCGTTCACGACCACTTCGAACACGTCCTTCATCGCGGCGGGCCGGACCGATTCGATCGTCGCACCGGCAACGAGTTGCTGCACGGCCGCGCGCACCGCCGCCTCGTCGGCCTGCGCGGCGCTTGCCGCGAACACCGCTGCCATCACCATCCACTGCTTCATGGCCCGCTCCATCCATCGCCTGCCGATCGAGGCGAGCGTGCGACCGGGGATCTCGCCGCGAGTTCCCGTTCAGCCCGGGTCAGCCGCCGCCAACTGCTCCAGCAACGCGCGCGATGACTCGTCGGCCGGAAAGAAGGCTTCGACCGCGAGTTCCGACAAGGTCACATCGACCGGCGTGCCGAACACCGTGATCGTGCTGAACACCGACAGCACGCCATAGGGGGTCTGAATCCGCATCGGCACGACGACATCGGGATCGGGCGTGGTCAGGTGCGCGCCCGTCGCATCGCCCGCGGGCAGTTGCAGCAATTCGTCGTAAAGCGCCTGCAGCTGCAGGTCGCCGGTGGTGCGTGCCTGCCGCAACAATCGCGACAACAAGTGTTCCCGCAATTGCGCCAGATTCAGGATCAGCGGCGCAAGGCCCTGCGGGTGCAAGGTCATCCGAAGGACGTTCGCCGGCGGCGCCAGCAGCGAAGGTGCGACGCGATGCATCAGCCGCCGTGCGGCCGAATTCGCGCGCAGCAGGTTCCAGTGGCGATCCACGGCAATCGCCGGAAACGCACCGTGGGCGTTCAACACCAGTTCCACCGCCGCCATCGCCGACGCCAGCGCGCCCGCGTCCAGCGCATGCGCGGGAAAGGCCGGCGAAAACCCCGCCGCGAGCAACAAGGCATTGCGCTCGCGCAAGGGCACGTCAAGCAATTCCGCCAGGTGCAGCAGCATGCCGCGGCTCGGCCGCGAACGCCCGGTCTCGATGAAACTCAGATGCCGGGTCGAAATGCGCGCATCGCCCGCGAGTTCGAGTTGACTCAAGCGCCGACGCTGACGCCAGTCGCGGATTTGATCGCCGAAAGCAGAGGCGCGTGCAGTCATCGGAAGCTCCATGGCAAGAATCGATGCTAATCCCAGCGCCGCATGGACGGCAGCACCATTACCCGCCAGGTAATCGATTCGCCGCCGCAGCTCCGGCATCGTGGCCTGGAACCCCAACCCGGAGCACCGCGATGTCCACGATCCAACCCTCGTCCCTGCTGCGCCTTGCCCTGCGTCTCGATGCCGGCATCAGCCTCGCTTCCGGCCTGCTGCTGTGCGCGGCGCCCGGCTTCCTCGGCGAACGTTTCGCGTTGTCGCCGAACCTGCTGCTCGTCGTCGGCCTGATCTGCCTGCCTTACGCGGCGTTGCTGTGGTCACTCGCCGGACGCACGCAACTCGCGAGCGCTGGCGTGATCGCCATTGTCGTCGGAAATCTGCTCTGGGCCGACGCCGCCCTGCTGCTGATCTTCGGCTACGGCGCTGCACCGAATGCCCTCGGCCAGGCCTATCTCACCACGCATGTCGTCGCGACGGCGACCTTCGCGGTACTTCAGTGGTTCGGCCTGCGCCGCTCCGCCAGCCGTTCTGCCCATCCCGTTGCAGCCTGACGCCATGATCGCCGAACGCTGCGTCCAACTCGTGCTGCTGGTTGCAGCCATCATCCACCTCGCGCCGATCAGCGGACTGGCCGGCGCCGAGGCCTTGCAACGCCTCTACGGCGTCGACCTGACCGATCCATCCACGTTGATGCTGATGCGCCATCGCGCCGTGCTGTTCGCACTGGTCGGACTGCCGCTGGTGATCGGCCTGTTCCTGCCGGCCTGGCGCGTTCCAGCGCTTTGCGGCGCAGTGATCAGCCTGAGCGCCTTCCTCGGACTGGCGACCACCCTACCCGCACTGAACCCGGCGCTGTTGCGCGCCGTCCAGATCGACATCGGCCTGATCCTGCTCATCCTCCCCGCCCTCGGGTGGTGCCTGCGCATGGGACAAGCACCCGGCTGATCACACGCACCGGGGCCGCTACACTGCGCGGCCCCGTTGCCAGCGCTGCATTCCACGTGTCCGACGACTATTCCCAGCACACCCCGCTGATGCGCCAGTTCTTCCGCGCCAAGGCGGAGTTTCCGGACACGCTGGTGTTCTTCCGGATGGGCGACTTTTATGAGTTGTTCTACGACGATGCCCGCAAGGCGGCGCGCCTGCTCGACGTGACGCTGACGCAACGCGGCCAGTCCGCCGGCCAGCCGATCCCGATGGCCGGCGTGCCCTATCACGCGGTGGAAGGCTATCTCGCCAAGCTGGTCAAACTCGGCGAATCGGCGGCGATCTGCGAACAGATCGGTGACCCGGCCGCGAGCAAGGGCCTGGTCGAACGCAAGGTCGTGCGCGTGATCACCCCGGGCACGCTGACCGACGAAGCCCTGCTCGAGGAGCGCCGCGACAACCTGCTGGTGTCGATCACGCGTGGCGGCGACCGTTTCGGCTTGGCCTGCGTCGATGTCGCCGGCGGTCGTTTCACCTTGTGCGAGATCGACGGCGACGCCGCGTTGTTGGCGGAGCTGGCGCGCTTGAATCCGGCCGAGACGCTGTTGGACGAAAACGCGCGCTGGCCCGAAGCCGTGGTCGCGATGACCGGCACGCGTCGGCGTCCGCCCTGGCATTACGAACACGCATCGGCGGAACGCGCACTCTGCGAATTCTTCGGCACCCGCGACCTGCGCGGCTTCGGCTGCGCCGACCTGAAGCTCGCGGTCGGCGCGGCCGGTGCGCTGCTCGCTTACCTGAAGGACACGCAACGGGCCGCGTTGCCGCACCTCACTCGCCTCGCGGTCGAATCCAGCGACGACACCATCGCGATGGATGCCGCGACGCGCCGCAATCTCGAACTCGATGCGCAGACCAGCGGGCGCGGCGGTGCCACCCTGTTCTCGGTCATCGATACCAGCGTCACGCCGATGGGCGGACGCCTGCTGCGACGCTGGCTGCATCGCCCGCTGCGCACCGCAACCGTCTTGAAGTTGCGCCATCAGGCGATCGCGGCCCTGATCGATGCCGGCGCGCCGGGTGCGTTGCGCGAGCTCTTGCGCGGCATCGGCGACATCGAACGCATCCTCACCCGCGTCGCGCTGCGTTCGGCACGACCGCGCGACCTGTCGACACTGCGCGATGCGTTGCGGCTCGCACCCGATCTGCAGCAGCGGCTCACGGCGATCGATAGTCCGCGCCTGCACGAACTCGCTGCGCAACTCGGTCGTCACGATGACAGCGCCAACTTGCTGGCCCGCGCGATCCTGGAGCAGCCACCGGTGCTGCTGCGCGACGGCGGCGTGCTGCGCGACGGCTTCGACGCCGAACTCGACGAGTTGCGGATGCTGTCGACGAATGCCGACCAGTTCCTGATCGACCTCGAAGCGCGCGAACGCGCGGCCAGCGGCATCGCGACGCTGAAAGTCGGCTACAACCGCGTGCATGGCTATTACATCGAGATCAGCCACGCCCACGCCGACCGCGCGCCGACGCACTACACACGCCGTCAGACCATCAAGGGCGCCGAGCGCTACATCACCGAAGAGCTGAAGACCTTCGAGGACAAGGTGCTGTCGGCGAAAGAACGCGCGCTGATGCGCGAAAAGGCGCTGTACGAACAGCTGCTCGATGCCTTGAACGCGTGCCTTGAAGCACTGCGCGATGCCGCCGCCGCATTCAGCGAGATCGACGTGCTGAGCGCACTCGCCGAGCGCGCCGAAGCGCTGAACTGGACGATGCCGGAACTGGTCGATGAATCCGGCATCACCATCGAACGCGGCCGTCATCCGGTGGTCGAAGCGGTGCGCAGCGATCCGTTCGAACCGAACGGCCTGCAGCTCGATCCATCACGGCGCATGCTGGTCATCACCGGCCCGAACATGGGCGGCAAGAGCACCTACATGCGCCAGGCCGCGCTGATCGTCCTGCTCGCGCACATCGGCAGTTTCGTCCCGGCCGATGCCGCCCGGATCGGGCCGATCGACCGCATCTTCACCCGCATCGGCGCCGGCGACGACCTCGCGGCCGGGCAATCGACCTTCATGGTCGAAATGAGCGAGACCGCGAACATCCTGCACAACGCGACCGAGCACAGCCTGGTGCTGATGGACGAGGTCGGACGCGGCACCAGCACCTACGACGGCCTCGCGCTGGCCTATGCCTGTGCGGTGCATCTCGCAGCGACGAACCGCGCCTACACCTTGTTCGCGACGCATTACTTCGAGCTGACCGCGCTCGCGAGCGAGATCGACGGCGTCGCGAATGTTCATCTGGATGCCGTCGAGCACGGCGACTCGCTGGTGTTCCTGCATGCGGTCAAGGACGGCCCGGCGAATCGCAGCTTTGGCCTTCAGGTCGCGGCCTTGGCCGGCGTGCCGAAGCCGGTCATTGCCGCCGCGCGTGCACGCCTGCTGGCGCTGGAATCGCGTCCGCTCGAATCGGCGGCAACGCCCACAGCGGCGAATGGCGCCGACATGCCGCGGCAATTCGGCCTGTTCGACGCCACGCCGCCCGCGCTCGACGCACTGCGCGCCCTCGACCCGGATGCGTTGAGCCCGCGCGAGGCGCTGGAAGCACTGTATCGATTGAAGTCCCTGCTGGGAGCACGCGCATGAGCATCGACGACCTCCGCCAGCAGATCGACACGCTGGACCGGCAACTGGTCGACTTGCTGGTCGAGCGCAGCCGCGTCACCGCCGCGATCGGCGCCTTCAAGCGCGAACGCGGGCTGGCGCTGTACGTGCCGGAACGCGAATCGGAATTGCTGAACGCGCGCCGCGAACAGGCGCAAGCCGCAGGTGCCGATCCGGACATGGTCGAAGACGTGTTGCGCCGGGTCATGCGCGGCTCCTATGCCTCGCAGGAAACCGCTCTGCCCGCGGTCGGCGACATCAGGCAACCCGTCGTCATTCTCGGCGGTCGCGGCGCCATGGGCCGATTGATGGCGGGCCTGTTCGAACGCTCGGGTTATCCCGTGCGCGTGATCGATGTCGACAACCTCGACGATCTTCCGGATGCGGTCGTCGATGCCGGCTTGGTGATGGTGTCGGTACCGATCGACCGCACCGCGCAAGTCATTGCCGCATTGCCGAAGCTGCCCGAACACTGCCTGCTCTGCGACATCACTTCGGTCAAGCAGATGCCGCTGGACGCGATGCTGTCGGCGCATGCTGGGCCCGTGGTCGGCCTGCATCCGATGTTCGGCCCGGACGTGAAGAGTCTGGTCAAGCAGGTCATCGTCGTCTGCCACGGTCGCGAGTCTTCACGCTACGACTGGCTGCTGCGCCAGCTTGAAGCCTGGGGTGGCCTGCTGCGCGAGGAATCGCCGGCCGCGCACGATCAGTCGATGCAGATGATCCAGGCGATGCGTCACTTCACGACGATTGCCTACGGCGTGTTCCTGTCACGCCAGCCCGCCGACCTGGAACGCCTGCTGCGCCTCAGTTCGCCGATCTATCGCCTTGAACTCGCGATGGTCGGCCGACTGTTCGCGCAAAGCCCGATGCTCTACGCCGACATCATGCTGCAGGCCGATCACCTGCCCGACCTGATCTCGGACTACCGGCATGCGCTCGATGAACTGCTCGCACTGGTGCGCGGCGACGATCGCGAAGGCCTGGTCGCGCGCTTCCGCGCCGTGCAGGCCTACTTCGGCGACCTCGCCCCGAAACTGCTCACCGAAAGTGCCGACCTGCTGCGCAAGATGCATGACGCCCAGGGGGGCAAAGCCGGTTGACTGATTACCCCAACCCGGCCAACCACTCGTCGTCCGAACCGTCGTTGACGCCCTCGAACAGGATCGTCGACAGATAACGTTCACCAGTGTCCGGCAACATCGCCAGGATGGTCGCGCCCGGCGTCGCGCTCTCTGCGACTTTCAAGGCCGCGGCCAGCGTGCCGCCTGACGACAGACCCACGAAGATGCCTTCCTCGACCGCCAGCCGGCGTGCGGTATCGCGCGCCAGCAGATCGTCGACCGGCACGATCTCATCGGCGATCGTGCGATTGAGCACGGCCGGCACGAAGTCGGGCGTCCAGCCCTGGATCTTGTGCGGCGCCCAGGCGTTGCCTGACAACAACGATGCACCGGCCGGTTCGGTCGCAGTGATGCGCGTCTCCGGACGGGCGAGCTTCAGCACTTCGCCGACCCCGGTGAGGGTGCCGCCGGTGCCCCAGCCGCTGACGAAATGGTCGAGCCGGCGTCCGGCGAAATCGCGCAGGATCTCGGCCGCGGTGGTGCTGCGGTGCCAGGCCGGATTGGCCGGATTCTCGAATTGGCGCGCGAGGAACCAGCCATGCTTCTTCGCGAGTTCTTCGGCACGACGAACCATGCCGCTGCCGCGTTCGGCCGCCGGCGTGAGGATCACCTTGCCGCCATAGGCGCGAATCAGTTTGCGGCGCTCGATCGAGAAGGTTTCCGTCATCACCGCAACGAACTTGTAGCCACGCGCAGCAGCCACCGCCGCGAGTGCGACGCCGGTATTGCCCGAGGTCGCTTCGACGATGGTATCGCCGGGCTTCAACTGGCCACGCTGCTCGGCGTCGAGCACGATCGCGAGCGCCAGCCGGTCCTTGACCGAGCCGGCCGGATTGAAGGCCTCGACCTTGACGTAGAGATCGACGTGCTTCGGCGCGATCCGGTGCAATTTCACGACCGGGGTGTTGCCGATGGTGTCGAGGATGGAATGGAAGATGGCCATGTGGATGCTCCTGCGAGGCGGAAAGACGTGGATTCAAGCGGCGAGAGGCAGCGACGCGGCGGCACCATCGCGGCGTGGACCGCAGCCATCGACCGGTGCCGCACCGAACCAGTGCAATCGGGTCGCGAGCGCGGCCACTTCCCCCAGGATCAGCAGCGCCGGGGTCCGCACGCCGTGGTCGCGGGCGATTTCGGGCAGTGCATCGAGTGTGCCGGTGATCACGCGTTGTTCCGGACGACTGCCGTTTTCGATGATGGCGAATGGCGTCGATGCCGCCCGACCGTGCGCGATCAAGCGGTCGCGAATCCGTTCGAGCCCGGCCACACCCATGTAGAACGCCAGGGTCTGACGGTCCTGGGCCAGGCCGGCCCAGTCCAGTCGATCCGCGGACTGTTCGCAGTGCGCCGTCACCAGTCGTACCGACTGGGCGCGGTCGCGATGCGTCAACGGGATCCCGGCGTAAGCGGCACAGGCATTGGCCGCAGTGATGCCGGGCACCACCTCGAAGCGGATGCCGGCCGCCTGCAGCGCTTCCAGTTCTTCACCCCCGCGACCGAACACGAACGGGTCGCCGCCCTTGAGGCGCACGACACGCGCTCCGCGGTGCGCATGCGCGATCATCAATTCATGGATGCCGTCCTGCGCGACGCGATGATGTCCGGCCTGCTTGCCGACATCGATGAATGTCGCATCGCGTCGCGCCAGCGCCAGCACGTCGGCGCTGACCAGCTGGTCGTGCAAGATCACGTCGGCCTCGTTCAGGGCCCTCAGTGCACGCAGGGTCAGCAATCCGGCATCGCCCGGCCCGGCACCGACCAGCACGACCGAACCCTGCGCATCGACGGCATCAACCTCTCCGATTGCATCGCGCAACGCGATGTCCGCAGCGCGGACCTGCTGCGCCCGCACCAGTCGCGGCACGACGCCGGCCAGCACGCGCTCGAACCAGCGCCGGCGCTGCGGCAGATCGGGCCAGCGCGCACGGATCGTGTCGCGATGGCGCTCGAACAGTTCGACCAGGGTGCCGAGCGAATCGTCCAACGCCATCTCGACCTGCGCCCGCACGTGCCGGGCCAGCATCGGCGCCGCACCCGCCGAGGAAATCGCCACCTGCAATCGCCCGCGCTGCACCACCGCCGGCAACTGCACGGCGGATAGCGCGACGTCATCGACGACATTCGCGAAGATCCGGCGCGCTTCCGCCGCTGCGGCAATGCGCGCGTTGGTGGCCGCATCATTGGTCGCGGCGACGACCAGCCAAGCGCCGTCGAGCTGCGCGTCGTCAAACGCGCCGACCTGCAACGACACATCGCCCTGGTCGGCCAGCGCTGCCACCTCGGCGGCGACGACTTTCGCGACCACGACGATCTCGGCACCGGTATCGCGCAAGGCCGCGATCTTGCGCGCCGCGACACTGCCGGCCCCGATCACGAGCACACGCCGTCCCCGCAGGTCCGCGAACAGCGGATACAGGCGATGCGCGACAGGCAGTTCGGAACGGTTCGGAAGCATGCCCTCAACCTAGGCGTCCGCGTCGAAAACCGGAAATGGCGCAAAGGACTGGACTTATATCGTGGGAGCATAAGCCGCACTGGCTTTACAACTCCAGCCATCACCGCTAGCTTAAATTCATCCCTTTATCGCGATAGCGAGATATTTTATGACGCTTACGCAACTGCGCTTCATCGTCGCCATCGCCGACGCCAATCTCAACATCACCCAGGCCGCCACCAAGGTCCACGCGACCCAGCCGGGGCTGTCGAAGCAGCTCAAGCTGCTGGAGGACGAACTCGGCTTTCAGCTGTTCACGCGGCGTGCCCGCAGCGTCGAGGCGATCACGCCGGCCGGCGAGAAAGTGCTGAAACACGCTCGCATCATCCTGGCCGAGGCCGCCAACATCCGTGCGGTGGCCGCCAATCTGCGTCGCGATGCCGATGGCGAATTGCTGATCGCCACGACGCACACCCAGGCGCGCTACGTCTTGCCGCGACCGCTCGCGGCCTTGAAGCAGCGCTTCCCGCAAGTCGCCTTGCATGTGGCGCCGGGCGGCGACGCCGAGACCGTGGCACGGCACGAGAAGGGCGAGGCCGACATCGCCATCGTCAGCAGTTCGGGAACGCCGCCGCAGGCCGACCTGACCCTGCCGATCTACCGCTGGGATCGCGTCGTGCTGGTGCCTCGCGGCCACCCACTGACCACCCTCGAACGCGAACTCACCCTCGCCGACATCGCCGCGCATCCGCTGATCAGCTACGAATCGAGCCGCGCCGCCGATTCGTCGCTGCGCCGCGCTTTCCAGGACGCCGGGCTCGCGCCCGACATCAGCGTCACCGCACGTGACGCCGACCTGATCAAGACTTACGTACGCACCGGCCTTGGCGTCGGCATCCTTGCCGAGATGGCGGTCGATGGCAGCGACGGCGACCTCGTCGCCCTGCCCGCCCGCGGACTGTTCCCGACCTGCACGACCTGGCTGCTGATCCGCAAGGACCGCGTGCTGCGCGACTACACCGAAGCCCTGATCCGCACCCTGATTCCCGAGATCGACCTGCGCGACCTGCGCCGCGCCCTGACCGACGGCGAGCCCTTGCACCTCGCGCCGCGAACCTGGACGCAACGCGAGGATCTGTCGAAACCGGCACCGGTCGGCGAGTTCCAGATCTGAACCTTCGGTCGTATCGTTCATGCTCGGATATCCGCGAACGGATATGCTTCCGATCAAGATCGATGGAGCGCCCCATGGCCACCGCAAAACTGTTCGTGCTCGGCAACTCGCAGGCAGTGCGCATTCCCGCGCGTTATCGCATCGACGCGACCGAGGTAGAAATCTTCCAGCGTGGCGACGAACTCGTGCTTCGCCCGAAGTTCCGTTCTGCGGCTGACATGTTCGCTGCGGCACGGGCCAAAGGGGGTGATTTTCAGGATTGGGTACGTCCCGACCAAGGGAAGCTTGAGCCAACACCGAAGTGGGACTGAATCATGGCGGCGGAGTATCTGCTCGACAGCAATATTCTCATTGCCATCATCAACCAGACGTCCCGGCCATTACTGAACAAGCTGGCTGGCCTCGCACCTCAGCGCATGCATCTGTCGGCGATCGTCCTCTCCGAATTGTTGACTGGTGTCGCGAAAGGCGGCCCCAATGCGTTGTCGCGGCAGGCAACGCTGAAGGAACTGATCGCCAGCATGACCCCTCTGTACTTCGATCATGATGCCGCCGATGCCTACGCTCGTATTCGAGCAAAGCTGGAGGCCGCGGGTCAGACCATCGGGCCGATGGACTTGCTGATCTCCGCCCAGGCCATCAGTCGCAATCTGATACTGGTCACCGACAACCTGCGTGAATTCCGCCGTGTGCCAGGGCTGGCCTGCGAAAACTGGCTGCGCTGAATCCATGATGATCTACGCATACGCAACCAAACGCCCGCGTAAGGCGGGCGTTCGGGTGATGCCTGGGGATGTCCCGATCACTTCGCGGCGACGGTCATCTGGTCGCGGTTCTTTTCGACCGTTTTCGGGCCGACGCCCTTGACGTTGGCGAGTTCGTCGACCGACTTGAAGGCGCCGTGTTCCTTGCGATAGTCGACGATGGCTTCGGCCTTGGCGGCGCCGATGCCGTTCAGCGTTTCCAGTTGCGCCGCACTGGCGGTGTTGAGGTTGATCTGGGCGGCGAAGGCGGCGAGCGAAGCCAGCGACAGCGTGAGACCGAGGACAAGCGACTTGATGAAGTTCATGGCGTAGGTTCCTTTGCGGGTTGGGAATGGGCGCCGGTGTGCTCACCGGACAGGAACCATTCTCGGCATCGGAGCACCACGCCGCCTCGGCGCGCTTCGGAAGCGGCGCTGCGCAAGTGACGCGCGCGAGCCTGCGAATTTTCCGAAGCCCGCGTGCTGTCTCGTCAGAGGTGCAACAGGCCGTCCATCATCACCACGGCACCGCCACCGACATGCACGCGGGTGACCTCGCCCGCTTCTCGCATGGTGCGACCGAACAATCGGCTCGGGCGACCCATGTCTTCGCCCTGATGGATGCGCCACGTGCATTCGCCCTCGCCTGCACCCGGCAACGCGGTGCGCAAGGCGATCATCGCCGCGGTGGCGCTGCCGGTGGCGGGGTCTTCGGGCATGTCGTCGAGCGGCGCGAACATGCGTACATGCCAGTCGCCTTCGTGCTCGCCGCGAACATAAGCGTAGACACCATCGATGCCGATCGGACGAAGCACGCGGGCATGTACCGATCGATCGCCACGCGCGCGGCGCAGCGCCTCGCGCGACGCGAGTTCGACGATCAGGAACGGCAAGCCGACCGATGCGATGCACGGTGCGTGATCGTCGACGCGTAGGTCGCTGGGCGAGAGCCCGAGACATTCCGCGGCATCCTGCATCGCCACCATCGCACCAACGGCCAGTCGCTCCGGTGCACGCAACTCGGCCGCAACGACCACGCCGTCGCGCTGCTGCAAAGCCACGGGCACCAGGCCCGCGCCTTCCTCGAACAGGAACTGATCCGGCAGTGCCCGACCCAATCGTGCCCATTCGCGCGCCAGCACCACCGCCGTGCCGACATTCGGATGTCCCGCGAACGGCACCTCGCGCGTCGGCGTGAAGATGCGCACGCGCGCCGTGTTGGCCGGATCACGCGGCGGCAACACGAAGGTCGATTCCGAATAACCGAACTCGCGCGTGATTGCCTGCATCTGCGCGTCGGTCAATCCCTCCGCATCCAGCACGACGGCCAGCGGATTGCCGCCGAACGGCATGTCGGTGAACACATCGGCAGTGACATAACGACGCGGCATGGCGGACTCCGGATTCAGGTCGGTCGGCATGCTCGCGTGTTTCCACATCGAAGCTCAAGCGGCGGATGAACCGGGTCACAGTCTCGGCCACCACATGAGCAGCATCGCCGCAATGGCGCCGGCCAGCGTCGCGATCGCCGCGAGCCCGATCACGGCCGTCGCGACATGCCGGACGAACGGCCGAGTCGATCGTTCGGCCGACAGATACGCCTCGTACACGGCCAACGGCGCCAGCCAACTGAGAAAACTGACCGCGATGAACACCCCACCGTCGTAGTCGACGCGGATGCCGAGCGGCATCAGCAACACGCCCGCGAGCAGGATGCCGACACGCAGGAACAGCACGCCATTGACCAGCAGGAAGGCACGGGTGGCGTGCCGCCGATGCGCGACGAAATCGCGCCGCCACGCAGTGCGCCATGCCATCGCGGCAAAGACCAGAATCAACATGCCGTTCAGCGAGATAGACAGCGTGCTCGCGGCATTGATCTGTGCGCCCCGCACCCAGGTCAGATAGAAACCGCCGAGCGTCGCGATGAGGGACGCCCCAAGGAACACGCGCCCGATCCAGCGGTGGACGACGGGATAGCGACGGCGGACGGCCGCCACGAACTGCATGGAACCGAGCAGCGTGACCAGCGCCCCGAGATAGACGTGCACCAGCAGTTGCGCATTGCCGAAGGTATCGCCCGGCACATAACCGACGAGATGCGGCTTGGCGTTCCACGCGGCGTAGTCGCCGGACAGCAATGGCGGGGTGAAGAAGGCGATGATGAAGAAGGCGAACCCGAGCTGCGCCAGCAGGAAAGTCAGAAACCACAGGCGTGCGGCGCGGGCGAGCGCAGGATGGGCGGGACGAGCGGGATGCGACATGAGGCCTCCGTGACGGGGAGGCGGGACGTTGCCGATCCGCGCGGAGGCCGTCTCGCCGAATCGCGAATCGGCGAGTCGAATCCCGTCCAGGAAGATCGGTGGTCAAGCGCGATTCACGGATGACCATCGCCGCTTGCCTGAAATCTCGTCCGCACCCAAGATCGCGCCGTCCTTCCCGCCACTCCAGCCCATGATCCTGCTGACCTCCGTGTTGTCCTGGACCGTCGTCGCCGCCGTGCTCGTCGGCTTGTTCGATCTGCTGCGTCGTCGAACCAAGACCGTGGCCGAGATGGTGTTCGCCGTCTTCTCCGGCTCGCTGGCGATGGCGGTGCTGCAGCCTGAACTGGCCGAATCGCCGGACTGGGTGCTGGCGGGTCTGATCGTCGGCGGTTGCGCCACCTGCAACGGCTACTGGTTGTTCGCGCGCGCCCTGTTCCGCGGTGACGAGGGCGTGCGCTGGCCGCAGGTGGCCGTCGCGGTCGGCATCGCGTCGCTGATCCTGCTGAATCGCGCCACCGCCGCGCCCGCGGGTTCGCCCTGGCACACGGCCGTCGGTGCGCTGCTGACACTGACGAGTTCGACGGTGCTGGTGCTGGCGTTCGTCGAGGCCGTCCGGGGCTGGGCCGAACATCGCGATGCCGCGGAGCGACGGATGCGCATCGTGTTCATGGCGGTCTACGGCGCCTGCGTGCTGTCTGCCACGCTTATCGGCGCATTGGCTGCGACGGACGCGGTCTGGCAACCCGAACGGCGCCTGGTCGTGGTGCTGTGCGCGCTGTCGATCCTCGTCTTCTCGCAATGGGCACTGCGGCTGCGGCGCCGACAGGCTTCAACCAACGTGCGACCGGAACGAATCGCCGACGCGACATCGGACGCCGACGATGCCACGAGTGCGCTCGGCATCGATTCCGCCGTCAATCACACGCAGGCATCCGCCGCCGATGCAGCGGTCCTGGCCGAACTCCGATCCGTGGCTGCCGCCATCGATCGCGCGATGACCGTGGACAGGCTCTACCGCAATCCCGAACTGCGCACCGCCGATCTGGCCGAACACGTCCGCAGCACCGAGCACAAGGTCAGTCGCGCCATCTCGGTCGTGCTCGGCGAGCGCAACGTCAACCAGCTGATCAACCGCCACCGCATCGCCTGCGCCTGCGCCCTGCTCGCGGACTCCGCGTCCCGCACCCCGATCATCGACATCGCCCACACCAGCGGCTTCGCCTCCCTCGGCCCCTTCAACCGCGCTTTCAAAGCCACGATGGGCTGCACGCCGTCGGCGTATCGCGCGTCAAGACTGCGTAGCGCAAATAGCGAAGACGTTGTCTCAGCAAGCCCAGCACAATAGGCACTTCATTCGATCAATGATGCCTGTGCACTTCACTTCAAAAATGGAGAACGCCAGTGGGTGAACCGTATCTCACGTCTATTGATGTTGAAGGGTGGTCGATTGACGACGGAGAAGCTGCACATCTAGAAAGCCCGGAGACATACTGGATTCCGCCACTCTCCAAACGCCAATCGCTAGAACCAGGGGCACTCGCAAAGTTGCGCTTCTATATCCGCGCCCCAGATGAATCTGGAAAATCGGTCGACCATGGCGAACGCATGTGGGTACAGGTTGTCGAAAAGAAGGGCAACTGGTACTTCGGAAAACTCGACAACGATCCTTACTGCACCGACGAAATATGTGCTGGGCTCGAACTATGGTTTCAGCCGCGGCATGTCATCGACATTTACGACACCGAATAAATCACGCATGCAACCCGCACTCCCTGACCAGTCCTGAGAAGCGCGTGTCTTCTTCGCGCATGCCTTCGTGCCAGCGCGAGGTGCTGTGGGTGTCGCCGATGCTGACGTAGCCCTGGTGCCACAGCGGGTGGTACGGCAGGTCATGGGCTTGCAGGTAGGTCCAGATGTCGCGGTCGCGCCAGTCGGCGAGCGGATGCAGCTTGAAGCAGCCGTCGCGCAGGGTGACGAAATCGATGTCGGCGCGGCTTTCGGACTGGCTGCGGCGGATGCCAGTGATCCAGGTGCCGGCGTTCAGATCCAGCAACGCGCGCTGCATCGGCTCGACCTTGCGCATGCGGTTGTACAGGCGGATCGCGTCCTTGCCCTGTGTCCAGAGTTCGCCGTACTGCGCTTCCATGTCCGAGGGCGACAGCGCCGCGCGATAGGTGTGCAGGTTCAGGTGCAGGCGCGCACTCAGTTCGTGTACGAAGTCCCAGGTTTCGCGGAACAGATAGCCGGTGTCGATCAGTACGACCGGGATGTCCGTACGCCGCACTGCCGCCATGTGCAAGGACACCGCGGCCTGCGCGCCGAAACTCGATGACAGCACGTGCTCGCCGGGAAGATGCGCCAGCGCCCAGTCGACGCGTTCACTGGCGCTCAGCGACGCGAGTTGCGTGTTGAGCTCGGCCAGTCGATCCGGCGCCAGCGCATAGTGATCAAAGTCGAGCGGCTTCATGCGCTGACCTCGGCCGCGATGACCTGTGGCGCACGCACGATGCCGACACGCACGACGAAATCGCCGAAGTGTTCGTCGCCCTCACGATCCGCGGCGAAGCGCGCGAACAGTGCATCGAGTTCCGACAGGATCGCGGCCTCGTCGATGTTCTCGCGATGCAGACGATTGAGCCGTCGTCCTTCGAAGTCGGCGCCAAGCATCAGGTTGTAGCGACCCGGCGCCTTGCCGATGAGGGCGATCTCGCCGAGATACGGCCGCGAGCACCCATTCGGGCAGCCGGACACGCGCAGCAGGATCGGTTCGTCGCGCAGACCGTGCTTGGTCAGCAACGCCTCGACGCGATCCATCAAGGTCGGCAGATAACGCTCGGCCTCGGCCATCGCCAGCGTGCAGGTCGGCAGCGACACGCAGGCCAGCGCAAAGCGGCGGAAGGTGGCGCCGCGCAGTTGCTCATGCAGGCCATGTTCGACCAGCAGCGCATCGATGCGCGCGCGATCGTCGGCCGCGACATTCGCGATGATCAGGTTCTGGTTCGGGGTCAGCCGGAAATCGCCGCGATGCTCGGTCGCGATCGCGCGCAGGCCGCTCAATCCGCGCACGCTGTCGGTATCGCGCAGGCGGCCGCTTTCGATGCGCAGCGTGTGATGCCAGCGACCATCGACACCCTCGATCCAGCCGAAGCGGTCGCCGTTGTGCTGGAAACGGAACGGACGCGCGGGCTGCAAGGTTTCGCCGATGCGCGACTCGACCTCGCGATTGAACACGTCGACACCCAGTCGGTCGATCGTGTATTTCAGTCGTGACAGCTTGCGGTCGGAACGATTGCCATGATCGCGCTGGGCGGTCAGCACCGCGGTCGCGGCGGCGATCACCCGATCCCTGCGGATGAAACCGAGCACGTCGGCGAGACGCGGATAGGTGCGCACATCGCCATGCGTGGTGCCCATGCCGCCACCGGCGAGCAGGTTGTAGCCGACCAGTTCGCCCTGCTCGATGATCGCGATGAAACCGAGATCCTGGCTGAAGACATCGACGTCATTGATGGGCGGGATCGCGAAGCCGATCTTGAACTTGCGCGGCAGATAGGTCGGGCCATAGATCGGCTCCGATTCATCGGTGCCCACGACTTGCTGCTCGTCCAGCCAGATCTCGTGATAGGCGCGCGTGTGCGGCAGCAGGTGTTCGGACAGGGCGACGGCATCCGCCTGCACCTCGGCATGCGCGCGCGACTCGACCGGATTGGCGCTGACCATGACGTTGCGATTCACGTCGCCGCAGGCCGCGATGGTGTCGATCAGGGTCTGGTTGATCGCGGCAATGGTCGGCTTCAGGTCGTGCTTGAGAATGCCGTGGATCTGGAAGGCCTGGCGCGTGGTCAGGCGCAGCGTGTGATTGCCATAGCGGGTGGCGAGCGCATCCAGCGCCAGCCACTGCGCCGACGTGGCCACACCGCCCGGCAAGCGCGTGCGGATCATGAAGCTGTACGCCGGCTCGAGCTTCTGCAGACGGCGCTCCTCGCGCAGATCGCGATCGTCCTGCTGATAACTGCCGTGGAATTTCAGCAACTGCGCATCGGATTCGCGCAACGCGCCGGTGACCGCGTCGTCAAGACTGTCGCGCAAGGTGCCGCGCAAGCCACGACTGTCGCGCTTCAGGGTTTCGACCGGAGACAGGGGTTCGCTCATCAGTACACATCCCGCGCATAGCGACCGCTGCGCTGCAGGTCGCTCAGGTATTCGTCGGCGGCTTCGGCATCATGGCCACCGTGTTCGATGACGATCTCGCGCAAGGCGGCATGCACCGACTTGCCCATCGCGATGGCGCCGCAGACATAGAGATGCGCACCGCCATCGAGCCACGCATAGACGTCGCGGCCCTGATCGCGCAGGCGCTGCTGCACGTACACGCGTTCGGCCGTATCGCGCGAGAACGCGAGATCGAGGCGATGCAGCGTGCCCGCCTTCAGTGCCGCCTGCCATTCCAGTTGATACAGGAACTGCGAACGCGCGTGGCGTGCACCGAAGAACAACCAGTTCCGCCCCGAAGCCCCGACCGCGCTGCGTTCCTGGACGAAACCGCGGAACGGTGCGACACCGGTGCCTGGGCCGATCATGATCACGTCGCGCGATGCGTCCTGCGGCAAGCGGAAGCGTTCATTCGCCTCGATATACACCGGCAGCGACGCACCCGCCGCCGCGTCGGCCAGGAAGCCGGACGCGACGCCGCGCTGCGCACCGAAGGGACCAGCCTCGTCGAGCACGGCGACGGCGAGATGCGCTTCGTCGCCGACCACCTTGCGGCTCGACGCGATCGAGTACAGCCGCGGTGCCAGCGGCCGCAGCGCGGCGACGAATTCGCCGGCGCTCCATTCGCCGGGGAACTCGTTCAGCACGTCATCGACCTGACGCGCACTCAGCCAACCGTTGAACGCGGACGCGTCGGCGACCAGCAGTGCATCGAGCACGCTCGACTTCGCACGCAGCGCCTGCGCCTGCACGAAGCCACGATGCAGGCGAGTCAATTCGCGATGGCCGCCGAGCCAGTCCTGCAACGATCGGATTTCGTCGCCGATGCGCACGCTTTCGTGGCCGGACAAGCCGAGCCGGGTGATGACGCGGTCGACCACGGTGGCAGCGTTCCGTGGCCGGATACCCACGGCATCACCCGGCTCGTAGGTCAGACCGGAATCCGCCAGGTTGATTTCAAGATGGCGCACGTCCTGGGCGCTGTCGCGTGCGGTGATGCGCTGGTTGACCAGCAATTCGGCGGCATAAGGTTGCTCCTTGCTCCAGGTCGAATGCGACGCGACGGCGACGATCGGATGCGCATGCGTCGGCGTGGCCGGCTTGAGTGCGCGCACCTGTTCGCGGGCCTGGGCGAGCCAGGGCACGGCCACCGTCGCGACATCGACATCGGCTTCACCGTGCGCGAACAGGCGCCGCGCGCCGAGCGCTTCCAGGCGCGCGTCGAGCAGCCGGCCCATTGCGTTGAACTGCGGGTAGCTGGAGTCGCCGAGTCCCAGTACTGCGAACTGCAGTTGCGGCAGCTTGGGGGCACGCCGACCGCTGACGAATTCGACGAAGCCGCGGGCATCGTCCGGCGGTTCGCCCTCGCCCTGGGTGCTGATGACGACGAACAACACGCGTTCCTCGGCCAGTTCGCGCGACGGATAGGCGTCGGCGCGCACGAGGCGCACGTCGACGCCTTCGCCACGCAGCGCTTCCGCCAGGCGCTCGGCCTCGCGCTTGGCATTGCCGGTCTGGCTGCCGTAGAGCACGGTGATGCGCGTGGGAGCGACGTCCACGTCGCGATCTCTTGCCGACACCACCGCCAGCGCCGGCGCACCCCGTGCGGCGAGCCCGGCGGCATAACCGGAGATCCAGTTCAGCGCGGCCGCGTCGAGTCCGTCGGTGAGCCGTGCCAGCAGCGCGCTACGCGCTTCGTCGAGGGCCGGGACCGGCGGAATGATCAGCTGTGCGGACATGGCGCGACTCATCGTGATTGACGGCCAGACTAGGCCGCGTGCCCGAGACGCGGAAACAATGGCTGGCGATGACCTTATGCCGGTGCGTCATTTCCGGCGCTGCGGAGCGGACTCGACACTGCCGTGGCATCGTCACGGGCTGCCCATGTTCTCCACCGCCTTGATCCCCTTCATCGGCATCGGCCTGATCGCGCAATCGATCGACGGCGCGCTCGGCATGGCCTACGGCGTGACCAGTTCGACCCTGCTGCTCGGGCTCGGCATGGCGCCGGCACTGGCCTCGGCCAGCGTGCACATGGCCGAGCTCGCGACCACGGGCGTGTCGGGCCTGAGCCATGGCTTCTTCGGCAATGTCGACAAGCACCTGTTGCTGCGACTTGCCTTGCCCGGCGCGATCGGCGGCATGGTCGGCGCCTTCGTGCTGAGTCATCTGCAAACGCCCTGGCTCGGCGCCGTGGTCGCGGCCTATCTGCTGGTGCTGGGCGTGTCGCTGGTGTTGCGCGCGTGGCGCAATCGCACGCCGGATGCCGCGCTGAAGCCGCGCCGGACCAAGCGCCTCGCACTCGCCGCGGGCTTCCTCGATGCGGTCGGTGGCGGTGGCTGGGGACCGATGACCAGCACCAGCCTGATCGCGCAGAACCTGCCGCCGCGCATCGCGATCGGCACCGCGAACGCCGCCGAATTCTTCGTCAGCCTCGCGATCAGCGCGGTCTTCCTCGGCACCATCGGCCACGTCTACGGCCGTGCCGTACTCGGACTCCTGCTCGGCGGCCTCATCGCCGCCCCCTTCGCCGCCTGGCTCACCCGCCACCTGCCCGCACGCATCACCACCGCCGCGGTGGGTGGACTGGTCAGCCTGTTGAGCGTGATTACGTTGGGGCGGCATCTGCTGGCCTAGATCGCAATCAAGATTTCATCCCGTCGCCTTGCGTGGCCACACCGGCGACAAGTGCTGCGTAATGCCGCTGCAGACCTCATGCAGATTCTGCATTCGCATCGGGAATTCTTGAGATTTCATCGGAGTATCGGACCAGCCTGAGAAGCCGTCTCAGGTTCTGAGATGACGCCGGCGGACACTTTGGCCGTTGCCGAACGCCTCCGGATACTGTAAATATTTACAGCATGAACGAACCCCTCAGCCCCCGCCAGAAAGACGTGCTCGACCTGATCGAACGCTCGATCGCCGAGCGCGGCTATCCGCCGACCCGACCGGAGATCTCGGCCGCACTCGGCGCGAGCAGCCCGAACGCCGCCGAGCAGCACCTGCGTGCGCTGGAGCGGAAGGGCTACATCGCGATCCTGCCGGTGGCGCGGGGGATCAAGGTGCTGGTGAAGCCGGCCCCTCATCTGCCCTCCGGGCATCTTCTCCCCGCTACGCGGGGCGAAGAAAAGACACGTTCCGCAACCCGCATTCGGAGAGCGGATGTAGGAGCGCGGTTCATCGCGCGACGCACGCCGGGTGAGGGGCAAATGCTGCGCCTGCCCCTGATCGGTCGCGTCGCCGCCGGCCAGCCGATCCTGGCCGAGCAATCGATCGAGGACGAACTCGCGCTCGACCCGCAGCTGTTCACGCCGACGCCCGACTTCCTGCTGCGCGTGCGCGGCGACAGCATGCGCGATGCCGGCATCCACGACGGCGATTTCGTCGCGGTGGCACGCAGCAACGGCGATCCGCAGAACGGTCAGATCGTGGTCGCGCGCATCGACGACGAAGCCACCGTCAAAACCTTCGAGCGCAGGAACGGGCGGATCCGCCTGTTGCCCGCGAATCCCGATTACACCCCCATCGACGTCGACGCCGACCTGGTCATCGAAGGCCGCGTCGTCGGTGTCATCCGCCGGAGTCTCTGACATGGCCGCCACGATCGAATCCCTGCTGCACCGTCCCGATGTCTGGCGCGGCGGCGACCGCCATGCCACGACGCCAACGCTGGCCAGCGGCCATCGCGAACTCGATGCCGTGCTGCCCGGCGGCGGCTGGCCGCTGCAGGCCCTGACCGAGATCTGCCACGCCCGCCCCGGCCTCGGCGAACTGAGCCTGATGCTGCCGGCGTTCGCCCGCGCGATGGACGACAGCCGCTGGCTGCTGTTCGTGTCGGCGCCGCATCAACCCTATGCGCCGGCACTGGCCGCCGCCGGCATCGACCTCGAACGCTTCGCGCACCTGCGTTGCGCGACCACCGAACAGGCGCTGTGGGCAGCCGAACAGGCCTTGCGCAGCGGCGTCTGCGGCGCAGTCGCGCTATGGCTCGGGTCAAGCGATGCGAATGCGCTGCGCCGCCTGCAACTCGCGGCCGAAGCCGGACGCAGCCTCGCAGTCCTGTATCGCCCGCTGGCGCATGCCGGACAGGCCTCGCCGGCCGCGTTGCGGCTCGCGATCGAGGGCGAACAACTGCGCATCGTCAAATGCCGCGGCGCCCTGGGCGACATCGGCCGCTTCGTGTTGCGTCGTTCGCTTGCGGGCGTGTCCGTGCATGCCGAAGCCGCATCGGCACGCGTGCTGCCCTTCGTGCGTGCACGCTGAGGTCACGACCATGCTCTGGCTCGCCCTGCAATTTCCACGCCTCGCGCTCGACACCCGCCCTGGTGCCGAAGCGCAATCCGAACCACTGGCGATCATCGAAGCACAGGGACCCCGCCGCATCATTGTCGCCGCGAATGCGGTGGCGCGCGCGGCGGGCGTACGCGCCGGACAGGTGCTCGGCGCGGCGCAGGCGTTGTGCGCGGGCCTGAAGACCGAAACGCGTCGGCCCAAGGACGAAGACGCCCTGATGCAGAACCTGGCGCTGTGGGCGCTCGGTTACAGCGCCCAGGTGGCGCGCCATGGCACGCACACGCTGCTGGTCGAGATCGGCGCCTCGTGCCGGCTGTTCGGCAACGAACGCAAGTTGCTGCAGACCATCGCCACCGACCTCGAACGCGAGGCCCATACCTGCGCCGCCGGCGTCGCCGCCACGCCCGCCGCCGCGCGCCTGTTCGCGCAGGCCGGCATCGGCCGCATCGTGCGTGCAGTCGAATCGTTGCGCGACATCATCGCGCCGCTTGCACTCACTCATGGCGATCTGCCGAGCGAGACCTGCGACGCGCTGGCCGCCGTCGGCGTGCGCAGCTACGGCGCGCTGCTGCGTCTGCCGCGGGCCGAAGTGGCGCGGCGTTTCGGCCAGGTCGTGCCGGAGCATCTCGACACCCTGCTCGGTCGCCGCGCCGACGTGGTCGTGCCGATGCGCCTCGCCGAACGCTTCCGTCAACATCTCGAATGGCCCTACGCGATCGCGAGCAGCACCGCCCTGTTGTTCCCGGCGCGGCGCCTGCTCATGGCCGCGGCGCATTGGCTGGTCGCCTGCCAGCGTTCGACCACGCGTCTGCGCCTGAGCTTCGCGCATGAAGATCATCCGGACACGGTCATCGATCTCGGGCTAGGCCAGGCTTCGGCCGATCGCGAGCACCTGATCGCTGTCGTGCGTGCGCGCCTGGAACGGCTGGCACTGCCGCAAGGCTGCACCGCGTTGACGCTGGAACTGACCGAGACACAGGCGCTGGATGCGCCCTCGCGCGACCTGTTCGTGCGCCACGGCGAAGCGCCCGAAGACGCGCAGCAACTGCTCGACCGCCTGCAGGGCCGGCTTGGCGATACCGCAGTCGAACGCTTTGCCGTGCAGGCAGATCATCGACCCGAACTCTGCGTAGGAGCGACCCACGGGTCGCGATTCTTTTCTCGTGATGCCGCGACTGGACGAAAAAGACATCGCGACCCGTGGGTCGCTCCTACAAAACCCCGCCCGATGTTCCTGCTGCCGCACGCCACGCCGATCGAACAATGGCCGAGCTTCGACTGGCGCCGCGCAAGGCTCAGCTTGCCGGAGCGCATCGAAAGCGGCTGGTGGGACGAAGCCGATGCCACCCGCGACTACTACCGCATCGACCAGAGCGATGGCGCGCGCCTGTGGGTCTTCCGCAATCGCCAGGCACCGCACGACTGGTTCGTGCAGGGGATCTACGCGTGATGCGTGATGCTTGCGTATCGCCCAACGCTTTTTCCCTCGCCCCGCACAGCGGGGAGAGGGTGGCGCGCAGCGCCGGGTGAGGGGTAAGTGAGAGGCAAGCAAGATCACCAATACGAACGACAATTGCGCTCCGGTCAAACGGAAGCCGAAACGCGCCTCTGGCACCGATTGCGCTCAGGGCGACTGTCCGGGTGGAAATTCCGCAGGCAACACCGCATCGGCCCATACATCGTCGATTTCGTCTGCCTCGCACACGCACTCGTCGTTGAACTCGACGGAAGTCAGCATCTGGAGGCAGCTGACTACGACACTGCACGAACCCTCTACCTCGAATCGGCCGGTTACCGCGTACTGCGATTCTGGAATGACGATGCTTTGGCGCGAATGGATGTGGTTCTTGAAGCCATTGCGCATACTTCACTTACCCCCCGTCCGCCTTCGGCACCTTCTCCCCGTTAGCACGGGGAGAAGGAAGAGATCAGAGCATGCGTCGTGTCCAGTGCTGCGTCCTACGCCGAACTGCATTGCCTGTCGAACTTCACGTTCCTGCGTGGGGCGTCGAGTGCGCTCGAACTGTTCCAGCGCGCGAAGCAACTCGGTTACGCCGCACTCGCGATCACCGATGAGTGTTCGCTCGCCGGCATCGTGCGGGCGCATGAAGCCGCGGAGAAGACCGGCCTAAAGCTGATCGTCGGCGCCGAATTCACGCTGGTCGACGGCACGCGCCTGGTGCTGCTCTGCATCGACCATGGCGGCTACACGAATCTCTGCCGCATCATCACCCAGGGTCGGCGCGCATCCGAAAAAGGCACGTATCGACTGACGCGCGAGGATGTCGCCGGGCGTGGCGACGGGTTGGCCGCGTTGTGGTTGCCGCATCTGACGACAGCCGATGACGACGCTATCCGCTGGGCCCGTTCCGTCTTCCCCGAGCGCGTCCATCTCGCCGTCGAACTGCATCGCGGCGCGCAGGACGCGGAACGGCTGGCGGCCCTGCTCGCGCTCGCCGACACCCATCACCTGATGCCGGTGGCCTGCGGCGACGTGCACATGCACGTGCGCGCGCGACGCGCACTGCAGGACACGCTGACCGCAATCCGCCTGAACACCACGGTCGCCGACGCCGGACATGCGCTGCATCCGAACGGCGAACGCCATCTGCGTCGCATCGAGGACCTGGCCGAGATTTATCCACGCGCCCTGCTCGAGGCCAGCCTGCGTATCGCCGGGCAGTGCCCGTTCACGCTGAAGGATCTGAACTACCAGTACCCGCGCGAACTGGTGCCGGAAGGCCTGACACCGGCACAGCATCTGCGCGCCCTGACCGAAGCCGGCGCGCGTCGTCGCTGGGAAGAAGGCGTACCGCCGCACGTGCGCGAACTGATCGAGAAGGAACTGGCGTTGATCGCCGACCGGGAATACGAGTCCTTCTTCCTGACTGTTGAAGACATCGTGCGTTTCGCGCGCAGCCGCAACATTCTCTGCCAGGGCCGCGGTTCGTCGGCGAATTCGGTGGTGTGTTTCTGCCTCGGCATCACCGCGGTCGATCCGGCGCGCATGAACGTGCTGTTCGAACGCTTCCTCTCCAGCGCGCGTGGCCAACCGCCGGACATCGATGTCGACTTCGAACACGAACGCCGCGAAGAGGTCATCCAGTACATCTATGGCAAGTATGGCCGCGACCGCACCGCGCTCGCCGCCACCGTGATCCGCTACCGCACCCGCAGCGCGATCCGCGATGTCGGGCGCGCACTCGGCCTGCCGCTCGATACCGTCGACCACTTCAGCAACATCATCGGCGGCTGGGATTCACACAGGGTGCTGGAACAACGCCTGCGCGAACATGGCTACGACCCGGAAGCCCCGATCCTGCGCAAGACCCTGCACCTGGTGCGGCAACTGCGAGGCTTTCCGCGGCATCTGTCGCAGCACGTCGGCGGTTTCGTGATCTCCGAACATCCGCTGGCGGCGCTGGTACCGATCGAGAACGCGGCCATGCCCGAGCGCACCATCATCCAGTGGGACAAGGACGATCTCGAGGCGATGCGCCTGCTCAAGGTCGACGTGCTCGCACTCGGCATGCTCAGCTGCATCCGCCGCTGCCTCGACCTGCTGCGCGTGCATCGCGGCCGCAACTACACGCTGGCGACGATTCCGGCCGAGGATCCGGAAACCTACGCGATGATCCAGCGCGCCGACACCCTCGGCGTGTTCCAGATCGAATCGCGGGCGCAGATGAGCATGCTGCCGCGTTTGAAGCCCCGGAACTTCTACGATCTCGTCATCGAAGTCGCGATCGTGCGTCCGGGTCCGATCCAGGGCGGCATGGTCCATCCCTACCTGCGCCGTCGCACCGGCGAAGAACCCGTCACCTACGAACTCGATGAACTCAAGCCCGTGCTCGAACGCACGCTCGGTATTCCGTTGTTCCAGGAACAGGTGATGCAGTTGTCGATGGTTGCAGCGAAGTTCACCGCCACCGAGGCAGACGAACTGCGCCGCTCGATGGCGGCCTGGAAACGTCATGGCGGCCTCGAACACTTGCGCGAGAAACTGCTTGGCCGCATGCGCGCGCGGGGCTACAGCGAAGACTTCTGCAATCGCATCTTCGAACAGATCAAGGGCTTCGGCGACTACGGCTTTCCGGAATCACACGCGGCCAGTTTCGCCATCCTCGCGTACGCGTCGAGCTGGCTGAAATGCCACGAACCCGCGGCCTTCGCCTGCGCCCTGCTGAACTCGCTGCCGATGGGTTTCTACGCACCGGCGCAGATCGTGCAGGACGTGCAACGCCACGGCGTCGAGGTGCGGGCGGTCGACGTGATGCATAGCGATTGGGACTGCACGCTGGAGGCCGAGGCGCTACGTCTCGGCCTGCGCCAGATCGATGGCCTGCCCAGGGATTGCGCCGAGCGCCTCATGGCCGCGCGTCGTGAGCAGCCGTTCGCG